>CAXEZH010000065.1:0-13232 GCA_964000695.1 uncultured Mycolicibacterium sp. | reverse complement strand
TCACCGGCTCGGCCAGCTCGGCGGGCCCGGTGACCAGCGGGAAACCGATGGCGGCGTTGACGGTGTAGTCGACGGCCGTGCCGCCGTCGGCACGTCCGGACACCTCGACCTGGATCAGATCCGGCCGCACAGCCCGCAGAGTGTCGTAGGAATGCCATTGCCGGCCAGCGACATTGGTGATGAACACCCCGCAGTCAGCGATCAGTTGCGCGACGAGCCGCTGCCCCTGTTCGGCGCGCATGTCCACCGCCAGCGACCGCTTACCCTTGTTCAGCCCGGCCCAGTAGATGCTGTCGCCGGATTCGGCCAGCGGCCACCGGTGATAATCGGCGGCACCGCCGATCGGGTCGACCCGCAGTACGTCTGCCCCGAGCTGCGCCAGTGTCATACCCGCCAGGGGGACGGCGACGAAGCTGGAGATCTCGACGACGCGCACCCCGGCCAGCGGACGGGTGGGGTCGGCCTCGGCAGAAGCTGATTCGGTCACGGGGTCCGAGTTTAGGGAGCGGTGCCGGCGTCCGACCGCAGTGCCTCAGGCTTCGGGGATCGGCACCCCGAATTTCTCGCGGGTGACATCCTCGGGCTCGGGTCCGCCGCGGATCCCGGTGTCCAGCCCGTCGATCGCGGTGAGCTGATCGGTCGTCAGCTCGAAATCGAAGACGCCGAAGTTCTCGGCGATGCGGGCCGGGGTGACTGATTTGGGGATGACCTGGCGGCCCTGCTGCAGGTGCCAGCGCAGCATCACCTGCGCCGGAGTCTTGCCGTGCTCGGCAGCGATGTCGGCGATCACCGGATTCTCCAGCGTCGAATTGTGCGCGCCGTCGCGATAGAACGTGATTCCGCCGATCGGCGACCAGGCCTGGTTGAGGATGCCATGCGAGCTGTCGAAGACCAGCAGCTCGGACTGGCGGAAGTACGGATGCACCTCGATCTGGTTGACCGCCGGAGGAGTGGCCGTTTCGGCCAGCAGCCGGCGCAGATGTGCCGGCATGAAGTTCGACACCCCGATGGCACGCACCTTGCCGTCGGCGTACAGCTTTTCCAGGGCGTTGTAGGCCGCCACAGTGAGGTGGAACTCCCCCGGCAAGGCCTGGTGCAGGATGAGCAGGTCGATCTGGTCGACACCGAGCTTGCCCGCGCTCTTGTCGAAGGCGTGCAGCGCGGCGTCGTAGCCGTAGTCGGTGATCCAGGTCTTCGTCTCGATGAAGACCTCGTCACGGCTCACGCCGGACCGTCGGATGGCCTCGCCGACCTCACGCTCGTTTCCGTAGATCGCGGCGGTGTCGATGTGGCGGTATCCGGTCTGCAGCGCGGTCACCACGGCATCGACCGTCTGCTCGGGTGGGGTCTGGTAGACGCCGAACCCGATCGCCGGGATGTGCACGCCGTTGTTCAGGGCCAGGGTGGGAATGGTCGTGCTGCTCATCTCCGGGGTGTACCCGTGCTGCTGCGGCGGATACCGGCACAGATCAGATGAGTTCGATCGCCTCGGCGATGGACGGCAGTACCCGGCTGGGCCGGAACGGATAGCGCTCGACGTCCTCGATCGTTGTCGACCCGGTCAGCACCAGGATCGTCTCCAGGCCGGCCTCGATGCCGGCGACCACATCGGTGTCCATCCGGTCGCCGACCATGACCGTGTTCTCCGAATGCGCCTCGATCCGGTTGAGGGCGCTGCGGAACATCATCGGGTTCGGCTTGCCGACGAAGTACGGGTCACGTCCGGTGGCCTTGGTGATCATCGCGGCCACCGACCCGGTGGCCGGCAGTGGCCCCTCGGCCGACGGGCCGCTGACATCGGGGTTGGTGGCGATGAATCGCGCCCCGCCGAGGATGAGGCGCACGGCCTTGGTGATCGCCTCGAACGAGTAGGTGCGGGTTTCGCCGAGCACGACGAAGTCGGGCGACGTGTCGGTGAGCGTGTAGCCGGCCTCGTGCAGCGCGGTGGTCAGTCCGGCCTCACCGATCACATACGCCGAACCGGCCGGCTGCTGGTCGGCGAGAAACGTCGCGGTCGCCAGCGCAGAGGTCCAGATCGCTTCCTCCGGCACGGCGAGCCCGGAGCGCAGCAGCCGGGCGGCCAGGTCGCGCGGCGTGAAGATCGAGTTGTTGGTCAGAACCAGGAAGGGCCGCTCACGCTCGGTGAGCGTCTGCAGGAACTCCGCTGCTCCGGGCAGCGCGTGTTCCTCGCGGACGAGGACGCCGTCCATGTCGGTCAGCCAGCACTGGGGTGTGGTGCGCACCCGACCAGTGTGTCAGGCGGCTACTCCGGCAGCCGCAACTCGGGCTTGTCCACCTCTTCGATGTTGACGTCCTTGAACGTGATGACGCGGACCTGTTTGACGAATCGCGCCGGTCGATACATGTCCCACACCCACGCGTCGCCGAGTCGCAGCTCGAAGTAGACCTCACCGTCGGAGTTGCGCGGCACCATCTCCACACTGTTGGCCAGGTAGAACCGCCGCTCCGTCTCGACGA
Source organism: uncultured Mycolicibacterium sp. (assembly GCA_964000695.1). Classification (GTDB taxonomy): domain Bacteria; phylum Actinomycetota; class Actinomycetes; order Mycobacteriales; family Mycobacteriaceae; genus Mycobacterium. The sequence continues at coordinate 10,754 of CAXEZH010000065.1, read as the reverse complement.
CATAGCTGAACTGCCCCACGATGTCCTTGTACTCGCGGTACAGCGAGAGTTCCATCTCGGTTTCGTACTTTTCGAGATCTTCGGCACTCATCGACTCAGCTGTCCTTCGTGTAGTTCGCCGTCGCGCGGCATGTCCTCAGGCATCCTCTCGCAGTCCAGTTCTGCATGCGCCCTGGGTTCCCCGTTTCCGACCAACCGCCGCACGTTGATGAACGAATAGCGGTGCTGGCGCGACGGCCCCAGTCTGGTGAGCGCGGCGCTGTGCGCTCGCGTGCTGTATCCCTTGTGTTCGGCGAAGCCGTAGCCGGGATGTTCGTCGTCCATCGCGACCATCAACCGGTCCCGGCTGACCTTGGCCAGCACGCTCGCCGCGGCGATGCACGCCGCCGCGGCATCGCCACTGATCACGGGCAGTGACGGCACCGGCAGACCCGGCACCCGAAACCCGTCGGACAGGACGTAGCCCGGCCGCACCGACAACCCGGCCACCGCCCGGCGCATCCCCTCGATGTTGGCCACGTGCACCCCGCGGCGATCCACTTCCTCCGATGGGATGAACACCACGTGATACGCCAGCGCGTAGCGCCTGATCACGGGAAACAGCCGCTCCCGCTCGGCCTCGTTGAGCTTCTTGGAATCGTCGAGGGCGGCGAGGCTTTCGAGCCGGTTCGGGCCGAGCACGCATGCGGCCACGACAAGCGGCCCCGCGCACGCCCCGCGTCCCACCTCGTCGACCCCGGCCACCGGGCCCAGGCCCGCTCGGTACAGGGCGGACTCCAAGGTGCGCAGGCCCGATGATCTGCGGATCACCATTCTCGGGGGCCACGCCGGCACGTGTCAGGGCCTCCTGTCAGGTCTGCGGGTTCACCGTGTCCACGCCACCCCAGCGACCGGGCGGCCAAGCGATGAACTGTGCTTTTCCGATCACATTGTCCACCGGGATGGTCCCGGGCGTGGGGTCGCCGGTGCACATCAGTCCGCGTTGGGCGTCGGCGGGCAGGTTGGCGCAGTGCGTGCGCGAATCCGCGGAGTGGGTGCGGTTGTCGCCCATCACCCACAGTCGGTTCTCGGGCACTGTGACCGGTCCGAACTCCGGCCCCAGGCACGGGTACACCGCCGGGTCGGCCATCATCGTGGTCGGGTCCAGGTAGGGCTCGTCGAGCCGTTCTCCGTCGACGGTCAACCCGGTGTCGGCGCGGCACTGCACGGTTTGCCCGCCGACCGCGATGACACGCTTGACCAGGTCGTTCTCGTCCGGCGGCACGAATCCGATGAACGACAGCGCGTTCTGCAGGTAGCGGATCGCGGTGTTGTCCGACCGGATCGACTGGTAGCCGATGCTCCAGTTCGGCGGTCCTTTGAACACGATGACGTCACCAGGTTGCGGGGAGCCGAACCGGTAGCTGAGCTTGTCGACCATGATGCGATCGCCGACACAGCCGTTACAGCCGTGCAGCGTGGGCTCCATGGATTCCGACGGGATCAGGTAGGGCCGCGCGATGAACGTCAACATCACGTAGTACAGCACCAGCGCGATGCTGACCAGGATGGCGAACTCGCGCAGCGCACCGCGCTTCTTCTTGCCGGACTCCTGCTCGGCCTCGGCGTCCGGCTCCGCGGCATCGGCGCGGTGCTCGAGATCGGGGTTCTCGATCGTGCGCTCGGGCGAGTCGTCGGGTTCGGAAGGTCCGGTCACGGAATCAGCGTAGCCAGGGTGCCGAGCGTGTCGGCGCACCCGGTCAGAGTCAGCGCTTTTCCTTGATCTTGGCCTTCTTGCCGCGCAGCTCGCGCAGGTAGTAGAGCTTGGCGCGCCGGACGTCACCGCGGGTGACGACGTCGATGTGGTCGATGTTGGGCGAGTGCACCGGGAACGTGCGCTCGACGCCCACGCCGTAGCTCTCCTTGCGGACCGTGAACGTCTCACGGATCCCGCCGCCCTGGCGCCGGATCACGACACCTTTGAAGACCTGGATGCGCTCCTTGGAGCCCTCGATGACCTTCACGTGGACGTTGACGGTGTCGCCGGGGCCGAACTCCGGGACATCGTCACGCAACGACGTCTGGTCGACGAAATCCAGGGTGTTCATCGGTGGCACTTCCTCGTTGTTGGCGGCTCGTGGCAGACGCCTCGAGGGGCGCATGCCGAGCCGATGGTGTTCGGGCGTCTGGGGCGGGTCCTGCGGCGAAGCGACATCACCGCGTAGATCGCGCTGCGTCGTCTCCGGCCGTGCACAGACAACTGCCCAATTGTGCCAGACGCAGCCCCGATCCCCGAAATCCGGCGTCACGGTGACCGGTGACCGGGCCATTGCGTGTCCATGACCACAGTCGTCGCCGCAGCGCAAAGTGGGTATCCGAGCGATACCCTGGTGCCTCGGGCGCCAGAACAGTGGGCGGCAGCGATATTCCCATGAGCGATGGTACGGACGCCTTTGGAGGATCCAGTGATGCAAAGGCCGTGGCGGCTGGCGCGGACCACCGCGGCCCTGCTGGGCGCCGTGACGGTCATGACCGCGTGCGAAGCCGCCGTGCACGGCACTCCTCCGGCGCCGTCGGGACCACAGATGACGGTGGTGGCTCCGCTGGGCGGCATGGCACCGCTTCCGGAGGCCCCGCCCGACGCCCCGGCCTCCGCGTTCACCGGTCTGGCTGAGCGCGAGCGACAGGCCACCGCCGAGGCCGCCGCCGAAGGCGCAGACATCACCGCGGCGGTGCTCGACCGCAACACCGGCCAACTGGTGACCAACGGCAACGGTAGGACCATCGCCGTCGCCTCCGTCGTCAAGTTGTTCATCGCCGATGATCTGCTGCTGCAGGTCGCGCAGGGTTCGACGACGCTGAGCCCCGAGGACTGGCAGTCCCTCGACGTGATGCTGCGGTCGTCCGACGACAGCGCCGCGGAGGTGTTCTGGAATCGCAGCGGCGGAACGGCGATCATCGACCGCGTGGTGTCCCGCTACGGCCTCGCACAGACGCGCGCGCCGAGCAACGGACGCTGGTACAACACCATCAGCACCGTCACCGACCTGGTGCGCTACTACGACAAGTTGCTCGCCGGAACCGGTGGACTGCCCGCCGAGCAGGCCGACGTCATCCTGGGCAATCTGGCCGCGTCGACGCCGACGGCGCCCGACGGCATGGTTCCCGGCGGCGTGTATCCCCAGCGGTTCGGAATTCCCGAAGGTCTGCCCGGCGAACCGGTCGCGGTCAAGCAAGGCTGGATGTGCTGCATCGGATCCGACTGGCTGCATCTGTCCACCGGCGTGATCGGCCGCGACCGCCGGTTCGTGATGGCGATCGGCTCGATGCAGGCCACCGACGCCACCACTGCCCGCGAGACCATCACCGAAGCGGTGCGCACGATGTTCCCGCAGGGGCTGGCCTGATTCAGTCGAGCAGGTCGGGACGACGCTCCCGGGTGCGCTGCAGTCGCTGTTCGCGCCGCCATTCGGCGACGCGCGCGTGGTCACCGGAGAGCAGGATCGGTGGAACCTCCAGCCCACGCCAGCTCGCCGGCCTGGTGTAACTGGGTCCCTCCAGCAGGCCGTCGACCAACGCGGAGTGCGAATCGTCCTGGTGCGAAACCGGATTGCCGAGCACATCGGGAAGCAGGCGTACCACCGCCTCGATCATGACCAGCGCCGCCGACTCGCCGCCGGGCAGGACGTAGTCCCCCAGCGAGACCTCGGCGACCCGCATCCGGCGCGCGGCGTCGTCCACCACCCGCTGGTCGATGCCCTCATAACGGCCGCAGGCGAACACCAGATGGGTTTCCCCCGCCCACTGGTGGGCCATGGACTGGCTGAACAGCCGACCCGCCGGCGTGGGAACGACGAGAAGCGTTTCGGGCGAACAGATCTCGTCGAGTGCCTCGCCCCACACCGGAGCTCGCATCACCATTCCGGGCCCGCCGCCGTACGGCGAGTCGTCCACCGAGCGGTGCACGTCATGGGTCCAGGTGCGCAGATCGTGCACGCCCAACTCGACGATGCCCGCCTCGATCGCCTTGCCCGGCAACGACTGCCGCAGCGGTTGCAGATACTCGGGAAAGATCGTCACCACATCGATTTGCACTGCTGCGATCCTCCAGCTCAGAGATCGAGCAGACCGTCGGGCGGGTCGATTTCGATGGCGTTGTCCGCCAGCGACACCGACACGACGATGGCCGAGACGAAGGGCACCAGCACCTCGGGCCCGTCACCCGCGCGGACGGCCAGCAACTCCCCTGCCCCGGTGTGCAGGACCTCGGTGACGGTACCGACGACACGTCCCCCGGAGGTCGACACCGTCATGCCCTCGAGCTGGTGGTCGTAGAACTCGTCGGGTTCATCGATGGCAGGCAGGTCCGCCGAATCGACCAGGAATACCGTGCCGCGCAACCGGTCAGCGGTGTCACGGTCGCCGACACCGTCCAGCCGCAGCAGCAGGCGGCCGCCGTGCTCACGGACGGACTCGACCACGTACTCGGTCTCGGGTCCCCCGCGGGGGGCGCGGCCGCGCAGCGTGGCTCCCGGGACGAACCGGTTGTCCGGATCATCTGTTCGGATCTCGACGGCGAGTTCGCCGGTGACGCCGTGCGCCTTGACGACCCGCCCGACCACCAGGTCCATCGGCGGTTACTGGTCGGTGTCCACCACGTCGACGCGGATACCGCGCCCGCCGATCCCGGCGACCAGCGTGCGCAGTGCGGTCGCGGTACGTCCACCACGCCCGATGACCTTACCCAGGTCATCGGGGTGCACGTGGACCTCGACCGTGCGGCCGCGGCGGCTGGTCACCATGTCGACGCGGACATCGTCGGGATTGTCGACGATCCCGCGGACCAGGTGTTCGACAGCGTCGACGACAACAGAGCTCATCGGGGGCTCAGTTTTCAGCGGTGGCGGAGTCGGTCTGCTCGGAGGCCTCGGCCGGCTCAGCAGCGGCGGGCTCGGCCGCGGGCTGCTCGGCGGCGGCCGGCTCGGCGCTCTTGGCCGGCGCCTTCTTCTTCTTCGGCGTCGTGGCCTCGGTCGTCGCACCGCTCTCGGCCTCGGCCAGCGCAGCGTTGAACAGATCCAGCTTGCTGGGCTTGGGCTCCTTGACCTTCAGCGTGCCCTCGGCGCCGGGCAGGCCCTTGAACTTCTGCCAGTCACCGGTGATCTTGAGCAGCTGCAGGACCGGTTCGGTGGGCTGGGCACCGACGCCGAGCCAGTACTGGGCACGCTCGGAATCGATCTCGATCAGGCTCGGATCTTCCTTGGGGTGGTAACGGCCGATGACCTCGATGCTGCGTCCCTCGCGGCGGGTGCGCGCGTCGGCGACGGCGATGCGGTACTGGGGGTTGCGGATCTTCCCGAGACGGGTGAGCTTGATCTTGACAGCCATGTAGAACTACTTCTCCTGTGATTGCCACGCTGCAATTCAGCGATCGCCGGCGGGATGCCGGGACCCGGTTTTGCTTGACGTGTGTGACCAGCGCGCGGCGCGTCCACGAAGGACACCGCGCCCGGACAGCCGCCCATTGTGCCAGACCGCGGCGCTCGGCAGAAAATCGCGACGGTCAGATCCCGAGAACCGCCTTGGCGATGAAGAAGTAGACCAGCAGGCCGCTGGCGTCGACGAACGTCGAGATGAAGGGGTTGGCGAAGACCGCCGGATCGGCGCGGATCGCCCGTGCGATCAACGGCATCACCCCGCCCACCGTGGCTGCCATCGTGCACAACGCCAGGAAGGTCAGCCCGATCACGGTCCCGATGTCGACTCCGTAGATCAGCGAGACGATCGTGAACGCCAACCCCCCGAGCACCACACCCAGCGACAGGCCCACCCGGAACTCACGGAACAGCACCTTGCCCAGGTCCTGCGGTCTGACGTCGCCGAGTGCCAGCGCCCTGGTCACGGTCGTGGCCGCCTGGTTTCCCGTGTTGCCACCGGTGCCGATCAGCAGCGGGATGAACAACGCCAGCGTGACGACCTCGGCGAGCGTCTCCTCGAACACCTCGAGCACCTGCACGGTCAGCGTCGCGCCGACCGCCAGCACCAACAGCCAGACCACCCGCGATCGCATCAACCCCAGCACCGGGGCCGTGAGGTAAGGGCGGCGCAGCGGCTCGACGCCGCTGATGCGGGCCTGGTCCTCGGAGTCGGCGTCCTCCAGGATCGACAGGGCATCGTCGACGGTCAGGATTCCCACGATCCGCGTCTCGTGGTCGACGATCGGCAGCGCCAGCATCTTCAGGTCGGCGCAGCGCCGGGCGGCGGTCTCGGCGTCGTCGGTGGCGTGGACCCACTGGGCGGGTTGCATCACCTGCCCCACCGTCGTCCCCGGAGCCGCTTTGAGTAGTTCGCGGAGGCTGACGACCCCGATCAGGGTTCGATCGTCGGCGGTCACCGGCAGCGTGTAGACCGTCTCGGCGTCGTCGAGGTGGTCGCTGAGCTTGGTCAACGCGGTGGCGGTGGTCCATTCGGGGCGCACCCGCACGAACTCCGGGCTCATCCGCCGCCCGATCGAGCCCTGCGGGTAGCCCAGGATCTCGGCGGTCATGTCCCGCTCGTCGGCCGGCAGGCCCTGAAGCAGTCGGCGGGCCAGGTTCGCCGGCAGTTCGTCGAGCAGCTCAACACGGTCGTCGGGATCCAGGTCGGCGAACAGCTCGGCGGTCTGCTCGTCCTGCAGGGCGAGCACCAGGTCGCTCTGCAGGCTGGGGTCGAGAACCTCGAACACCTCCAGCGCGCGCCCCTTGGGCAACATCCGGTAGGCGACGGCGCGCTCGTTGCTGTCGAGTCGCTCCAGGATGGCCACGATCTGACCGGTGGGTAACGGGCTGATGAACGCGGTGAGTTCCGCGAAAGCGCTTCGCGCTATTGCCTGTTCGATGTTCCGGACGGTGGAGTCGGGGACGAGGTCATCGACGTCGGTCACATCGGGTCAGAGTAGTTTGTCGAAGCACTTCGTCTCGACCCGAGAGGTGATCCGCCACCCCTCTGCGGTTCGGACGAACTCGTCGTCGTACCAGAGCCCGCAGAACAGGATCTGCTTGGCTTCGGCGTCGATCACCATCGGGTTGAAGCAGATCACCCGCGAGCTCGCGGTGTCCCCGTCGAACACCACCGACAGATTGCCGAGCATGTGTGAGTACACCGGGAAGTTCGGCAGCACCTCGGCCAGCCAGGCCTTGACCTCGGGGTAGCGACCGTCGATCCCTCCCATCGCGCGGTAGTCGATGTAGGCGTCCGGGGTGAACACCGCGTCGAGGTCGTCGAAGCGGCGCCGGTCGATCGCGGTGGAGTAGTCGACCAGCAGTTGCTGGATTTCCAGCCGGTCGGAGATCTCCTCGAGGCTCAGCATGCATCGATTGAACACGATCCACGGCGGGGTTTAGGCTCACCGGACATGACAAGGCTTCTCGCGTGTCTGGGGACGACGCTGTGTCTGCTCGCCGGCGGGACACTCGGCCCCACCGCACCGACCGCGATCGCAGTGCCCGCCGCCGGGGTGAGCCAACCCGCCGGATCGATGCCCGTGCCCGGCGGCCCCGCCGAGGCCTGGGTGCTCGCCGACATGGACACCGGTGAGATCCTGGCCGGACGCAACGAGCATGCGGTCTACGCCCCGGCCAGCACCATCAAGGTGCTCACCGCGCTGACGGTCCTCGACGAGCTGCCGCTCGACGCGACGGTCGTGGCCAACGAGGCCGACACCCGGGTGGAGTGCAATTGTGCCGGGGTCACCCCCGGCATGACCTACACCGCCCGGCAACTACTGGAAGCCATGTTGCTCGTCTCGGGCAACGATGCGGCCAACACGCTGGCCACGATGCTCGGCGGTCGTGAGGCCGCGCTGATGAAGATGAACGGCAAGGCCGCTCTGCTCGGTGCGTACGGCACCAACGCCGGGTCGCCGTCGGGCATCGACGGCCCCGGTATCGACATCTGGTCGACGCCCCGCGACCTGGCCGTCATCTTCCGCGCCGCCATGGCCAATCCGGTGTTCGCGCAGATCACCGCCCAACCCAGCGCGGTCTTCCCGACCCGCGACGGCGACCGCGTGCTGGTCAACCAGGACGAACTGCTGGTGCGCTACCCGGGCACCTTCGGGGGCAAGACCGGCTATACCGACCTGGCCCGCAAGACGTTCGTCGGCGGCGCCCAACGAGGCGGGCGAAATCTGGTCGTGGCGATGATGCACGGACTCAACAAGGAGGGCGAGCCCACGTACTGGGACCAGGCGGCCGCCCTGTTCGACTGGGGCTTCGCCGTGCCACCCGGTTCCGGCGTCGGCCGTCTGTGAGCTCAAACGCCCGATACCCGATGGTGACCGGATCGCGCGCTTAGCGAGTCCTGGCGTCACTAGCGTCGCGACACGTGCGACGACGATTCGCGGGGCTGGCGCTCGCCCTCTGCGCGGTCCTGCCGGGCGTGCAGCTGTCGTCGGCTCCCTGGGCCTACGCCCAGCCCGAACCCGCTGCCGCCCAGTCGGTCCCCGCCGGGGGCCCGGCCCAGGCCTGGTTGGTGGCCGACCTCGACACCGGACGCGTGCTGGCCAGCCGTGATCCCTACGGGCGCTACGCCCCGGCCAGCACCATCAAGGTGCTGCTGGCGATGACGGTGCTGGACCGGTTGAGCCCGGACAGCTTCGCCCGGGCCAACGCGTCACACACCACCGTCGAGTGCTCCTGCGTAGGCCTGGAACCGGGGCAGGCCTACACCACCCGCCAACTGCTCGAAGCCATCCTCATGGTGTCGGGCAACGACGCCGCCAACATGCTCGCTGACATGCTGGGGGGTCAGCAGGTTGCCGTGGCGGCGATGAATCGCAAAGCGGCCCTGGTCGGTGCGCGGGCCACGAAGGCCTCGTCACCGTCGGGCCTCGACGGCCCCGGATGGGAGTCGGTGACCACACCGCACGACCTGGCGGTGATCATGCGCGCGGCGCTGCAATATCCGTTGATCGCCCACATCATGCGCTCTCCGTCAGCGCAGTTCCCCGGCAAGACGATTCACAACCAGAACGAACTGCTGACCCGATACCCCGGTGATCTCGGCGGTAAGACCGGTTACACCAACCTGGCCCGCAAGACCTATGTCGGCGCCGCGCAGCGCGGCAACCGCCGACTGGTCGTGGTGCAGATGTACGGCAGCGGGGACCTCTACGGCCAGGCCATCGAACTTCTCGATTGGGGCTTCAGCCAGTGATCGGGTGCCGCGAACGTGCGTTCCCGGTAGTCGGTCGACACGCAGCACTACGGTAGGTGCACGCTCGCGGCATCAGAAAACCGTCCCGCGCAACATCACCAGCGCAGGATGGGCGAGCACCTCGGGTCCGCTGCGGGGATCGTCGTCGAAACACACCAGATCCGCCGACGCGCCGTGCTCGAGGGTGGGACGGCCGAGCCACCGGCGGGCATCCCAGCAGGCCGCGCCGAGCGCGTCGGTCGGGGTCATGCCGATGCTTTTGAGCGCCTCGACCTCGTCGGCGATGCGGCCGTGCGCGACGGCACTGCCCGCATCGGAGCCGGCGTAGATCGGCACCCCGGCTTCCCGGGCGGCGCCGATGCGTTGGGCACACGATTGGTGCAGCGCCAGCATGTGCTGCTGATATTTGGGGTATTTCCCCGCCCCCGCGGCGATGTCGGGGAAATTGTCGATGTTGATCAGCGTCGGCACCAAGGCCGTGCTGTGCTCCACCATCAGGTCGATGGTGTCCTCGGTCAGGCCGGTGCCGTGCTCGATGCAGTCGATGCCCGCCCGGATCAGACCCGGGAGCGCGTCTTCGCTGAACACATGCGCTGTGACGCGTGCACCGTTGGCGTGCGCGGCGTCGATCGCCGCTTTGAGCACCTCGTCCGACCAGAGCGGGGCCAGCTCGCCGAGGTCGCGGTCGATCCAGTCACCGACCAACTTGACCCAGCCGTCACCCCACCGGGCCTGTTCGGCGACCGCGTCAGGCAGCTGCCACTCGTCTTCGAGTTCGATCGCGAACCCGCGCTGGTAGCGCTTGGGCCGCGCCAGGTGGCGGCCAGCCCGAATGATCCGGGGCAGATCGGCACGGTCGTCGAAACTGCGTGTGTCGGTGGGTGAACCGGCGTCGCGCAGCAGCAGCGCCCCGACCCCGCGCTCGGTTTCGGCCTGTTCGACCGCCTCGTGCATCTCGATCGGACCGCCGGGACCGAGTCCGACGTGGCAGTGCGCGTCGACCAGACCGGGCAGGATCCAGCCGCCATCAAACACGGTTTCCGCGCCGGTGACCGGTTCGGCACTCAGTACGCCGTCGACTGACCACCATTCAACGGGCTCACCGTCGGGCAGGCTTCTGCCGCGAACGTGCAGCCGCATCAGTTCCCCTTCGGGAACTTCAACTTCGACAGATCGATGTCGGCGAGCCCCGGCGGCAACTCGTCGAGCCCCTTCGGCATGTTCGACAGATCGGGGAAACCGGCGGGCATACCGCCCATGCCGGCTCCGAGCGGATTGCGCGTCTTGGGCGGGGTGGGGCCCTTGCCGCCCTTCTTGCCCTTCTTCCCCTTGCCCTTGGCCGCCTTGCGGGTGTTCTTGCGGCCGAACGGCATTCCCATCTGGCCCGCCATCGACGACATCATCTTGCGCGCTTCGAAGAAGCGGTCGACGAGCTGGTTGACCTCGGAGACCGACACCCCGGAGCCGTTGGCGATGCGCAGGCGACGCGACGCGTTGATGATCTTGGGGTCGGCGCGCTCCTGCGGCGTCATGCCCCGGATGATCGCCTGGACCCGGTCGAGTTGGCTGTCGTCGACGGCGGC
>CAXEZH010000064.1:0-17989 GCA_964000695.1 uncultured Mycolicibacterium sp. | reverse complement strand
TGTCCGGTCGCGTGAGCCGGCCACGCTAGAGCTGCGTGAGATAGACCTTGCGCAGAGTCTCGTGCACCGTCCATACCGTCTGCGTCGCCGCCGCGAGCCGAACGACATCGCCGGGTCCGAGACTCAGCGACGGGCTGCCGTCGACGAAGTCAACGCTGGCTGAGCCCGACAGGACGACGAACACCTCGTCGGCCTCGACGTCGCGCATGACCCCTGGCGTCATCTCCCATATCCCGACCTCGAGCCCGCCGAAGTCGGTCAGCGTCGCGGCTGCGGTGCCGGGCGTCCCGTCGACGCGTTGCTCGGCCGGAACGGGTTCCAGTTCGAGGTGCAGGGAGCTCGCCGCCACGACGGAGTTGGGTTTCATCGGACAAGTATGCGGACACCGACGCGCGGTCACTGCACGCGTGGCGCCGTTCAGACGCGCACGCTCGCGGAATGTCGGGGCAGGGCGTATTACAGTTCGTTGTGTGACTGCAGAAAAAATGTAACACTGCCAGTCATGGCTGTTTCCGACACGCATGTCGTCACCAACCAGGTTCCGCCGCTGGAGAACTACAACCCGGCCACCTCGCCCGTCCTGGCCGAGGCGCTGATCCGCGAAGGCGGTCAATGGGGCACCGACGAGGTGTTCGAGCTGGGCGCACTCTCCGGTTCGGTGCAGGCTCAGCGATGGGGCGAGCTGGCTGATCGCCACCGGCCGGTGCTGCACACCCACGACCGCGTCGGTCACCGCATCGACGAGGTGGAGTACGCCCCCGCCTACCACGAGCTGATGAGAGTGGCGGTCGGCCACGGCCTGCACGCCGCCCCCTGGGCCGACGACCGGCCGGGTGCGCACGTGGTGCGGGCGGCCAAGACCTCGGTGTGGACCCCCGAGCCGGGCCACATCTGCCCGATATCGATGACCTACGCCGTGGTGCCGGCGCTGCGCCACAACCCCGAGCTGGCGGCCGTCTACGAACCTCTACTGACCAGCCGCGCCTACGATCCGGTGCTTGCCGTGCCCACGACGAAGGCGGGCATCACCGCGGGCATGTCGATGACCGAGAAGCAGGGCGGCTCCGACGTCCGGGCCGGCACCACGCAGGCTGTGCCGAACGGTGACGGGACGTACCGGCTCACCGGCCACAAGTGGTTCACCTCCGCGCCGATGTGCGACATCTTCCTGGTGCTCGCCCAAACCTCACGCGGGTTGAGCTGCTTCTTCCTGCCCCGGATCCTCCCCGACGGCAGCCGCAACCGGATGTTCCTGCAGCGGCTGAAGGACAAACTGGGCAATCACGCCAACGCGTCCAGTGAGGTCGAGTACGACGGCGCCACCGCGTGGCTGGTGGGCGAGGAGGGCCGCGGGGTGTCGACCATCATCGAGATGGTCAACCTGACCCGGCTGGATTGCACGCTGGGCAGTGCGACCAGCATGCGTAACGGCCTCACCCGCGCGATCCACCACGCGCAGCACCGAAAAGCGTTCGGCGCCTATCTGATCGATCAGCCGTTGATGCGCAACGTGCTCGCCGACCTCGCTGTCGAGGCCGAGGCCGCGACGATGCTGGCGATGCGGATGGCCGGTGCCACCGACCGGGCGGTGCGCGGCGACGAGCGGGAAACACTGCTGCGCCGCATTGGTCTGGCCGCGGCCAAGTACTGGGTGTGCAAACGTGCGACTCCGCACGCCGCCGAGGCGATGGAGTGCCTCGGCGGCAACGGTTACGTCGAGGACTCCGGGATGCCGCGGCTCTACCGGGAAGCCCCGCTGATGGGAATCTGGGAGGGCTCCGGCAACGTCAGCGCGCTGGACACCCTGCGCGCGATGGCGACCAAACCCGAATGCATCGACGTGTTGTTCGACGAGCTCGCGGGCACCGAGGGGCAGGACGCCCGGCAGGATCGCCGCGTCGAGGAGCTCAGGCTGTCCCTCGGCGACGCCGAGACGATCCAGTACCGGGCCCGCAAGGTGGCCGAGGACATCTCGCTGGCGCTGCAGGGCTCGCTGCTGCTGCGCCACGGCCACCCGGCGACGGCCGAGGTGTTCCTGGCCAGCCGGCTGGGCGGGCAGTGGGGCGGGGCGTTCGGCACGCTGCCCACCGGTCTGGACCTCGCGCCGGTCCTCGAACGCGCGCTGGTCAAGGCGTGAGCACGCACCCGATGCCAGAACCCCGCGGCGTGTCGCGTGCAGACGCGCGCGCTCGCGGGGAGAGGGGCCTGACCGCATGACCCACGCGATCAGGCACGTCGACTTCGACGATCTGAAGACGATGACCTACGAGGTCACCGACCGGGTCGCCCGCATCACGTTCAACCGCCCGGAGAAGGGCAACGCGATCATCGCCGACACGCCGCTGGAACTCTCGGCGCTGGTGGAGCGGGCCGACCTGGACCCCAACGTGCACGTCATCCTGGTGTCGGGGCGCGGCGAAGGATTCTGTGCCGGGTTCGACCTGTCCGCCTACGCCGAGGGATCGTCACCGGCCGGTGGTGGCAGCCCCTACCGCGACACCGTGCTGTCGGGGCGCACCCAGGCCGTCAACCATCTGCCCGACCAGCCGTGGGACCCGATGATCGACTACCAGATGATGAGCCGGTTCGTCCGCGGGTTCGCCAGCCTCATGCACGCCGACAAGCCGACGGTGGTCAAGATCCACGGGTACTGCATCGCCGGGGGCACCGACATCGCATTGCATGCCGATCAGGTGATCGCCGCCGCCGACGCGAAGATCGGCTACCCCCCGACCCGGGTGTGGGGGGTGCCCGCGGCGGGGCTGTGGGCGCACCGTCTGGGCGATCAACGCGCCAAACGCCTTCTGTTGACCGGTGACTGCCTCACCGGGGCGCAGGCCGCCGAGTGGGGACTCGCCGTGGAGGCCCCTGCCGCCGAGGACCTCGACGAACGCACCGAACGGCTCGTCGAACGTATCGCGGCGGTGCCGGTCAACCAACTGATCATGGTCAAGCTCGCGATGAACAGCGCGTTGTACAACCAGGGCGTGGCCAACAGCGCGATGATCTCCACCGTGTTCGACGGCGTGGCGCGACATACCCCCGAAGGGCACGCGTTCGTCGCCGACGCCCGCGAGCACGGCTTCCGCGACGCCGTGCGCCGCCGCGACGAGCCGTTCGGCGATCACGGCCGGAAGGCCTCCGGGGTGTGACGGTGGCGACCCTGTCGCGGATGACCGCTCGCTCAGTGGTGCTCAGCGTCCTGCTGGGGGCCCACCCCGCTTCGGCAACCGCGAGTGAGTTACTCAGGCTGACAGCGGATTTCGATCTCAAAGAGCCGACCGTGCGGGTCGCGCTGACCCGCATGGTGGGGGCAGGGGACCTGGTGCGCTCCGCGGACGGCTACCGGCTGTCCGACCGCCTGCTGGCCCGGCAGCGGCGCCAGGACGACGCCATCGACCCACACACCCGCCCCTGGGACGGTTCGTGGCGGACGGTGGTCGTCACCAGCGTCGGCGGTGACGCGCGCACCCGGGCCGCGCTGCGAACGGCCCTGCAGGACCGGCGGTTCGGTGAACTGCGCGAAGGGATATGGATGCGTCCGGCCAACCTGGACGTCGAGACCGTCCCGGAGCTGGGCGACCGGGTCCGGACGCTGACCGCCCGCGACGACGCTCCGACTCAGTTGGCGGCTCTGCTGTGGGATCTGCCCGCGTGGGCGCGCTCCGGACATGCCCTGCTCGACGAGATGGCTTCGGCGCGCGACATTCCCGGACGCTTCGTCGCCGCGGCGGGCATCGTCCGGCACCTGCTCACCGATCCGGTGCTGCCCGACGAGCTGTTACCGACCTACTGGCCCGGCGTCGCGCTGCGCCGCGCCTACCACGACTTCGCCGCCGAACTGGTCGCGCGGCGCGACGATGTCGACCTGATGGAGGCGAAATGACCGATTCGGCAGGCGGGGTGCGCGTCGAGAAGAACGGCGCGGTCACCACGGTCATCATGAACCGCCCGCACGCGCGAAACGCCGTCAACGGCCCGGCCGCCGCCGAGTTGCACGCGGCGTTCGACGACTTCGACTCCGACGAGAGCGCCGCGGTCGCGGTGCTGTGGGGCGACAACGGCACGTTCTGCGCCGGAGCCGATCTCAAGGCGTTCGGTACCGCTGAGTCCAACCCCGTGCACCGCAGCGGTCCCGGCCCGATGGGGCCCAGCCGGATGGTGTTGTCCAAACCGGTGATCGCGGCGATCAGCGGCTACGCCGTCGCCGGAGGGCTGGAACTGGCGCTGTGGGCGGATCTGCGGGTGGTCGAGGAGGACGCGACCATGGGGGTGTTCTGCCGGCGTTGGGGGGTGCCGCTGATCGACGGCGGCACCGTACGGCTGCCCCGCCTGATCGGGCACAGCCGGGCGATGGACCTGATCTTGACCGGCCGTGCCGTGGGAGCCGAGGAAGCCCTGTCGATCGGGTTGGCCAATCGGGTGGTGCCCACAGGCCAGGCCCGGGACAAGGCCGAGGAACTGGCCGCCGAACTCGCCGACCTGCCTCAGCAGTGCCTGCGTGCGGATCGCCTGTCGGTGCTGCACCAATGGGGCCGGCCGGAGGCCGAGGCGATGGACTTCGAGTTCGGCAGCATGTCCCGGGTGGCAGCCGAATCACTGGAGGGCGCTTCCCGGTTCGCGGCCGGCGCAGGCCGTCACGGCGCCAAGGCCTGAGAGTCAGCCCTGGGAGATGCTGTTGTTGGTGCCGGTGTCGTTGACCGTCGGCTCACCCTGCTGATACGTCACGGTGTTGTTCAATCCCACCACGGTCAGCTCGTTGTCGACCCGCTCGAAGGTCACCTTGTTGTCCGCTCCGCCGATGTTGACGTTGGCGCACGCTCCGCTGACCGTCAGCGTGTTGTTGGACCCGCCGATGTTCAGCGACTTGCCCTCGCCGCAGTCGAGGTCGGCGGTGGTGCCGAACGACCCGTAGTTGATCGTGTTGCCGATCTCCACCTGGGCGCCCGAGGTGCCCGCTGTCACCGTCGGGCTACCGTCCTGGTCGCCCGAGCCGCACCCGGTCAGGGCCAGCGCGGCCGCGGTTGTGACGATCCCGGCGCAGATCCTGCGGCGCATGTCAGGCCGGCACCTGGTTGATCCGGTTGGTCATGCCGAGCTCGCGGCCCCGGTCCCACACGATGGGTGCGCCGTTCTTGTAGAGCACGGTCTGGTCCCATCCGTAGACGGTGATGTCGTTGATGACGTTGTCGGCGACGATGACGTTCGACGAGCCCTGCACCGTCACGGCCCAGCAGGTGCCGAGCGCGTTGATCTGGTTGGCGGTGCCGTTGACGTGCAGCGTGCCGTTGTTGCAGTCCAAGGTCTGCACGACGCCCTGTCCGGTGATGTGGGTGTCGCCGTTGACGGCGTGCGCGGCCGGCGCCCCGCCCAGCAGGACGGCCGACGCCGTCACCGTGCCGACGGTCAGTGCCCGACCCACGATCGTGGCAGCCGTTGTTGTCACGGTGCACCCCTTTGCTCGTCCGCGTGCGGCCCCGACAGCCACCGAAAGCTTACGATGCCGGTCGCCGTCGGCGGCGCCGTTCCCGGGTTCGGTCCTTGTGCTGATACGGGTCGCCCGCGGCGGCGGTGCTCGGTAGCGTGAGCGGCGATGCGCCGAGGTGTCCCACAGATTTTTCTCGCCGCGGTCACCGTGACAGCGACCGCGGTCGCGTGCTCGCAGACCGTGACCGGAACGGCCCAGCGCGCCGAGTCCGAGGCGGTTGACGCCACTCGCAGCTATGGATACGTCGACGACCGGTGCGGTCTGCTCGACGACAGCTCGGTGCAGGAGACGCTCGGCGCGGCCGAGGTGACCCGGCCCTACAGCGGTGCGGTGTGCCAGTACATCCTGGCGCGGCGGTCCCGGTCGGGCTCGTCCACGACGATCGATGTCACGTTCTCCTGGTTCGAGACCGGCGAACTCGAGCGGGAACGTCGGCTCGCCGAGGCGCGCGGTGCCGTCATCACCGAGTTCGACGTCGAACGCCACAAGGCCTTCTCCGCCCGCCGCGACACCACCGGTGCCGCGTGCTCGGTCACCGCGGCCGCCGGCACCGGCGTGTTGAGTTGGTGGGTGCAGCTGCGCGGGCAGAAGACCGGGGATCCGTGCGCGGAGGCGCAGAAGTTGATGGCCGCGACGCTGCAGTCGGACCTCTGACATGCGCGGCGCGCGCGTCGCGGCCCGGCTTGCCGCATCGGTGGGGGCGGCGGTGGTGCTGGCCGGCTGCGGCGGCGCCCCGGCCCCCGATCAGGAGGCCACCGGCGCCGAGCCCGGATCCGGGTTCGACAGTGCGGACTGCAACGGCGTCACGACGGCCGACATCGAGCGGGTGGTCGGGTCGAACCTGTTCAAGCAGGCGGTGATCGGCGACGCCGGCTGTTTCTGGCAGGAGAACACCATGATCGGCAGCGTCGGGGCCGGGATGGGGATCTCGACCTGGTGGTACCGGGGCAGCGACATGGCGACCGAGCGCGAACTGGAGGGGCTGGCCGGCCGGGAGGTCACCGAGCTGGCGATGGAGGGCAACGACGGGTTCATGGCCTTCGACGACACGGCGTGCAGCATCTACGTGGCCAAGGGCGACGACGTCATCACCTGGTCGATCCAGACGATGAACTCGGCCACGCTGCCCGACCTGTGCGGGATCGTCGATGAGCTCGCCCAGCTCAGCCAGGACCGGGTGAACTGAGCGCCAGAGCAGGCCGGTTGCGGCGAGCAGCTAGAGTTTCTCGCTGACCCGGCTGCTTCCGCGGCCGGTCGGGTACCGACCAGGGGGATGACGAATGGCAGCTCGGCCGCCGCGATCGGCGAGGCTGAGCCGCGACTCCATCGTCAACGCGGCCCTGACGTTCCTCGACCGCGAAGGCTGGGACGCGTTGACGATCAACGCGCTGGCCAATCAGCTGGGCACCAAGGGCCCGTCGTTGTACAACCACGTGCACAGCCTCGACGACCTGCGCCGCACGGTGCGGATGCGCGTAGTCGGTGACATCATCGACATGCTCACCACGGTGGGTCAGGGCCGCACGCCCGACGACGCGGTCACGGTCATGGCCAGCGCCTACCGCAGCTACGCCCACCACCACCCGGGCCGGTACTCGGCGTTCACCCGGATGCCGCTGGGCGGTGACGACCCCGAGTTCACCGAGGCCACCCACGCCGCAGCCGCCCCCGTCATCGCGGTGCTGTCGGCCTACGGTCTCGACAACGAGGCCGCGTTCTATGCGGCGCTGGAGTTCTGGTCGGCGATGCACGGGTTCGTGCTCCTGGAGATGACCGGGGTGATGAACGGCATCGACACCGACGTCGTATTCACCGACATGGTGATGAGATTGGCTGCCGGTATGCGGTCGCGGTGACAGGTCTGCGAGCAAGAGCCGCAGGTCAGCGGGTTTTGTCGAGGTCCGCGGCCCTGGTATTGTGGACCGTCGTGCCTGGCAGACAAGGCGCGTTGTGGTTCTCGCATGTCGGGGATTCGGCAAGCTTGCCTAGACGCCGGGCCAATTTGCATGTCTGCGCCGTGGGTGCCTTGGAAATTACTCCGAGTACACGCGGCGGCCGCATGCGACACGCCCGGAAGCGGGGTAGCGCAACCGGGTGAAACCGCAGTACGACAGAACTTAAAAGCAATTTCGAGCACGACCGTCACACGACGAGGAACACAGAAAGCCGGTACATGCCAACCATCAACCAGCTGGTCCGCAAGGGTCGCCACGACAAGGTCGCCAAGGTCAAGACCGCGGCACTGAAGGGCAGCCCGCAGCGTCGCGGCGTGTGCACCCGCGTGTACACGACCACCCCCAAGAAGCCGAACTCCGCGCTTCGCAAGGTGGCGCGCGTGCGTCTGACCAGCGCGGTCGAGGTCACCGCCTACATCCCGGGCGAAGGGCACAACCTGCAGGAGCACTCGATGGTGCTCGTCCGCGGCGGTCGTGTGAAGGACCTGCCCGGTGTGCGCTACAAGATCATCCGCGGGTCGCTGGACACCCAAGGCGTCAAGAACCGTAAGCAAGCCCGCAGCCGTTACGGCGCGAAGAAGGAGAAGAGCTGATGCCGCGCAAGGGACCCGCGCCCAAGCGTCCGTTGGTCAACGACCCCGTCTACGGGTCGCAGCTGGTCACCCAGCTGGTGAACAAGGTGCTGCTGGACGGGAAGAAATCGCTGGCCGAGCGCATTGTCTATGGTGCGCTCGAACAGGCCCGCGACAAGACCGGCACCGATCCGGTCGTCACCCTCAAGCGCGCGCTGGACAACGTCAAGCCCGCTCTCGAGGTGCGTAGCCGCCGCGTCGGCGGCGCGACCTACCAGGTGCCGGTGGAGGTCCGTCCGGACCGTTCGGTGACCCTGGCGCTGCGTTGGCTGGTGAGCTTCTCCAAGGCCCGCCGCGAGAAGACCATGGTCGAGCGCCTGGCGAACGAGATCCTCGACGCCAGCAACGGCCTGGGTGCCGCCGTCAAGCGACGCGAGGACACCCACAAGATGGCCGAGGCCAACCGCGCCTTCGCGCACTACCGCTGGTGATTTCAGCGCCGGCGTGGCGAAGAGGCTGCGGGCGGCGGCACGACACACCTAACTAGAAGCGAAAGAGTGGGAATTTAGCCGTGGCACAGAAGGACGTGCTGACCGACCTCACGAAGGTCCGCAACATCGGCATCATGGCGCACATCGATGCCGGCAAGACGACGACGACCGAGCGCATCCTCTTCTACACCGGCATCAGCTACAAGATCGGTGAAGTGCACGACGGTGCCGCCGTCATGGACTGGATGGAGCAGGAGCAGGAGCGTGGTATCACCATCACCTCCGCTGCGACGACCTGTTTCTGGGGCGACAACCAGATCAACATCATCGACACCCCCGGCCACGTCGACTTCACCGTCGAGGTGGAGCGTTCGCTGCGCGTGCTCGACGGCGCGGTGGCGGTGTTCGACGGCAAAGAGGGTGTCGAGCCGCAGTCCGAGCAGGTGTGGCGCCAGGCCGACAAGTACGACGTCCCCCGTATCTGCTTCGTCAACAAGATGGACAAACTGGGCGCCGATTTCTACTTCTCGGTGCGCACCATGGAAGAGCGCCTCGGCGCCAACGTGATTCCGATCCAGCTGCCGATCGGCGCGGAGGGCGACTTCTCCGGCGTCGTCGACCTGGTGGAGATGAACGCCAAGGTGTGGAGCGCCGAAGCCAAGCTCGGCGAGAAGTACGACACCGTCGACATCCCCGCCGACATGGCCGAGAAGGCCGAGGAGTACCGCACCAAGCTGCTCGAGGCCGTCGCCGAGACCGACGAGGCGCTGCTGGAGAAGTACCTCGGCGGCGAGGAGCTGTCGATCGACGAGGTCAAGGGCGCGATCCGCAAGCTGACGATCACCTCCGAGGCCTACCCGGTGCTGTGCGGCAGCGCGTTCAAGAACAAGGGCGTGCAGCCCATGCTCGACGCGGTCATCGACTACCTGCCGTCCCCGCTGGACGTGCCGCCGGCCGAGGGGCACGCCCCCGGCAAGGAAGACGAGCTGCTGACCCGCAACCCGAACACCGACGAGCCGTTCTCCGGCCTGGCGTTCAAGGTGGCCACGCACCCGTTCTTCGGCAAGCTGACCTACGTGCGCGTGTACTCGGGCACCGTCGAGTCGGGCAGCCAGGTCATCAACGCGACCAAGGGCAAGAAGGAGCGGCTGGGCAAGCTGTTCCAGATGCACTCCAACAAGGAGAACCCCGTCGAGCGCGCGTCCGCCGGGCACATCTACGCCGTCATCGGCCTCAAGGACACCACCACCGGTGACACCCTGAGCGATCCGAACGAGCAGATCGTGCTCGAGTCGATGACGTTCCCGGACCCGGTCATCGAGGTCGCCATCGAGCCCAAGACCAAGAGCGACCAGGAGAAGCTGGGCACCGCGATCCAGAAGCTCGCCGAAGAGGACCCCACCTTCAAGGTGCACCTGGACCAGGAGACCGGCCAGACCGTCATCGGCGGCATGGGCGAGCTGCACCTGGACATCCTCGTGGACCGGATGAAGCGCGAGTTCAAGGTCGAGGCCAACGTCGGCAAGCCGCAGGTGGCCTACCGCGAGACCATCCGCCGCAAGGTCGAGAAGGTCGAGTTCACCCACAAGAAGCAGACGGGTGGCTCGGGCCAGTTCGCGAAGGTGCTCATCGACCTCGAACCGTTCACCGGCGAGGACGGTGCGACCTACGAGTTCGAGAACAAGGTCACCGGTGGCCGTATCCCGCGTGAGTACATCCCGTCGGTGGACGCCGGCGCCCAGGACGCCATGCAGTACGGCGTGCTGGCCGGTTATCCGCTGGTGAACATCAAGGTGACGCTGCTCGACGGCGCCTTCCACGAGGTCGACTCGTCGGAAATGGCGTTCAAGGTGGCCGGCTCGCAGGTGTTGAAGAAGGCCGCGCAGGCTGCGCAGCCCGTCATCCTCGAGCCCATCATGGCCGTCGAGGTCACGACGCCCGAGGACTACATGGGCGACGTGATCGGCGACCTGAACTCCCGCCGTGGTCAGATCCAGGCCATGGAAGAGCGCAGCGGTGCGCGCGTCGTCAAGGCGCAGGTTCCGCTGTCGGAGATGTTCGGCTACGTCGGCGACCTGCGGTCGCGGACCCAGGGCCGGGCGAACTACTCCATGGTGTTCGACTCGTACGCCGAGGTTCCGGCGAACGTGGCGAAGGAGATCATCGCGAAGGCGACGGGTCAGTGAGCATCGAGGCGCGCCAGCGCCGAGGAGCGGAGCTGATCCGGAGTCGAGCAATCGGCACGGCGAAGGCGACGGGTCAGTAAGCTGACCCGCCGCCCTGGCGGGACCGCACAACTGCAAAAATTTCGGTAGAACGACGATCAACCCTGCTTTAACCAGAAGCACCAACAAGTCCAGGAGGACACAGAAGTGGCGAAGGCGAAGTTCGAGCGGACGAAGCCGCACGTCAACATCGGGACCATCGGTCACGTTGACCACGGCAAGACCACGCTGACTGCAGCAATCACCAAGGTTCTGCACGACAAATTCCCCGAGTTGAACGAGTCGCGCGCATTCGACCAGATCGACAATGCGCCCGAGGAGCGTCAGCGCGGTATCACGATCAACATCTCCCACGTGGAGTACCAGACCGACAAGCGTCACTACGCACACGTCGACGCCCCCGGTCACGCTGACTACATCAAGAACATGATCACCGGTGCCGCCCAGATGGACGGCGCGATCCTGGTGGTCGCCGCCACGGACGGCCCGATGCCGCAGACCCGCGAGCACGTGCTGCTCGCCCGTCAGGTCGGTGTGCCCTACATCCTGGTCGCGCTGAACAAGTCCGACGCCGTCGACGACGAGGAGCTCATCGAGCTCGTCGAGATGGAGGTCCGCGAACTGCTGGCCGCCCAGGACTTCGACGAGGACGCCCCCGTCGTGCGTGTCTCGGCGCTCAAGGCGCTCGAGGGTGACGAGAAGTGGGTCAAGTCGGTCGAGGAGCTCATGGAAGCCGTCGACGCGTCCATCCCGGACCCGGTCCGCGAGACCGACAAGCCGTTCCTGATGCCCGTCGAGGACGTCTTCACCATCACCGGCCGCGGCACCGTGGTCACCGGTCGTGTGGAGCGCGGCGTGGTCAACGTGAACGAGGAAGTCGAGATCGTCGGCATCCGTCCCGGCACCACCAAGACCACGGTCACCGGTGTCGAGATGTTCCGCAAGCTGCTCGACCAGGGCCAGGCCGGCGACAACGTCGGTCTGCTGCTGCGCGGCATCAAGCGTGAGGACGTCGAGCGCGGCCAGGTCGTGACCAAGCCGGGCACCACCACCCCGCACACCGACTTCGAGGGCCAGGTCTACATCCTGTCCAAGGACGAGGGTGGCCGTCACACGCCGTTCTTCAACAACTACCGTCCGCAGTTCTACTTCCGCACCACCGACGTGACCGGTGTGGTGACGCTGCCGGAGGGCACCGAGATGGTGATGCCGGGTGACAACACCGACATCTCCGTCAAGCTGATCCAGCCCGTCGCCATGGACGAGGGTCTGCGCTTCGCGATTCGCGAGGGCGGCCGCACCGTCGGCGCCGGCCGGGTCACGAAGATCATCAAGTGATCTGATCTGCCAACGAAAGTGGCGCTCACCTTCGGGTGGGCGCCACTTTTGTTTCGTCCTGGTGTTTCCGCGAACGCGCGTGTCAGTACCGCGGCGAGGCGGGCATTCTCCGCGCGCTCGGTCGCTGCGAAAGTGCGTGTAACACCCTCGCCGGTCGTGCCGATGTACTGGTCAACGGCTGTCGAGGGGTCGGCCGGGTCTGTTGTCACGAGGGTTGGGTTCACACAGCTGATGCGTATCTCGAAAGTGGCGGCGGTCGCTGCTGCCGCCGTCACCAGCGGGGCGGCCGTCGTCGGCCTGACGACGGGCATCGCCTCCGCGCAACCACCATGTCCGGATGTGCACTGGATCGGGGCTGCCGGATCCGGTGAGCGGGCCGGGGACCTCACCGCCGACGGCGGTATGGGCAGGGTCATCCACAAGTCCTACCGGGACTTCGCTCAGCTCGTCGCCCGGGACGGCCGCACCGTCACCGGGGAAGCGGTCCAGTACCCGGCCACCGCGGTTCCCGAGGACGGCGGCATTCTGGACTGGGCGAACTTCATGAGCAGCGTCGACACCGGTGCGGAGGCGCTGGGTCAGCAGTACGCGACGTTCGTCGCGCAGTGCCCGACGAGCCAGGTCGTGCTCGCCGGCTACTCGCAGGGCGCGATGGTCGTGCACCGCAATCTGCACGCGCTGGATGCCAGCCCGAACCTCGCGGCAGCCCTGTTGGTCGCCGACGGTGATCGGCTTCCGCAGGATCCGACGATCAACCTCGGTTCGGTCACGTCGGTCCCGGGCGCCGGCAAGGGCGTCGCCCAGGACTGGCCGATCCTCGCCCACGCTCCCGCGCCGCTGCCGGTGACGATGGGCAGCCGCACGATCAGCGTCTGCGACCTCGGTGATGCGGTGTGTGACTACGATCCCGACGCCGAGGACGAGATGAACCCGGCGGCGGTCGCGGTGCACACCAGCTATGCGCGGTCGGCGACGGACTCCTGGACGTTGCCGCTGTACCAGATCGTGGACGCCACTCCCGAATCGGTCGTCCCGGTGGGCCCGCCGGCCGGCCAGATCGTGGCCAGCGCCGGGTCCTGAGTCGGGCCTCGAGCCGCGGCGGCGCGTCCCGTCTGCGGTGATAATGCTGAACCATGTCCACCTTCTGGCGGTATGTCCGGGTTCAGCTGTTCGTGCTGCTGTGCGGCATCGTCGGGCCGATCTTCCTGGCGGCGTACTTTCTGCTCGGCGCCGATCCGACGCTGAAGTGGATGTTCTGGACGGGCCTCGGGGTCACCGCCGCCGACGTGCTGATCGCGCTGGCGATCACCGGCTACGGCGCGAAAGCCGCCGCCCGGACGGAGGCACTGGAAGCCTCGGGGGTGCTGGCACTGGCCCAGGTCACCGGCATCCATGAGACCAACACCCGGATCAACGACAACCCTCTGGTGAAGCTGGACCTGCACGTGTCCGGACCCGGGTTCACGGCGTTCGCCACCCAGGACCAGGTGATCGCCTCGGTGGGCCGGCTTCCGATGATCACCAGTCGCAAACTCGTCGCGCTGGTCGATCCCACCACCCACGAGTATCGGATCGACTGGGAGCGCAGCGCTCTGGTCAGCGGGATGATGCCCGCTACGTTCAGCGTCTCCGAAGACAACCGTACCTATGACCTGACCGGCCAGGTCGAACCGCTGATGGAGATCCTGCAGGTGCTCAAGGCACACCGCATCGACCTCGACAACATGATCGACATCCGGTCGAATCCTGCTGCTCGCCAACAAGTTCAGGAGATCGTGCGGCGCGCCGCGGAGGTCATGCCGCCGCCGGTCGCCGCGTCGGCTCCGTTCAGCGGGCCGGCCGAGCCCACCACGGGTCAGCGGTTGCAGGAGCTGGAGACGTTGCGGGCCACCGGGTCGATCACCGAGGAGGAGTACCGGGCGAAGCGCGAGCAGATCATCGCGGAGCTGTGACCGACGGGTTTCTGGAACACGTTCTAGTTGTGGTGTTAGCCTGATCCTCGTCGGGCTCGAGCGCGCGCCTCATGTACGGCTGATGCGGCGTGTCGGCGTGCAGACGCGCGCTCGCGGAACATGGAGAGGACACACCCGTGGCAGCTGCTGGGGCGCCCCTGGAGGGGCGGGTCGCGTTGGTCACCGGCGCGGCGCGCGGACAGGGGCGGGC
Organism: uncultured Mycolicibacterium sp.; assembly: GCA_964000695.1. Lineage (GTDB taxonomy): Bacteria > Actinomycetota > Actinomycetes > Mycobacteriales > Mycobacteriaceae > Mycobacterium. The sequence continues at coordinate 3,757 of CAXEZH010000064.1, read as the reverse complement.
ACACGCGGTCCGGCTCGCCAACGACGGCGCCGACGTGATCGCGGTCGACGTGTGCGCGCCGGTGTCGGACACCGTGACCTACCCGATGCCGACGCCCGACGATCTCGCCGAAACGGTGCGTCTTGTCGAGGCCGCCGGACGCAAGGCGATCGGCCGTCAGCTCGACATCCGGGATCTGGCCGCCCAGCAACAGGTCGTCGCCGACGCCATGGAGCAGTTCGGTCGCCTGGACATCGTGGTGGCCAACGCCGGCGTGCTCAGCTGGGGCCGCATCTGGGAGATGTCCGAAGAGCAGTGGGACACCGTCATCGACGTCAATCTCAACGGCACCTGGCGCACGATCCGAGCGGCGGTGCCCGCGATGATCGAAGCGGGTAACGGCGGGTCGATCATCATCGTCAGCTCGTCGGCCGGAACCAAGGCGACCCCGGGCAATGCCCACTATTCGGCCTCCAAGCATGGTCTGGTCGCGCTGACCAACGCGCTGGCGATCGAAGCGGGGGAGTTCGGTATCAGGGTGAATTCGATCCACCCGTACTCGATCGACACGCCGATGGTCGAGCCGGAGGCGATGATGGAGATCTTCAGCAAGTATCCCGCGTTCCTGCACAGCTTCTCGCCGATGCCGTACAAACCCGTTGCGCACGAGGGCAAGCCAGGGCTGCAGGAATTCATGACACCGGAAGAGGTGTCCGACGTGGTGGCCTGGCTGGCCGGCGACGGATCGGCCACGATCTCCGGTTCGCAGATCGCCGTCGACAGGGGCACGGCGAAGTACTAGTGGCTCAGAACCTCGGCCAACTGGTCGATGGCCCAGTCGATCTCGTCGGCGGTGATGACCAGGGGCGGAGCGAAGCGCAACGTCGATCCGTGGGTGTCCTTGACGAGCACCCCTCGCTCGGCGAGGCGGAGGCTGACCTGTTTACCGCTGCCGAGGGCCGGGTCGATGTCGACGCCGGCCCACAATCCCTTCCCGCGGACGTCGAGGACCCCTCGGCCCGTCAGGCCCTGGAGTCGGTCATGCAGGTGCGCACCGAGTTCGGCTGAGCGGCGCTGGAATTCGCCGCGCCGCAGGATGTCGACGACCGTCGTGCCGATGGCTGCGGCGAGCGGGTTCCCGCCGAAGGTCGACCCGTGTTCGCCGGGGTGCAAAACCCCGAGGACGTCCTCGTCGGCGACCACCGCGGACAGGGGCACCACCCCGCCGCCGAGCGCCTTGCCGAGCAGATACACGTCGGGCGCCACCGACCAGTGGTCGCAGGCGAAGGTGCGACCTGTGCGGGCCAGGCCGGACTGGATCTCGTCGGCGATCATCAACACGTCGTGCTGGGTGCACAAGCGGCGCACCCGGGGCAGGTAATCACCGGGCGGCACGACGATGCCCGCCTCGCCCTGGATGGGTTCGAGCAGCACGGCGACGGTGTGATCGTCGATGGCGCCGGCCAGCGCATCGGCATCACCGAACTCGACGCTGCGGAATCCGGGGGTGTACGGTCCGAACCCACGGCGCGCCGTGTCGTCGTCGGAAAAACTGATGATCGTCGTGGTCCGGCCGTGAAAATTGTTGCGCGCCACGATGATCGTGCCCTGCCCGGCGGGCACGCCCTTGACGTCGGCGCCCCATTTGCGGGCGACCTTGATGGCGCTCTCGACTGCCTCGGCGCCGCTGTTCATCGGCAGCACCATGTCCTTGCCGCACAGCTGCGCCAGAGCGGCGCAGAACGGTGCCAGGCGATCGCTGTGAAACGCGCGACTGACCAGGGTCAGCGCGTCCAGCTGAGCGTGCGCGGCGGCGATCACCTCCGGGTTGCGGTGACCGAAGTTCACCGCGGAGTACGCGGCGAGGCAGTCGAGATAGCGCCGCCCGTCGACGTCGGTGATCCAGGCGCCGAGCGCACTCGCCGCGACCACCGGTAGCGGTGCGTAGTTGTGCGCGACGTGGCGTCGGTCGAGGGCGATCGTCTCCTCGGTGTGCGTGCTCATACTGCTCAGCATCGTCACGGGTGGACTTCCAACGTGCAGCATTTGACCGATCCGCCACCTTTGAGCAGCTCGGACAGGTCCACGCCGACCGGGCGGAAGCCCAGGGCCCGAAGTTGCTCGGCGAAACCGGTGGCCGCGGCGGGCAGCACGACGTTCAGGCCGTCGGAGACGACGTTGAGCCCCAGTACGAAGGCGTCGGCGCTGCAGACCTCGATGGCGTCCGGAAACAGCTCGGTCAACATGGTCCGTGACGGTTCCGCGAACGCCGGCGGGTAGTAGGCGATCGTGGCGTCGTCGAGCACCGCGAGCGCGGTGTCGAGGTGATAGAACCGTGGGTCCACGAGTTCGAGGCTGACGACGGGAAGCCCGGTGTGAGCAGCGATTTCGTTGTGTGCTCGACGATCGGTTCGGAACCCGTGCCCGGCGAGGATCAGCGCGCCGACGACCAGCAGGTCGCCCTGGCCTTCATTGACGTGGCGGGTGTGCGCCGGGGCATAGCCGGCTGAGGCCATCCAATCGCGGTGGGCAGGGGCTTCCCCCGCCCGGCCGTCGTACGCGAAGCGGGCGACCACGGCCCGGCCGTTGACGATCACGCCACCGTTGGCGGCGTAGACCATGTCCGGCAGGCCGGCCACGGGTTCGAGAAGGTCGACGGTGTGGCCGAGCGCGAGATAGACCTGCCGCAGCGCGTCCCATTGCTGCGCAGCGAGTGCAGCGTCGACCGGTGCGGACGGGTCCATCCACGGATTGATGACATATTCGACGGCGAAGAAGGTCGGCGGCGCCATCACATAGCGGCGCGGACGGGCGGAGCGGTGGTCGGCGTCGACCACGGAGGATGCCGCGGGGGTTCGTGTGGCCCTGGCGTCGGTCGTGGCGTCGGTCGTGGCGTCGGTCAACGTCATGATCAAACGGTATGGCGTGGTAGTGACGCAAACAATCGAATAGTGTTGCGCACAGAGCAGTTATTCGTTGCGTGATTTCGCTGATGACGTCGTTTCGTTGCGTGGAGGTGATCGTGGAGCGTCTTGACGAGACGGACGAGCGCATCCTGGTCGAGCTCGCCGACCACGCCCGGGCGACGTTCGCCGAGATCGGGCAGCGGGTGAACCTGTCGGCACCCGCGGTCAAGAGGCGGGTCGACCGCATGCTCGACACCGGCGTGATCCGCGGCTTCACCACGATCGTCGACCGCAACGCGCTCGGCTGGACCACGGAGGCATATGTCCAGGTCTATTGCCAAGGCACCATTGCCCCCGACGAACTTCGCGCGGCCTGGCGCGACATCCCCGAGGTGGTCAGTGCCGCGACGGTCACCGGCACATCGGACGCCATACTGCGCGTGCTGGCCCGCGACATGCGGCATCTGGAGGAAGCGCTCGAGCGGATCCGGGCCAGTGCGAGCATCGAGCGCAGCGAGAGCATCGTCGTGCTGTCCAATCTGATCGACCGGGCGCCGGGCTGAGCGGTTCCCTCCACCACAACCTGTGGGGTGGCACACAACGCTTCGGTGCCATCGTGTAAAACCACCACGTGACCACATCAGAGGGACAGAGTGGCTCGGGCGGCGTGGTGATCGTCGGCGGTGGGCTGGCCGCTGCGCGGACGGCTGAACAGCTGCGGCGCGCGGAGTACACCGGAGCGATCACGATCGTCAGCGACGAAAACCACCTGCCGTACGACCGGCCACCGCTGTCGAAGGAAGTGCTGCGCGCCGAGACCGACGACGTCACCCTCAAACCGGCGGAGTTCTATGCCGACAACGACATCACCG
>CAXEZH010000063.1:0-7794 GCA_964000695.1 uncultured Mycolicibacterium sp. | reverse complement strand
CTGCCCGCACGAGCCACTCCCGCCACTGGCGGGCTTCGGCGACGTAACCGGTGCCCAGCAGCGCCTGCAGGGTGAACGTCGCATCACGCAGCCAGCAGTAACGATAGTCCCAGTTGCGCGACCCGCCGAGGTCTTCGGGGAGTGACGTCGTCGCCGCAGCGACAATGCCGCCGGTGGGCGCGTAGGTCAGCGCTTTGAGCAACAGCAGCGAGCGGCGGACTTCGGCCTCCCACGGCCCGGTGTAGTCGCAGTGCGCCATCCAGCTCGTCCAGAAATTCTCTGTCGCGGCCAAGGACTGCTCTGCATCGACGAGTCGGGGCTTGGGGTGATGCGATTCGGCGTAGGCCAGGACGAATGGGATTCGTTGTCCCGCTTCGACATCGAAATCGGCCACAGAGGCGAGATCCTCGCCACGCAGTGGTACCGGGGTGCGCAACCAGGTCGAGTCGGGGCCGGCGACCGCGACCAGATCGTCGTCGTGCCGGCGCACCCACGGCACGACATGGCCGTAGTCGAAGCGCAGTCGCAGGTCCATGTGCATCGGCACCGTCCCGGCGACACCTTCGACGATGCGCACGATGTCGGGCTCGGTGCCTCGGGGTGGCATGAAGTCGATGAGGCGCACCGTGCCTTCATCGGTGTCCCACTCGGTTTCGAGGATCAACGTGTCGCCCCGGTAGCGGCGGCGCGTCGCGCGCCCACCCTCGGCGGGCGCGATCTGCCAGCGTCCTGCTTCGCGGTCCCCGAGCAGCGCGGCGAAACAGGCCGGGGAGTCGAACCGCGGCAGTGACAGCCAGTCGATGGCGCCGTCACAGCCAACCAGCGCGGCGGTCTGCAGATCACCCAGCAGCGCGTAGTCCTCGATGCGGCTCACGTGGCCGCCTGCAGATCGATGACGACCTTGACGTCATCGTGGCCCTCGGCCGGCTGAAAGACCTCGGTGGCGCGCGACAGTGGAACCCGGCGGGTGATCAGACCCGCCAGCCAGTCCCGGTCGGCATTCGCCAGTGCGGCGGCGGCGGCGCGGTAGTGGCGCAGGTTGGCGTTCACCGAACCCACCACGGCGTCGTTCTCCAGCACGATCTCGCGGTTGAGCCCGCCGGCGTCGATCTGCACCGTGCGGCCCCGCGGTGACACCCCGGTCAGACAGACGATCCCGTACTCGGCGGTGTTCGTCATCGCGTCGATGACGACGCTACTGGCACCGGTCGCCTCGACGACCACGTCGGGCGCCAGGCGCTTGGTGACGGCATCGACGGAGTCGGTGTGGTAGGTCGCGCCCAGGGACTGCGCCAGTGCGGGTTTGGCGCCGTCGGTGACCCGGTCGAGCACATGGACGTCCAGTCCACGTTGGGCGCCCAGCATCGCGGCCAGCAGACCGATCGGTCCGGCGCCGGTGACCAGGACCCGTTTCGGCTCGAACCAACTGCGCTCCCCGATTCGGACAATCTGTTCCCAGGCTTTCGCGACCACCGTGGTGGGCTCCATCAGCACACCCACGTCGGCGAGGTCGGGATCGAGTTTCACCGCGTAGTCGACCGACACCGTCCAGCGCTGACTGCCGTAGCCGTCGATCTCCTTGATGCCGCGCTCGGTGTAGCGACCGTTGCGGCACATGTCGAACTCTCCGATCGCGCAGGCGCCGCACGGCACGGGGTCGGGGCGGCGCACCACGCCGACGACGATGTCACCGCGGCTGAAGTCGCCGGCTTGCGGGCTTTCCAGGACCCGGCCCAGTGATTCATGCCCGATCACCAACCGGTCCCGGTTCGGCGGCGCCCATCCATAGGACCCACGGGCTATCTCCCGGTCGGTTCCACACACCCCCAGCGCGAGCCCCTCGACGAGCAGCTCGCCCCTGCCGGGCGAGGGTTCGTCCACCTCGGTCACCGCCAGCGAGTCCGCGTTACCGGGCCGCACCGTCAAAGCCTGCATCACCGCTGAAGTCACGCGCACACGGCTACCCGGAGCACCCGATCCGAAACGGCACACGTTTGACCAGCTCTCAAGCGGGTAGGACCACGGTGATGGCTACTGCACACCGACAGAAAAGAGTCCTCGCCACCTGCGCGGCCGTCGCGCTGACGTTGCCCCTGAGCGGATGCCTCGACGCCGTGATGGGGTCCTCGGACCGCGGCGCGGACGCGCCATCTGAGCTGGAGACCTCGGTGGACAGCGCCTATCTCGTGCCCACTTACATCGCGTCGTGTGAAATCCAGGCCGGCGACAGCGGAGTACTGCGGTTCACCGCCACCAACACCCGCATCACCGAAACCGAGCGGCTGCTGTCGGTGACCACTCCCGCGGCCGCGGACATCCGGTTCGAACCTCCGCTTCCCGTCGACATCCCGCCCGAGCAGACCGTCGCGGTCAGCAGGGACGTCCAGGGCGCACCGCGCCTGGAGGCGGTGGTGCAAGACCTCGACGAATCCACGCGGACCGGTGAGGGCGTCGAGGTGTTCTTCGAGTTCGAGAAATCCGGGGTCATCAACATCCTCGTGCCCGTCGAGGCCTGCCCCACTCAGGTGGAATAGCACCCGAGTTGGCTTGGCGTTCGCCTCGACGCACCGAAGTCGACCCGTGGATTTTTCCTGGCTCGCGCATTCTGGACGTCGTGAACAAGGTTGCCACCCAACGTCCTTCGCGCCCTCTGCTGTCTGACTTGGCCGAGCTGATCGAGACAGTGCCGGCATTGGCGGCGCTGCGCCCGCTCTTCGAGAATCGCACGATGCGCATCGAGGACGAACTCTATGACGACGTCTACGAGGTCCGCGCCGAGCTGCCGGGCGTAGACCCCGACGACGACATCGACGTCACCGTGCGGGACGGCAAGCTGACGATAAGCGCCCAGCGGTCGGGACCGGACGAGAACTGCGGGCGCTCGGAGTTCGCCTACGGCTCGTTCACCCGGACGGTGACGCTGCCGGACGGCGCCGACGCCGACGAGATCAATGCCACCTATGACCGCGGCATCCTCACCGTGTCGGTGCCGCTGTCCGACGAACACCGCATCGAACGTCACATAGAGGTCGTCGAGATCATCGCGATCGACGACGACGACGACGGTATGGACGGCACGGACGACGAGCCCGACGACACCGACGGCCTCGACGACGACCGGGTTGCCGTCAACGGCGCTGACCAGCACGAACAAGCCTGAACGGACCGATCGCCTACATTTGACGGGGTGGAAGCACCCGAACTGGTGGCCCTGCTGCGGGGCAGGCGCACCGCCGTGCTCACCGGCGCGGGTATGTCCACCGATTCGGGTATTCCGGATTACCGCGGACCCGACTCACCGCCCAGCAACCCGATGACAATCCGTCAGTTCACCTCCGATGCAACATTTCGGCAGCGGTACTGGGCGCGTAACCACCTCGGCTGGCGGCACATGGACCAGACGATGCCCAACGCCGGGCACCGCGCGTTGGCCGCGCTGCAACGGGCCGGGATCGTCAGCGGGGTGATCACCCAGAACGTCGACCTGCTGCACACCAAAGCGGGCAGTCCGGGCGTGATCGACCTGCACGGGAGCTATGCCCGGGTGGTGTGCTTGGACTGCGGGTACACGATGACCCGCGCGACGCTGGCCGACCTGCTCGAGCAGGCCAACCCCGGATTCGCCGCCCGGGCCGCGACGCTGGGCGGCATCGCGGTGGCGCCCGATGCGGACGCGATGGTCAGCGACACCGCGTCATTTCGGATCGTCGATTGCCCCCACTGCGGCGGCATGCTCAAGCCCGACATCGTCTATTTCGGTGAGAGCGTGCCCAAAGCCCGTGTGGATCAGGCGTACTCACTGGTCGATGCCGCTGACGCGCTGTTGGTGGCGGGGTCGTCACTCACCGTGTACTCGGGTTTCCGCTTCGTTCGCCACGCGGCGGCCAAGGGAATGCCGATCGCGATCATCAATCGCGGCCCCACCCGTGGCGACGACCTGGCCGACGTCAAGATCGACAACGGGTGCTCGCCGATGCTGGCATTGCTTGCCGACGAGTTGCCGGCGCTGAATGTCGACCGGCGGACGTCGGCAAAAGAGCTTAACGCCTCTTGAATAGGAAATGACACTTTTCCTAAATTGGCTTCTGAGTTAGCTAGGCGGGCCCGTGCCGTACCCGCAATCGCTAGTGTTATCCGCCTGCCAGCGCTACCGCCAATCGTTGCTAAGACAGGCCGTTCCAATACTGGACCGAATGCCACACCGGCGCACACAACGGATCACGTCGCTGACCGCTTCACGGAGCGTTACCGCCTAAAGCCCACGTGGGACTGCGTTCTCGGACACTCGAAGGCGACTTCGGCGAGACGACCTCGCAGTGACCAAAAACTATTGTGGGCGTCAAACAGCTGTGTTATTTTTTTCGCGCCACAGCAAACCTGCTGTTGGAACACTGCACGATAAGCACCTCACTCTGCGCCTAATCGAGTTAGCCAGATTGTTGTTGGCCGGCTCGTTCTGGGCCTATGTCGTGGTGCGGCTCGTCGGGTACCGGGGGATCATCATGGCTGCTGCCTGGAACAAGGACGCCTATCAAACGCCGATTCAGCGTCGTCATGCCGGAACTGGCCTGGACTACGAGTCATATGCACGCTGGCTGCGGGTGGGAACCGTCGTGTTCGGGCTCGGCGCAGCGATCGCTACCGGCAGCGGTGTGGCATCAGCATCTACCGACGACGCGGACCACTCCCCGAACGCCTCAGCGAGTCAAGCTGCCGGCGACGAATCCGACGGCGGTTCAGTCGCCAACGACACCAGCTCGGACACGAATGCTGCTGGGCGGGGCGATGACTCGGATCAGAATACGGCCGATGATGCCGACGAGGTCGACGAATCCCTCGCCGACGAGCTGGCCGACGACGAATCTGCCGACGACGTGGTTGCCGACGACGTGGCGGCCGACGAAGCTGTTGACGATGAGGCCGTCGACGACGATGCCGCCGCGAACTCCGACGTCGACCCAGACAGCGATGCCGCATCGGGCGAGGATGCGCCTGCGACCGAAGACCTAGAGGCCGTCACGGACACGAAGGCTGCCTCTTCGGACGAGGACGCCGACGAGACACACACGGTGCAGATAGAGCCCGTGCGCCAACAGACGACGCCGGCGGAGGACGTCGACGCCGGCGAAGAGGCCGCCGAGACGGGCCAAACAGCAGCGACCGCCCAGGCATCCAGGTCCGAGACGACGCCCACGACGACATACACGACGACGTTGCCCGATTCGGCAACGACCCTCCGCTCCACCGCGGCGTCTGCAGCCGCAGCAGGCCGTCAGCAAGAAGCGGTGACCCTCAACGCCATCGTGACCGACATCTTCCACTGGGTGGGGCTGGGTTCGCAGGCGGGCGATCTACCGGTTCCGGCAACACCGGTGTCGATGCTGGTGCAGTCGTTGTGGTTGTTCGTCCGCGACGTCCAATACACGTGGAACAACCAGCGGCCCAACGCGGCTCCGACGATCTCCGGTCGAGGTCCCGACGGAACCATCACCGGCAGCCTCAACGCCGTCGACTACGACGACGCGAATCTCACGTATATCGTCACCGCGCAGCCGGGCCACGGCACCGTCAGTGTCGACGCTGAGGGCAATTTCACCTATACCCCGGCGGACGGAACCGTCGCCGGCACCGACACCTTCACCGTCACCATCGACGACAGGGTCGGCAATCCGACGCACTTTCACGGGCTCCTCGGCTTGGTCGGCGCAGTGGGTCCGCGCCAGGCCGTCATCCGCGTCTCACTGACCGATTCCGCACTTCCCACCGAGGGTCGCCAGTCCGACGTGATAACCCTGAAGAGCGTCGTGACCGACGTTCTTCACTGGGTGGGCCTCGGTTCGGTTGCGAATCGCCTGACGCTGTCGGAGAGAGCGGTCTCTCCCGGATTCGAATCGCTGTGGCGATTCGTCCGTGAACTCGCCTACCACAACGACAATCAGCGTCCGACCGCCAACCCGACCACCGTGGGGCAAGGCCCCGACGGCACCGTCACGGGGACGCTGAACGCCGTCGACTACGACGACCTCACCCTGTCCTACACCGTCAGCGGAGCACCGGCGCACGGCAGCGTCACTGTCGACGCCAACGGCGACTTCGTCTACGTGCCCGACGCCGCCACGGCAGCCAGCGGCGGCACCGACCGGTTCACCGTGGTCATCGACGACACCGTCGGCACCCCCACGCATTACCGCGGCATCCTCGGCCGGTTGGGACTCCTGGGGCCCCGTCGCGTCACTGTCTCGGTCCGCGTCGAACCGATCGGCCCGCAGACGATCGGCGACGGATACGCCGTGGACGGCACTGATCCCGACACCGGCGTGGTGACGGGCTCTACCCGCTTGGACAACGCCGGCACCGTGCCGCTGACCTACGTGGTTGACCCGACGAGCGGCAGGGGCGGAACCGTCACCGTCGACGAGGACGGCCGGTTCACCTACACCCCGTCGGCTGATGCCCGCCACGCAGCCGCCGCGGACGGCGCCACCCCCGACCAGCTCACCGACACCTTCACCATCGTCGCCACCGACGGCTACGGCGGGGTCACCACCGTGGCGGTCACCGTCGCCATCGACCCGGCCAACACCGCACCGGTCGCCACAGTCCAGACCACCAGCCGGGACGAGACCGGTGCGGTCACCGGAACCGTCACCGTCACCGATCCCGACGGTGACAGCGCAGTCGTCACCGCCCCCGCCAGCACCGCGAAAGGCGGCACGGTCGTCTTCGACACGGCCACCGGGCAATTCAGCTACACCCCATCGGACGACGCACGGCACGCCGCGGCAGCTGACGGCGCCTCCCCCGACGACCTGGTCGACACCTTCGCCGTCACGGTCGACGACGGCCACGGCGGAACCACCGTCGTGCCGGTGACGGTGACCCTGGTGCCGGTCAACGCCGACCCGGTCGCGACGGTCACGGTCGGCGCCCGTGATGAGAACGGCGTGGTCACCGGCACCGTCTCGGCTACGGACGCCGATGGCGACGCTCCGCGCTTCAGTGGACCAGCCACCAGCGCCAAGGGCGGCACGATCACCGTTGATGCGCTGACCGGCGAGTTCACCTATACGCCCTCGGAAGAGGCTCGGCATGCGGCGGCCGCCGACGATGCGACCGCCGCCGACCGCACGGACACTTTCCTTCTGACCGCAGCTGACGGTCATGGTGGCACCGCGGAAGTGCTGGTCGTGGTCACCCTCGACCCAGTCAACACTCCGCTGTCTGCCGGGGTCGGCTCCGTCGGCAGTGCCGACCCGGTTACCGGGCAGGTCACCGGCTCGATCACGGTCACCGATCCCGATGGAGACGCGCCGGCATTCACGACGCCGGTGACCAGCGCCAAGGGTGGCACCGTCTCCATCGACGAGAACGGCGTATTCACCTACATCCCAACTGAAACGGCCCGCCACGCAGCGGCCGCCGACAACGCCACCGCCGACGACCTCACCGACACCTTCGACATCACCGTCGACGACGGGCACGGCGGAACCACCACCCTCACCATCAGCGTGGCCATCGATCCGGCCAACACCGCACCCACCACCAGCGCCACCGTCGGAGAACCCGACACCGAAACCGGCGCCGTCACCGGCACCGTCGCGGTCACCGACCCCGACGGCGACACGGCGACCTACACAGTTTCCCCGAGCGCCAAGGGTGGCACCGTCACCATCGACGAGAACGGCGAGTTCACCTACCCCCCCTCAGACGAGGCCCGGCCCAACGCCGCCGCCGACAACGCCACCGCCGACGACCTCACCGACACCTTCGACATCACCGTCAACGACGGGCACG
>CAXEZH010000062.1:0-5837 GCA_964000695.1 uncultured Mycolicibacterium sp. | reverse complement strand
CCGGCATCCTGATCCCGGCGTTCGCCGATTACACCGAACGGGTGCAGAAGAATGTGGCGTCCTCCACCGACTGGGACGAGCTGGTCGGACAGGTCGCCTCCGGCCCGCCGCTGTATTCGCCGTTCAAGCTGCTGGACCCGATCGCCAACGTCGCCGAGATGTTCATCCACCACGAGGACGTCCGGCGCGCCCGCCCCGGGTGGGAACCCCGCCCGCTCGACGACCAGACCGCCTCGGCGCTGCGCCGCCCTGTTCAGATGATGGCACGCATGACCCTGCGCAAGGCACCGGCGACGGTGGTGCTGGCCACCCCCGACGGTGACACGTTGGCCACCCTGGGCAAAGGCGGCCCCCGGGTCCAGGTGACCGGCGATCCCGGCGAGTTGCTGATGTTCGCCGCCGGCCGGGACGAGGCACGGGTCGACTTCGACGGTCCTGCCGACACAGTCGCCGCGGTGAAGAACTCTCGCGCGGGCCTCTAGGCTGGACAACCGTGAGCCCCGTCGATTTCCGTGTCTTCGTCGAACCCCAGCAGGGCGCCGGCTACGCCGATCAGCTCGCCGTCGCCCGGACTGCCGAAAGTGCCGGGTATTCGGCGTTCTTCCGGTCAGACCACTACCTCGCGATGAGCGGTGACGGACTACCCGGGCCGACCGACTCCTGGGTCACCCTGGCCGGCCTGGCCCGGGAGACCACGACCATCCGGCTGGGCACGATGGTCACCTCGGCCACGTTCCGCCATCCCGGCCCGCTGGCGATCTCGGTGGCCCAGGTCGACGAGATGAGCGGCGGCCGAGTGGAATTCGGCCTCGGCGCAGGCTGGTTCGAGGCCGAGCACCGCGCCTACGCCATTCCGTTCCCACCGCTGGGCGAGCGGTTCGACCGGCTCACCGAGCAGCTGGAGATCGTCACCGGACTGTGGGCAACCCCGTCCGGGGAGACCTTCGACTATTCCGGAACGCACTACAGCGTGGCCGAGTCACCGGGGCTGCCCAAGCCGGCTCAGACACCGCACCCACCCATCATCCTGGGTGGCATGGGCGCCAAGCGCACTCCCGCCCTGACCGCGAGGTTCGCCACCGAGTTCAACATCCCGTTCGCGCCGCTGGACGGCCTGATCCAGCAGTACGCCCGGGTGGCTGCTGCGGTCGAGGAGGCCGGCCGCGCCAAGGATTCGCTGACTTACTCGGCGGCGTTCGTGCTGTGCGCCGGCCGCGATGACACCGAGATCGCTCGACGCGCGGCGGCCATCGGGCGCGAGGTCGACGAGCTACGCTCCAACTCCCCCGCCGTCGGCACCCCCGACGAGATCGTCGACAGGCTCGGCCCCTTCCTGCAGGGCGGCGTCCAGCGCGTCTATCTGCAGGTTCTCGACATGTCGGACCTCGAGCACATCGAGTTCGTCGCCGAGACGGTCGTCCCGCAGCTTCGCTGACCCAGCACTCCGTACGCTCGCGCGGTTACTATCGGTGCCCGTGACCGGCCCCGACAGTGACGACGCGCCGAAGCCGGCGTGGCACAACCGCCCGTCGACGCTGCTGGGGGTCAGCGCCGCGGCGCTGGCTCTGCTCGCGCTGCTGATCGGCGCGATCAGCTACGTCACCGGCCAGGCCAACGAACCCGAGCCGGCGCCGATCGACTTCGTCGACCCCACGTATTCGGTCACGGACAGCAGCACGCCGAACTCCGGGTCGCCCGCGACGACCGAGACGATCACCAGCACGAGCCCTCCGGTGACCACCGACATCAACCCCGAGGAGACGACGCCGACGACCACCGAGTCCGGTCCGTCGACCATCACCACCCGCCCGCCGCGCACCCGCGAAACCGATGTGGGTCCGACGACGCGGGAGCGGCCCAGGCTGACGCGCAGACCACACCCAGCGAGGAACCCTCCGAAAATCCCTAGCCGCAGCGCCTACTATCGGGTTTCGTGGCGCGCTACGGATCCGACGACGATCAGAACTACTACTCCGACGACGACCCGACCCGCCTCAACACCGGCGGCTACAGCGGGTACGGCCAGCCGGGACCAGCGGAGTCCGGCGAGGTGCCGTGGTACCGCAAACCCGTCGCCCTCGTGGCGTTCGGCGCGCTCGGGGCAGTACTGATCGCGCTGATCGTCTACGGTTTGGCGCGCCTGATCACCGGTGACTCCGGGCCGGGCACCGACACCACCACCACACCGTTGACGCCGCTGACCTCGACCTCTGCTCCGGCGGTGGTGCCGCCACAGACCGTGACCGAGACGGTGACACCCTCCACCACCGAGCCGACCGGGCCAACGTCGACGACAACCACCACCGCGCCGACGACGACCATCACAACAACAACGACGACCACCAGCCCCAGCGTCAGCACGAGCACCAGCACCGTCACGCAGACCGAGACCCAGACCGAGACGGTGACGGAGACGCCCCCGGCCCCCTGAGTCAGCGGCGCGACGAGTACAGCGCGACGAGCGCTTCCGCGCTGCGCACCGCGGCCCGGCATGCCCGGGTGGTGAACGGGTCGTTGAGGGGATGATCGGCGCGTCTGCGCCACCGCTGCGTCGCGGCGAACGCCGCCCGGGGACCGTCGTCGGCCGAGTCCGGACCCAGGCCCAGCCTGCTGGCCGCATCGGTACCCGCGCCGCCGATGATCCGCCGCAGCGAGACCATCTCGTCGTCGGTCAATGTGGTTGCCCGGGAACGCAGTTGACTCAACAGCCGCAATTCCTCGAATGCGTGGGTATCGGCCAGCAACGGGTCGATGTCGGCGACGATCTGCGCCGAGGCCGACAGCGGATTCGCGGTGACCATCCGGCGCAGGGACAGCAGCGCGGTGTGCGCCTTCAAAGCGTCCGACCGTTGGGCGAACTGCTGGTCGATGACCTCGCGCAGCGCCACCAGGCCGCTGCGTTCGAGAAGCTCGTCGGCCAGCGCGACCGAGTCGGCGACCCCGGCCTGCAGCACGACCACCGAGATCCGGATGCCGAACATGCCGAACCGGTCCAGCAACGCGCGGCGGGTGGCCGCATCCAGTGGCAGCGGGCTGTCGTCGCGGACGAACCGGTCGGCGGACAGCATCGCCTTGGCCAGTTCGGCGGGGTCGACATCGGCCAGTTTGCGCAGCGCGGCGAACTCGTCGTGGCGCAGCGTGCGCGCAGTGAGCGCGAGCAACCCGGACACCGGTACCACCGCCTGGCAGATGCCGGTCTTGTCCATCTCGGTGGTGAACCGGGTGGCGACCTCGTCGGCGGACAGCATCGCGTCGATCCGCCCGGCCCCGATCTCGTCGGCGCGGGAGGCCACCCCGATGACGCCGAGCGCGCCGCTCGCGCCGCCCACGAGCATGCCGATCTGTTTGAGCAGCGCGATGTCGGCGGCGTTGAGGGTGCGCAGCAGGAACACCACGGCGTCGACGCGGGGCACGCCGTCGTCGGGAACCAGCAGGCGCAGCGAGCGCTCGGAGACATCGGGGGACAACGAGGAGGTGCCCGGGGTGTCGATGATGGTGGCGTCGACCAGGGCGCCGGCCGGCCACTCGACGTCGAGGTCGACCACCTCGGCCGCGTCGAGATCGGCCAGATCGAACGTCAGGCCACCCTCGCGCACGATGGGGACGTTGCGCCGCCTGCCGCCGCGTTCGTTCGCGGTGACCCGCGGGGTGGGCCCGTACCGGAACCACGTGACGATGCGGGTCGCCTCTGTCGCGTCGGTGGGCGCGATGTCCTCCCCCACCAGCGCATTGACCAGGGTGGATTTCCCGGCCTTCAGCGTTCCGGCCAGCGCGATGCGAAGCGGTTGGTTCAGCCGCCGACCGATGCGGTCCAGTTCGTTGTGCACGTCGGCACGCTGCCGGTAGGCCGGGTCGGCCTGGTAGGCCCGTACGACCCCGGCCAGGATGGCGCGAACCTGGTCGCCCGCGCTCATCGCCCGGGCGTGAGTTCGGCGCAGTGGTCGAGGACCTGGCGCAGGATGCTCAATTGACGTTGCAGCTCCTTGATACGCGAGTTCCGTTCGTTCTCTTCGACTTTGGCAGCCGCGATGGTCGCCTGCAGCGATTCGTTGAGGGACCGGGTGGTCTGGTTGGCGATGTCGCGGTAATGATCGCGCAGCTGCCGCTGAATTTCCTTGAGCCGGTCCCGGGACTCCTTTGCCACCACGAACGCGACGTCGTCGACGAACCGGCGGGTGTTCAGCTTGGCCTCGCTGCGCACTCGCACCATGCGGTTCTCCATGTTCTCCCGGTAGGCCGCGCGACCCATCAGGGCTCCTGCGCCCAGCGAGATCGGATTGAACATGCCCAACCCGGCCAGCGAGGTCATCATGCCGAACATCAGCACACCGCCGTAGGAGCCCTGCAGGCCGATGGTCGCCTTGCGCCCTCTGCCGACCGGCTTGGCCTCGAGCTGCTGGGGCGCCTTGATCTCACCGAACCCCGCGCCCATGATCCGGGCGCTGATGGCGGGCACCTCGATGGCGTCCACCCCGGCGCCGACGAACGTCTGGGCCACCTCTTCGGCAAGCACCTCGGCACGCTGGAAGGCCCACACGAAGTTGTCCCCGACCGCGGTGGCGACGGCGTTCTCGAGTTCGGCGCCGATCTCGGCCCACACCCGCGTCGGGTCACAGGAGTCGATCACCTTCTCGGTGTGCTGGGTGATGGCGCGGAACCGGCCACGCAGGTCGTGTTCGATGTCGGCGGTGAGGTCGGCGATCCCGTCGTTGAGAATCTGTTGCCACAGCGCCGTCTGTGCCAGGGCGTCCTGCGCTTCGGCCTTGCGGCGTTCCAGGTCGGCGCGCAGCGCCTCGCGCGCGGCGGGGTCGTCGAGCGCTTCCAGTTCGGCGCCCACCGCGAGACGTAGATGCTCTGCCGCCGAACGGACCTCGGCCAACACCTGATCCCGGATGCGGTCGTTCTCGCGGGAGGCCACCTGTTCGGACAGGAAGTTCACCAGCGCCGGGAAGTTGGACTCGGCGTTGAGTTCTTTGTCATTGGTCTTGATCGCGTGGCTGCGCAGCACCGAGGACACCGGGATGATCGGCACCGCTACCCCGGCGCGCTGCAGGTGGCGCTCGTCGGCGGCGACGACGTCACGCCAGTACGGGTACAGATCGGTCTTGGTCGCCACGATCCGGGCGATCGGGCAGATCTGCACCGCCTGGCGCAGGAACGTCATCTCGGGTTCGGTGAACTCCTGGCTGGTGTCGCTGACCATCAGCACCGCGTCCGCGTCGGGCAGCAGGCCCAGCGTGGCGGACAGATGGGGTTGACCGTGGCCTCCCACCCCGGGGGTGTCGATGAACGCCAGTCCGCCCTTGAGCAACGGGCTGGGCGCGCTGACCTCGGCGCGGATCACCCGTCGTCCGCGGGCCAGCGGATGGAAACGCAGGTCGGTTCGCACGTCGGCGGTCGGGATGTCTATGAGCTCGGGTTCCGCCCCACCGGGACGTTCGACGATGATGCGGGCCGAGGGCTGCTCGGCGTGGGTCACCACCGTCGGCAGCACCGTGGACTCGTCGTCGGCGACCCGGGCGACAGGGACGTTGAGCAGCGAGTTGAGCAGCTGGCTCTTACCCTGCTTGAGCTGCCCGGCGATGACCACCCGGATCTGCGGGTCGGTGATGCGGGCCTTGGCACGGGTCATCCGGTCGACGAGGTCGCCGCGCTCGTAGGTGCCGGCGATCGCGGCGGTGTGCTCGATCAACTCGACGATGACCTTCACATCGCGGCGCCCGCCGGTGACATCGCGGCGCTCGGGCTGGTGGTTCGGCTGACTCATGGCCCTCCTAGCGAACCAGGCCCATATCGCGACGGTGTGGGGGGACCTTCTCGATCCCGCCACACCGCCT
>CAXEZH010000061.1:0-3402 GCA_964000695.1 uncultured Mycolicibacterium sp. | reverse complement strand
GACGAGTGGCTGGGCAAGCTGCGCGCCGCGATGCGCGAGGTGGACGACCTGCGCGCCCAGGGTCCGTCGGTCTGAGATGCGGGCGAGGCCGCAGAGCCCTGTCACGCTCCCCGCGGTCGAACCCGTCACGCTGATCACAATCGCCGCTGGGCGAGCGACCGTTTGATAAGCTGCACCGCAAGGGTTCCGGTAAGCAGATCTGGAACTGCGACCACTCTCGGCATCAATCGCCGTAGGGCAGCTCCTACCGGCGGGCCGACGGTGTTTTCCACCCTTCCTCTGCCGACGTTCCGACGCAACGTTGCCCTTCTGCGTTGGCTTCGAACCTGAACGGACTCTGCGCATGCGCGACTTCACCTGCCCGAAATGCGGCCAACACCTCACCTTCGAGAATTCCTTGTGTTTGTCGTGCGGAAGCAGGCTCGCATACTCCTCCGATAAGGCCACAATGGTCCTCGTCGATGAGCAGAGTTTCTCCTTGTGTGCCAATTCGGTTATTGCTCAATGTAATTGGTTGATCGAGTCTGGGTCGGCGACCTCGGTCGGCGGACTGTGCGCGTCCTGCCGGCTGACACGGACCCGGCCCAGCGATTCTGACGTTGCCGGGATGGCCAGATTTGCCGTGGCCGAGAACGCCAAACGACGCCTGGTCGCCGAGCTGATCGAGCTGAGGCTGCCCATCGTCGACCGGACACAGGACCCGCAGTTCGGGTTGGCATTCGACCTGTTGTCGAGCACCGACGAGAAGGTCGTCACCGGACACGAGGATGGCGTCGTCACCCTGGACCTGGCAGAAAGCGACGATGTGCGCCGCGAGGAGCTGCGCGTGGCCCTGGACGAACCGTATCGGACGTTGCTCGGCCACTTCCGACATGAGACCGGGCATGCGTACTTTCATCGCCTGGTCGGTGGCTGGTCCCAGCGCAGCTCCGAATTCGCCGACCTCTTCGGCGACCCTGATCGCGACTACCAGCAGGCACTGGACCGGCACTACAGCGCCGGTCCGCCGCCGGATTGGTCGACACGACACGTGTCCTCCTATGCCTCGATGCATCCTGCGGAGGACTGGGCGGAGACGTTCGCGCACTACCTGCACATCCGGGATACGTTGGACACCGCGGCGTCGTTCGGCCTGGCCCCGGCCGCCGGAGCGTTCGATCTTCTCCATTTGGGCCCCAGCCGTTTCGATACGCTCATCGGAATGTGGCTGCCCCTGGCGTGGTCGCTGAACATGATCAATCGATCCATGGGCCGCGCGGATCTCTACCCTTTCGTGCTGCCACCTCCGGTCCTGGAGAAGATGCGCTTCGTTCACACCGTCATCGACAACGCCGTCGTGTTCACCGAAACGCAGCCCCGGACCCGTCACGCGCAGTAGTCCCTGACCGGGAACGCGTTCGTCCTGGCGGATGTCCATGGCTTCAGTCTTCGAGACCACGTGCGTGAGCATCGGGATCGACATCGGAGTGTGGGCGTCGTCTCTCGGCGGAGCTGTCACACTCCACGATTTCGACGTTGACGTACGACGAGTTCAATGCCGCAGTCTGCGACAGCGGGTCAACCTGCGCGCCGTCCACCAGCAGGTTGCGGTTCACGCCGTAGCTGAGCGGCTCAGACCCACCGGCCGGATCGAAAACTCGTGATCCCCAGCCGTGGTCGATGATGACGACGCCACGTCGGGGCTGGTCGTCGACCGACGCGGTCAACTCGACTTCGCCCACGGCCGAGGACACCCGAACCGCATCACCGTCGCTGATACCCAGGGCCAGCGCGTCCTCGGGATGGATCACCACCTGAGTGCCCTTCCCGGCGGGGTGCAAGCCGGGAAGGTCGTTGAGCCAGGAGTTCATCGAGTGGCGGTGTCGCCGGTTGGCCAGCTGGAACGGGTAGCCGTCCGGCGGCGACGGCGGCGCCTGGCGTAGCAGCTCGCGTGCCCGTGCGACGAACTCCGCGGGAGCGACGTGCACCGTCTTGTCGTCGGTGCGCAGTGCGTCGCGGAACCGACCGAACTCCCGGGGCCCGAGCACCCAGCCGTGCGGATGAGCCAGGACGTCGGCCCATCTGATCCTGCGGCCGTTGACTTTCCGGCTCGTGGCGATCAGCAGTCGATGAATCCAGGACGGCCCGAACTCGAGCGCCGGCCGTCGGGTCAGCCTGGCCAACCGTCTGGACGCGGCGACGAATACGTTCAACCCCCGCGCGCCGAACAGTGGACGCTTCATCGCCAGCGCCAGATCCGTGAAGATGCGCCACTCTTCACGCGCGAGGACCGGCGGGTCCACGGCGCGGACCCCGTAGTGCACATACGGTTCGTCATGCAGGCTGCTGGTGAACGCCAGCAGGTCGTCGCGCTCCAACCAGTGCACTGCGGGCAGCAGCCAGTGGGCGTGCCGATGGCTCTCACGCTGCACGAAGTCGATGGCCACCAACAGATCGAGCGTCGACAACGCGTGGTCGAGCTTGGCGCCCTCGGGTCCGGAGACCACCGGATTGCCGCTGTTGATCACCATAGCCCGAACCTGGCCGCGTCCGGGGGTGGTGATCTCGTCGGGAAGCTCGCTGAGCGCGTGTGCCCCGGCGACCATGTCCCGCCCCCGCAACCTGCTGCGGTGCGGTTTCGCGCCGGCCAGGTCGGCCAGACGTAAGGCGTCGACGTAACCGGCTTCGAAGCGGCGGCCACCGGGGCGGTCCATCCGTCCGGTGATGACGTTGAGCACCTGGCCCAGCCACTCCGCCACGGTACCGGCCAGATGCAGCGAGACCCCGGTGCGGGTCACCAGCATCGCCCGCTCGGCGGTCGCGAAATCTCGTGCCACGTCGGTGATCACCGCGAGCGGTACATCGCAGCGACGCGCCAGGTCAGCGAGGTCGACATCGGCGGTCAGTCCGCGCAGCCGATCGACACCGGTGGCCAGGTCTGCGCAGTCTCCCCGGTGGTATAGGCCCTCGTCGAGAATGATCGTCACCATCGCCAACAGCAGCGCCCAGTCCTGTCCGGGCCGCACCGCCACGTGGATGTCAGCGCGCTCAGCGGTTTCGGTGCGCACCGGGTCGACGACGACGACGGTCGCGCCCTGCTGCTGGCGGGCCAACGTGCGGCGCCAACCGCCCGGCACGGACTCCAGCCAGTTCCACGCGCTCACTGCGGGGTTCGCGCCGACGAGCACGAAGTAGTCACAGTTGTCCACGTCCGACACCGGCACCATCAACGACGAGCCGTACATCTTCTCGGCCACCACATGAAGGGCGTTCTGGTCGACGGATCCGACCGCGTACCGGTTGTGGGTGCCGACGGCGTCCAACCACCCGTTCATGAACATCAGGTTCGACGACGAATACCCGGCCGGATTGCCGTAGTAGGCGGCCACCGCGTCGGGACCGCCGTCCTCGATCACCGCGTTG
>CAXEZH010000060.1:0-10957 GCA_964000695.1 uncultured Mycolicibacterium sp. | reverse complement strand
CGCCGCCGGGGGTGCGGTACGGGCGCTCCATCTCGGGAGCCCGGACCCGCAGCACGATGTGGCTGACCATCATCAGCACGTAGCTCAGCGCAGCACCGAAGACCGCCATGTTGAGCAGCAACGCACCCTGGCCGGTCAACGACAGCGCGAACCCGATGACGCCGGGCACCACAAGGGCCAACGTGGGTGCCTTGCGCGAGTTCGTCACCGACAGGGCGGTCGGCAGGTAGCCGGCGCGGGACAACGCGAAGAGCTGGCGGGAGTAGGCGTAGATGATGGAGAAGAAGCTGGCGATCAGGCCGGCCAGTCCGATGTAGTTGACGACCTTGGCCATCGTGCCGTCACCGAGGGCCTCGACCAACGGGTTGCCCGACTCCGACATCGCCGCGGCGCCACCGGCTCCGGGGGTGAGCACCAGCACCGTCAGGCACGTGACGAGCAGCACCGCGATGCCGGCGATGATGCCGCGGGGAACGTTGCGGGCCGGGTTGGCGGCTTCCTCGGCAGCCAGCGGGACACCTTCGATCGCCAGGAAGAACCAGATCGCGAACGGGATTGCCGCCCAGATACCCAGATAGCCGAACGGCAGCCACTCGGAGGCGCCCGCCGCGTCGGTCACGGCGATGTCGGTGAGATTCGCCGCGTCGAACTGCCCGATCGCCGAGATTGCGAAGATCACCAGACCGAGCAGGGCGATACCGGTGATCACGAACATCACCTTGAGCGCTTCGCCGACGCCCGAGAGATGAATGCCGATGAAGATGGCGTAGGCGGCGAGATAGATCCACCACCCGTCCTGGATGCCGAACAGGTTCAGCGATTCGACGTAGGCACCGATGAAGGTGGCGATGGCCGCCGGCGCGATGGCGTACTCGATGAGGATCGCGGTGCCCGTGGCGAAGCCACCCCACGGACCCAGCGCACGCCGCGCGAAGGTGTAACCGCCGCCGGCTGCGGGCAGGGCCGACGACATCTCAGCCATGCCGAGGACCAGCGCGAGGTACATGCCGGCGATGATGACGGCGGCGATCGCCAAGCCGCCGAACCCGCCCTGGCCCAGTCCGAAGTTCCAGCCGGAGTAGTCGCCCGAGATGACGTAGCCGACGCCGAGGCTGGCCAGCAGCAGCCATCCGGCGGTTCCCGTCTTCAGCTGGCGCTTCTGCAGATAGTCATCCGACTCGTTGTGCTCTTCCACGCCACGTCGTGGGTGGTGGGGGTGACTGTCGCTACTCATGGCATGAGACTCCGTTCGTAGGTGTGAACTAGCACACTATGCTCCACCCGGTTGCACCACCGTTGCAGATTTTCACCGAAACCAGTTGGGACACAATGCAATAACGAGACACAATGCACGCGCAGACCATCACCGACAGCGGCGCGACACCATTGTCGCGCCGTCGGCGCGCGCAAAGCGCGTGTCAGCGTTACGCTCCTGCCGATTCGTCGAGCACCGGACAGAACTCAAAGGTCGGTCAGTCGACCTTTAGGAGGAGCTTATGGCCTGGGTCTCACCTTGTAAAGCCGTGAGCCGCATGTAACAGCACGTCGGAGCACCGCGATACACCGCACACACCGAATCCGTCGTCGGAAGGGGATCACCGTGGGCACGGTGATGGGACTGTCTCTGACCGCCGACGTGGTGGGTTGGGTGTTGGTGGACGTCGACGCGGGCGGACTGCTCGACCACGATGTCCTGGAGGTCACCGCCGGCGCCGAGACCGCAGGCGCAGCGGTGTTGGGCGCCCATGCCATCGCCGCCACCGCCGGTCACGAGATCGACCGTGTTCGCATCACGTGGAGTGACGACGCCGCACACGACGGTTTGCGACTGCAGAGTCGACTTCGCAGCCTGGCACTGTCGCCCGTCGAAGCAGTGCCGCAGTCGCGCGCGCTGGCGGTGCTCGTCGACCCCGAAGACGCCGACCTGCCGGTCGACATCGTGCTCGCCTACGGTGCCGCGATGGCAGCCGCCGACTCCGGCGAGACGATGCCCGAGCCGGTGTCCGACGAACCGGTTCGGCGGAGTCGTGCGCGGCGGCTCCTCACCTCGGCGCTCGGTGTCGCAGCAGCCGTGGCGCTCGGCGTCTTCTTCCTCGGCGCGGCCGGCGGGCCGGACGTCGCTCCCGCCGCGACGGCGGTCGAGCAGCCCAGCGCCGCCGATCCGGGTTGGGTTGCGGTGCCGGTGGCACCGCCGAATACGGTCGCCGTTCCGGCCCGGAAAGTGGTCGCTGTGCCATCCCCGCGTACCGCCCAGCCCGAGCCGCTGTCCAGCTACTACCCGGCACCATCCGCGGCTACCGTTCCCGCGGCGCAGGTCGCACCGGGCTCGGCGGCTGTGACCGCCGCCGAGCCCCAGGGGCAGCCGGTGCTGAGCGGAACGCAACCGGAGGTCGTGCCGCACCTGGGCGCCCAGCAACCGCAGGCGGTGCCCCAGCTGGGCGCGCCACAAGCGGAGGCTGTACCGCACCACGGCGGCCCGCAGCCGGAGGTCGCGCCCCACCTGGGCGCTACCGAACCGCAGGCTGTGTCAGCGCCCGAGAATGCCGGCCCGGCGCTGGCAGCCCCCGCGGACACAACGACCGAACCGGTGTCCGCGCCCCACGTCGCTGAGCCGATGTCACCCCATGCTCCGGGGCCATCGACCCTTGTCGCGGGAGAAGCCTCTGCACCAGAGATGACAGATTCAGTGAATCTGTTCACTGCGCTGCCCTGACGCAGTACCGTCGAGGCCGTGACGGCGGCGACGCAGAATCTCTCGCAACCCATCCGTGCCGGCGGGCTGGTCGACCTGGCCCGCGGGCTGCGCGATCTCGTCCGCTCACAGGCGGCCGACTCCGAGCGTGCGCGCACGCTGACGCCCGACATCGTCGAGGCCATGTGGTCCTCGGGCCTGATGTCGTCGTTCAATCCCGGCGCCGCGGGCGGGGTCGAGCCATCGTTCGCCGAGATGATCGAGACATGGATCGAAATGGCCTGGCAGGATGGCTCTTTCGGGTGGATCGGGATCGCCAATCTGCCCTCGGCGTTCGCCGCCGCGACCTACCTGCCCGATGACGGGTTCGCCGAGGTGTTCAGCGCCCGGTCGAACCGGGTCACGATGGGGGGCCAGTTCTTCCCGAACGGACAGGGCATCGCCGTCGACGGTGGTTACCGGTTGACCGGGTCCTGGAGTTTCGGTTCAGGCACCGGCCATGCGGAGTACGTCGCGGCGGGGTTCCTGCCGATGGTGGACGGCGAGATGCGCTGGGCCGGTGAGGGAATCCCCGACATGCAGGTCGCGGTCGTCCCTCGTGACCAGGTGGTGTTCAAAGACGGCTGGCATGTCCAGGGTTTGAAAGGCACCGGCTCCTACGACTACGCCATCGACGATGTCTTCGTTCCGCAGTGCCGCGCGTTCGCGCTGTTCACCCGTGAGCCTGCGCGGGGGAGTTCACCCGCCACCCGGATGGGGATGATGCCGGTGACCGCGGCCGGTCACGCCGCCTGGGCACTCGGCGTGGCCAAGAGCATGCTGGACGACGTCGCGGAGTTGGCTGAGACGAAGTTCCGAATGAGCGATATGGCGGCGCTGGCCACCCGGCCGACATTCCAGAAGGGGTTGGCTCATCACGTCGCCGCCTGGCGGGCTGCCCGGTTGCTGGTGCTCGACGCGTTCGGCACCGCCGAGTCCGCGGTGGCGGCCGGGGGAGAGCTCACCCCGACGCTGCGCGCCGACATGCGCGTGGCCGCGGTGTTCGCCACCGACACCGCACGCGAGTGTGCCGAGTGGGCGCATCTCGTGGCGGGCACCAGCGCGATTCGGGAAGGCAGCCGACTCGAACGGGCGTTTCGTGACATCTACACCGGCACCCAGCACGCGTTCATCAGCGAGAAGGTCGCGATCGACGCGGCGCAGATCTGGCTGGGGATCGTGGAGGACCAGTTCGGGCTCTGATCGCGGAGCGATCGATCCGACTGCAGGTCGCGGAGCGATCGATCCGACTGCAGATCGCGGAGCGATCGATCCGACTGCAGGTCGCGGAGCGATCGATCAGGCGACGATCTCGCGCAGGAAGCGCCTGCTGGCGAGCAGGTAGCACGCGATGGCGCCGACCTGCATGACCGGCACGACGCTCAGCAGTGCCCAACCCAGCGACATGTCTCCGTGGTCTGGCCGCAGCGCGTCGCTGATCAGACCGGTCAGAAGCGGGCCCACTGACCCGAGGATCGCACTGAAGAACAGAAAGATCGCCGACGCGGTCGCACGCTGCTCGGCGGGTACGAGACGCTGGATGGCCGCGATCGACGGCGCCATGTAGGCGGTGCCGACCACGTAGCTCAACGCGATGAAGCACACCGCCAGCGCGGGACTGTCCACCAGGAAGCCGAGTGTCGAGAACGGGATCAGCGCGGCGGTCATGGCTGCGACCAACCAGAGCAGCCAGCGGCCGTCGATGCCGGAGAGCTTGTCGGCGATGCGGCCGACAACGATCAGCCCGACGATTCCGGTCAGGCCGCTGGCGATGCCGTACTGCAGGCCCACGTCGCCCAGTGTCATCCCGCGGGCGCGCATCAGGAACGCCGGTGCGAAGGTGGTCAGGGCGTAGCCGGCCACTGAGATGCACGCGGCGCCGCAGACGATCGCGAGATAACTCGGCTTGCGGAGAATGTCCCACCATTTCGCCGGAATCTGTTGCACAGCAACCGTTTCGACGGGTGCGACCGGTACCTTTTGGCGCCGACCGACGACGGCCAACACGACGGGCACGAAGGCGACGCTGAGTGCTCCCATGACGACGAAGGCCCAGCGCCAGCCCAGCGCCTCGGCCAACAGTCCGCCGCCGATGAGGCTGGCCGCCGAGGCCAGCGGAATAGCCAAGGTGATGACTGCAAGCGGTGCCGCACGGCGCTCGGGAACGAAGTTGCGTGCCACGTACGCGTGCGCGGCGGGGGTGGATCCCGCTTCCCCGATCGCGACGCCCACCCGGGTGAGCGCGAGGTGAAAACCGGACTGCACGGCGCCGCCGAGCATCGTCATGACACCCCACAGCGTCAGGCATCCGGAGATCACCAGCCCGTAGGCGCCGCGGTCGGAGATCCGCGCGATCGGGATCCCGATGAGCGCGTAGACCGCGAGGAAGCCGAATCCGTTGATGATTCCGATCGCGGTGTCCGACAACGCCAGATCCTGGCGGATGGGTTCGGCGAGCACCGCCGGCAGGAAGCGGTCGGCGTAGTTGAGTGTCCCGACGACGGCGAGCACCGACACCGCCGCCCACGCCCGCCGGGGCCGGTGAGTGTCGGGATCGGTCGCCGAAGCCTGCGACGGTGCGGACATACAATCTCCTCGATCACCGGACGGCGTTACAGATCAGAGAAAGATTGTCATCTACGAAGGCGGCGCCGTTCTGGAATCGCGAACTTCCCGCGCGAGGTCACACCGGGGCGCAGCCGGAGGCCGGGCACCACGTGCTGGTCGCAGCGATCCACGCCTCGGGATCGAGCGCGGCAGTGGCGTCACGGTCGGGGTCCGACCGGGCCGACCGGTCAACCAGGATCAGACGGGCCAGTTCCAGACCGACATGTCGCCGCGCGGGTACTCCATGCAGACGTCGGTGGCGTGGGCGACGACACCTTTGTTATTGAAGAAGATCTTCGCCCAGTTACCCCAGCGCGTCGCGACCTGCTCGTAGAACACGTTCGTCGCGGTGTTCTCCGAATACTGTCGACGGCCCACCGGGTCGAGCGAGAAGAACCAGTGGATGCGGTCGAAGGCCATCTGCTGGACGTCTGGCGGTCGGTTGCTGCGGTCGATCATGTATCGCTCGTAATACACCGGGCTGGTGTCGCGCACCGCCGCCAGATACTGCTCGACATCACAGGTGGTGTGGATGATCCGGCGGGGGATCGGATAGTCCTCGGTGGAATCGGCCATGGCCGGTCCGGCTCCGCCGAAGAAGACCATCGCGGCTCCCGCGAGCCCCAGCCCCATCCGCGCGAGGCGACCTCTCGGTCCTGTCATCGTCACTCCTACCTCGTCGTTGCCTGTCGATCCGGTCGTGCGCGCAGGCGTCATCGGTCAGCCGCCTCCGGTGACGGGATTGGACGACAGGATCAGAAATCCGCCGTTCTTCCACACCCCCCAGCGCCCGCCCCACGCGGAGGTCCACACGACAGGCTCTCCGATCCAGAACTCGGCGGGTTTGGGCGGCGCCCACGCGGGCACCGGCTCACCCTGACCAGGAGCCGGTGGCGGCGGCTGGGCCCCAGCCGGTGCTACGCCCCCCGCCATGATGCCCGCCGCCAGAGCGGCGACGGCGGCGGCGGTGGTCAGTGCCGAAATGCGCCGGGACCGACTCACTGCCGGGCCTGATCCAAGATGGGCAGGCGGTCCGGGCAATAGATGCGCAGACCCGCTGCCAGAAATTGCCACGCCTGTTCGGTGGTGGAGTCGTTCTCCAACTGGTTGTGCACGAAATCCGCGGCCTCGAACGCGTTCGCGTCGACGCCGGTGGCGATCCGCTTGCACGTGATCTTGCCGATCCAGGCGTTGTAGTCCTTCTGGCCGTAGATCCCGTAGGTGTTCAGCTCGTTCGTGAACGCCGTGTCGGGGTCGGCCACGGCCGGGGCCGCGAAGCCCAGAGCTGATCCCAGCCCCACGGCTGCGGCGGCCGCACCGATCATCAACCGCTTCTTCAAGGTCTCACTCCATCCGACGGATTCGTCTGCAGCTCACCGGCTTTGGGCCAGGGCGACGGTTTGGGCCTGGTTCGCACCCGTTGCGGCCACCAGAACCACGGGCCGAGTAGGGCGGCGATCGACGGGGTCATGAACGACCGGACCACCAGGGTGTCGAACAACAGACCCAGGCCGATCGTCGTACCCACCTGGGCGATGACGGTCAGTTCACTCACCGCCATCGACATCATGGTAAGTGCGAACACCAATCCGGCGGCCGTTACCACCGAGCCGCTGCCACCCATGGCCCGGATGATGCCGGTACCCACACCCGCGTGGATCTCCTCTTTGAGCCGGGAGACCAGCAGCAGGTTGTAGTCGGCGCCGACGCCCAGCAGCACGATCACCGCCATCGCGAACACCATCCAGTGCAGCTCGATGCCGAGAATGTGCTGCCACAGCAGGATCGACAGACCGAACGACGCGCCGAGCGAGATCGCCACCGTGCCCACGATCACCGCCGCCGCGACGATCGCGCGGGTCAGGATCAGCATGATGATGAAGATCAGTGACAGAGCGGCGATGCCGGCGATCATCAGGTCGTAGTTGTTGCCGTCCTTCATGTCCTTGAAGGTCGCCGCGGTGCCGCCGAGGTAGATCTTGGATCCTTCCAGCGGCGTGCCCTTGACCGCCTCCTTGGCCGCGGTCTTGATGTTGTCGATCTTCGCCACGCCCTCGGGGCTCAGCGGATCGCCCTCGTGGGAGATGATGAAGCGCACCGCGTGCCCATCGGGGGACAGGAACTGCTCGAGGCCGCGCTGGAAGTCCTCGTTCTCGAAGATCTCCGGCGGCAGATAGAACGAGTCGTCGTTCATCGAGTCGTCGAACGCCTCGCCCATGGCGTCGGCGTCCTCGGACATCGCCGCCATCTGGTCCTGCATGCCCTTCTGCGACTGATACATCGTCAGCATCATCGTGCGCATGGTCTTCATCGTGTCGATCATCTCGGGCATCAACGCGACCATCTGGGGCATCAGCTCATTGAGCCGGCGCATCTCGGGAAGGATTTCCTTGAAGTCGTCGGTCATGATGTTGATGCCGTCGAGGGTGTCGAACACCGACCGCAGGGCCCAACACACGGGGATGTTGTAGCAGTGCGGTTCCCAGTAGAAGTAGTTGCGGATCGGACGGAAGAAGTCGTCGAAGTTCGCGATGCTGTCCCGTAGGTCGGCGATGTCGACGTACATGCCTTCCATCTTCTGCACCATGTTGTTGGTGATCGCCGCCATCTGGCCGGTCAGGTTCGACATCTTCTGCATCGTGGCGATGGTGTCGTTCATCTCGTCGGCCTGGACCAGCATGTCGGCCATCCGGTCCTGCATGTACTTCTCGTTGAGCCGCTGGGTGGTGCCCTGCATGCTCATCTGGAACGGGATCGAGGTGTGCTTGATCGGTTTGCCGTCGGGGCGGGTGATCGCCTGCACGCGGGCGATACCCTCGACCTTGAAGATGGCCTTGGCGATCTTGTCGATGACCAGGAATTCCGCCGAGTTGCGCAGATCGTGATCGCTTTCGATCATCAGCAGCTCGGGGTTCATCCGGGCCGGGTCGAAGTGCCGGTCGGCGGCGGCGTACCCCTCGTTGGCGGGCAGGTCGGCCGGCAGGTAGTCGCGGTCGTTGTAGTTGGTCTTGTAACCGGGCAGGGCGAGCAGACCGACCAGAGCCAGCGCGATGGTGGCCACCAGGATCGGTCCCGGCCAGCGCACCACCGCCGCACCGACCTTGCGCCAGCCCCGGATGCGCATGGCCCGCTTGGGTTCCAGCAGCTTGCCGAAGCGGGTGACGACGCTGATGATGGCCACCATCAGCACCACGCCGGCGAGCATGACCACGAACATGCCGATCGCCAGAGGCACGCCCAGCGTCTGGAAGTACGGCAACCGCGTGAAGCTCAGGCAGAACGTCGCCCCGGCGATCGTCAACCCCGACCCCAGCACCACGTGCGCGGTGCCGTGGAACATCGTGTAGAACGCGGTTTCCTTGTCCTCGCCCATACTTCGGGCTTCCTGATAGCGGCCTATCAGGAAGATGGCGTAGTCGGTGGCCGCCGCTATCGCGAGTGTCACCAACAGATTCGTGGCGAAGGTCGAGAGCCCGATCACCTCGTGATAGCCGAGGAAAGCGACCACCCCGCGGGCCGTGGTCAGCGACAGCACCACCATGAACAGCGTGATGACGACCGTCAGGATCGAGCGATACACCAGCAGCAGCATCACGATGATGACGGTGAAGGTCGCCAGCTCGATGGTGCGCATGCTGCGGTCACCGGCGATGTGCTGGTCCGCCGCGAGCGCAGCGGGTCCGGTCACATAGGCCGTGACGCCCGGCGGTGGCGCCAGGTTGTTGACGATGCCCTGCACGGCCTTGACCGACTCGTTGGCCAGCGCTTCACCTTGATTGCCGGCGAGCTTGACCTGCACGTAGGCGGCTTTGCCGTCGGTGCTCTGGGATCCCGACGCCGTGAGCGGGTCGCTCCAGAAGTCCTGCACCGACTGCACGTGCGTGGTGTCGGCCTCCAGCCGCTGGACCAGTTCGTCGTACCAGGCGTGCGCCTCGTCGCCGAGGGGTTGTTCACCTTCGAAGACGATCATCACCGAGCTGTCGGAGTCGCCCTCCTCGAACAGCTCGCCGACCTTCTTCATCGAGATCATCGACGGCGCGTCGTCGGGGCTCATCGACACCGCCTGCATCTCGCCGACCGTCTCCAGCTGCGGGACGGTGACGTTGACGACGACGATGAGCGCGATCCAACCGAGCAGGATCGGCACGGCGAACGCGCGGATCATCCGCGGGATGAACGGACGCTTCTGCGGTTGAGCGGGAGGGAACGCGTCGGTGGGTGCGTCGCTGACGGGGGCGCTCATGCCGACTTCACAAAGCAGAAGGTCTGAGCGTTCAAGCCGGTGTTCGTCCTCTCGTCCTTCACCTCGTCGTCGACGATGATGCGGCATGTGATCGAACTGCTGTCACCCTGCGCGACGATGTTGGGCGCGGCCGAGGGCTCGGTGGTCTCCAGCGTCAGCGACCACGGCAGCGCGGCACCGTCGACTCGTTGCGGCTTGGCGTCGAGGTCGAGGTAGTTGATGTCGGCGTAGGAGCCGTTGCCCACGATCTCGTAACGCACGACCTTCGGGTCGAACGGCTCGGGCAGGTCGGCGAAGTTCTCCGGCGTCTCGATGATGCCTTCCGAGCCGAAGAAGGTCCGGATGCGCGACACCGTCAACCCGGCGATCACCACCACCACTATGATCAGCAGCGGAAGCCACACCTTTTTGGCGACTGCGATCACGCCTTCTGCCCCCGACTTCTGTCGCGCATCTGACCCCTGGTTCCGTGACTCTTGTTCGGCTGATCGTAACTTAGCCGATATAACTTCTCACTCGGCCACAGGCTAGCTCAAGTCATTGTGGTGCTGCTAACTGCTTTGCGTCACCTGCGCGCCAGGTCACTTTTGTGTCAGCTCTTGACCGCCTTCCGGCCCACTGTTAGACATAGCGGCAGCACGATGTGCTGAGCGGTCGCACAACAAGGCTCTCCCGCAGACGGAGAATCCCCACGGGGCCGCCGAAGGAGCACCCATGGCGCAACGATCAGCGGATACGGCCGAGACGAGCGCGGCGACCGCCACCGGAACTGCCCACGGTCCGGGCCCGGGATCCGTCCACGGGGTGGCGCCGGGCACCGGCGCCGAACCCCGGGTTCATTACGACCCCTACGACACCGCGATCGTCGCCGATCCCTATCCGGTCTACGCTCGGCTGCGCGACGAGGCGCCGCTGTACTACAACCCGCGCTACGACTTCTGGGCGCTGTCCCGGCACGCCGACGTCGAACGCGCGCTGCTGGACTGGAAGGTCTTCTCCAATCGCCGCAGCGACATCCTCGAACTGGTCAAATCCGACTTCGACATGCCCGATGGCGTGATGATGTTCGAGGACCCGCCCGAGCACACGATGCTGCGGGGGCTGATGGCACGGGTGTTCACCCCGCGCCGGATGGCCGAGATCGAAGACCGGATCCGGTCATACTGCATCAACTGCCTCGACCCGCTGGTCGGGACCGACGGGTTCGACATCATCGCCGAGCTGGCCGCGATGATGCCGATGCGGGTCATCGGCATGCTGCTGGGCATCCCGGAATCGGAACAGGTCTCGGTGCGCGACGCCAATGACGCCAACCTGCGCACGAGGCCCGGCACCCCGATGAAGGTCACCGACGCGAGCAGGATCGCCGACGGTCG
>CAXEZH010000059.1:0-18087 GCA_964000695.1 uncultured Mycolicibacterium sp. | reverse complement strand
CGGTTTCGGCGCCACCCACGCCACCGAGCTGCTGGCGGTGTTCGACGTGTACCGCTCCCGGTTCGGCAGGTGGCTGGCCGCCGGGGTCGATTCGCGCGCCGCCCGTCGGGTCAGCGACGACATCCAGCGGCGCTGGCTGGCGTTCGCCCGGCACGGAGTTCCGGGCGACGACTGGCCGCTCTACGACCGTCATGAGCGTGCCGTACTGGTACTCGATCACAAGCGCCGCATCGAGTTCGACCCGCACGGCGAACGGCGGCGGGCCTGGCACGGGTTTTCGCTGGCCAACCGGTGAGCCGAGCTGGCGCACCGGGTGAATCGGCGCCCGACGTGTGCCGCTGATTCCCCGCGTGCGTGTCCCCGCACGACACGCGGGACGAATCGGGCATTTTCGGCGCGCTCGCGACAGGGTGGAGCGGTGGTGATCAGATCGGTCCTGTTGTTCGTCCTCGCCGCCATCCTCGAGATCGGCGGAGCGTGGCTGGTGTGGCAGGGCGTACGCGAACAACGCGGGCTGCTGTGGGTCGGCGCCGGTGTGCTCGCGCTCGGTGCCTACGGCTTCGTGGCCGCGTTCCAGCCCGATCCGCATTTCGGCCGCGTACTGGCCGCCTACGGCGGGGTGTTCATCGCCGGCTCTCTGCTGTGGGGCGTCGTCGCCGACGGTTTCCGGCCCGACCGATGGGACCTCACCGGCGCCGCGGTGGCACTCATCGGCGTGGGGCTGATCATGTACGCGCCCCGCTGAGGTGGCTCAGCCGAGGTGGGCGCTGTCGTCGTCGAGGTCGGCGCGGCTCAGCCCCATCGGCGTCGCAGCGGGGATGTCCCCGGCGGCCACCACCTTCCTCGTAATCGGCGTCAGCGTGCGGAACAGCTCCTCGACTTCGCTGTCGTCCAGGGCTGCCAAGGCCGCCAGCGCCAGCGCGTCGGTGGTGTCTTCGAGGTGCTGTTTGAGTTCACGGCCGGCCTCGGTGAGCACGCCGGCGGTGTCGAGCAGTCCTCGCTCCCGCAGCGCCTCACGATGCAGCTCCCACTGCGCGTCGTCGTAGTCACGGCTGCGCTTGATCATCTCCTCCGGCACGCGTTCGGCCGCCGCGTGCAGCACGTTGCATTCGCGGCCCGACACGCCCAGCGAGGTCAGCACGGCGACGTGGCCGTCATCGCGGTGCTCGCGCAGCAGCGTCGTCGCCTGCCACAGCCGCGCGACCGGATCCTGCGGCCAGTCGAGTGCCCGGTTGGCGGCATACAGCGTGCGGCCGCCGACCTCCGCCCCGGTCGCCGCCTTCATCGCCAGATCAGCTGCGACGCGGGCCTCGTCATCGTCCACCCCGCACCGGCGCAACGCCGCGGCCGCCGACTGTTCCCGGGCCCGCAGCGCATCGGAGGGTGAGATCACCGACCACGCTCCCGACAGTGACTTCGCGACCCGCTCGGGGGTGAAGTTGTAGAAGGCGGCGGTCACGATCTCGGCGGGCACCCTGCCCAGTGGCGCCGAGCGGGCCGCGAAGTAGCCCATCCAGAAGCCTCGCATCCCCAACCGGTCAAAGGTGGTGCGCGCTTCGGGGGCGAAGTAGGTGACGGCGTGGACGGGTTCGACTCGATCGAACAGGCGTCGGGCCAGCGAGGGTTCTCTCGTCACCAGAGCAGTCAACCACTGCCCGGCAGACAGGTCTGCTAGGGTCCCCGGTGCAAACTTCCTAGTCGTGACGGGGCAGCTGATGAGGACGCTGATCGCCACGCTGACGGCGCTGACAGCAAGCGGGGTTGTCGCTGTGGGGTGCAGTGTGCAGGACGCCTCCCGCGCCCCGACCGTGAACAGCGCAGACCTGCAGAACGACATCGCCGCGCAGCTGGCGAGCGCGGGCGAGCAGCCGCAGGAGGTGACCTGCCGCGCGGATCTGGTCGGCGAGGTGGGCCACACCTCACGCTGCGACGTCGTGATGAGTCCGACGAACAGTTTCCAGCCGATCGTGACCGTCACCGCCGTCGACGGCGCCACCATCGACTACGAGATGACGCCCGCGTTGTCCCGCGAGCAGTTGGAACGCGCCGTGGTCCGACTGCTCGACGACGCCGGAGCCGTCGCGCCGACGTCGGTGGTGTGCCTGGCGGATCTGCACGGCCAAATCGGTGCCATCTCCCGGTGCGACATCACCACCGCAGGGTTGACCCTGCCGCGCACGGCCGAGGTCACCGGTGTCGACGGGTTGATGATGAACTTCGACCTGGTCCCCATCCTGACGCGCACCGAACTGGAGAACTCACTGCTGGACGACCTGGCGGCGCACGTCGGGGCGCGGCCGAACTCGGCCACCTGCGCCGGCCACCTCGAAGGCCGGCCCGGTAACACCGTCGACTGCACCGTCGCAGACGCCTCGACCACGGCGACGCTGCGGCTGACGGTCACCGCGGTCGACGGCGACGCGATCGACTACAGTTACGCGCCGATCGGGTGAGACTTCTCAGCTCTTGACGACCTGCGTGCCGCCGGCAAGCTCGTCGTGCTTGCCCTGCTTGGTCGGGCTGCCGTTGATCGTCACCGCGATGACGATGATCGCGACGATTCCGAGCAGGCCACCGACGAAGGGAATGATCGGCAGCAGCGTCCACGAGTTCCGGATGGCCGACTGAGCCACGGTCGGCTTCGGCGCGCCAGACGGTCCGTGCACGCTCAGACCGAGCAATTTCTTGCCCAAGGTCCACCCCTGCGTCACTTCCAGCGCCACGTAGTAGATGAAGGTCAGCAACCCGGTGAACAACCCGGTGATCCAGACGTTGGAGGTGGCGTCGACGGCGAACGCGAGGACGAACCCGATGATCCCCACGATGATGCCGTCGATGAAGCGGGCGGCGAAGCGCACGCCCAACCCGCCGGGCTTGGTGTTGCCGCCCAGCGGGGGATAGGACCCGGGATATCCGTACTGGCCGGGCTGAGGCGGGTAGTCGCTCGTCATGGATCCGCTCTTTCTCCAGAGGTCAGCGATGCGACCTCACGGTACCGAGCGAATGTGACGTAGGGAAACGTTTTCAGAGCTTGCGGCGCTGTTTCCTGGCTTCCTTGCGAGCGACCTTCGCGTGCTTCTCGGCGGCCTTGGCCTGCTTCTCGGCAGCCTTGGTGAGTTTGGCGGCGCGCCCACGGGCCTGCCCGGCCAGCTCGTGTCCGCGCCCCCGCGCGGTGTCGGCGAGCTCGGGAGCCCGGTCGAGCGCCGTGCCGGCCAGCTCGGTCCCGCGGTGACGGGCCAGCTCGGCCCACCCCTCGCCGCGCTCGCGGGCGACGTCGGCGAATTCACCGCCGCGCCTCTGCGCCACCTCGGCCCACTCACCGCCGCGCTTCTGCGCGACCTCGGCCCACTCACCGCCGCGCTTCTGCGCGACCTCGGCCCACTCCTCACCGCGCTTCTGCGCGATCTCGGCCCACTCCTCACCGCGTTCGCGGGCGAGATGGGCAAGTTCACGTCCCCGCTCGGCGCCGACCTGCAGTCCGTGGCCGAGCTTGTCGGCGAACTCACTGTCCGACAGTGACGAACCGGCGGCCGCCCCGACCGGCAACGCCGCCGAGACCGCCTCCGAAACCTTGTGCGCCGCACGGCGGCCGCGCCACCCCAGTGACGGTTTGCCTTCAGTGTCGACCGCGGCGATGATCAGCCCGCCCAGCAAGCTGATGTCGGTGATGAACGCTTTGCGCTCCTCGGTCTTGCGCTGCGGATCGGACTGGTTCCAAAAGGCATGTCCACCAAGGGAACCCGGCACCACACTGGCGGCCAGCGCGATCGAGGCGACGCGGGGGAACTTTCCTGTCGCCAACAGCAGGCCGCCACCGATCTGCACTGCGGCATTGACCTTGGCCACCGTCTCGGCATCGGAGGGCACGTTGGTGCCTACCGGGTCGGGCAGCTTGGACAACCCGTCGAGGGTCTGTCGGGTGGCGTCCGCTGCGGGTTTGGGGCTCCGCAGAGATTCCACCCCACGGGAGATGAACACGGCGGAGAGCATGGGGCGCGCGACACGTCGGATCAACATGGCGGCTGTGTTCCCCGGCGCACCGGCGGACAAACCCGGTGTTCCGGGTAACTTCTGCAGTATGGGCGAGGCTGCGCTGAACTGGACATGGGAGCAGGTCAGCACCCATGCGCGCCGTTGCCGGCTGCCGTTCTGCGATGTCACGGTGGGGCTGGTCGCCACTCCCACGGCAGTGGTGCTGATCGACACCGGCACCACGCTGCGCGAGGCGCGGGCGGTCGCCGACGATGTCCGCCTGCTCACCGGGCGCGACGTCGGCCACCTGGTCCTGACCCACCATCACTTCGACCACATTCTCGGTCATTCGGTGTTCGCCGCTGCCCAGACGTATTGCGCACCGGCGGTCATTGCGGCGCTGGACACCGGGAGCGCGCAGGTGCGCGCGGAGGCGCT
This sequence comes from uncultured Mycolicibacterium sp., assembly GCA_964000695.1. Lineage (GTDB taxonomy): Bacteria > Actinomycetota > Actinomycetes > Mycobacteriales > Mycobacteriaceae > Mycobacterium. The sequence goes on along the minus strand of CAXEZH010000059.1, from coordinate 13,677 downwards.
GAGCCACGGTGCCGACGCTGGGGAGGTGGATCGCGCTCTGGCAGCGTCCGTGCCGATCGGTCCGGCCGTCACCCATGCGGTGCTCGACCTCGGCGACGTGACCGTGACGATCAGCCATCCGGGGCGTGGCCACACCGACCACGACCTGATCGTGCTGGTCTCCGACAGCGACCGGCCGGTGGTGTTCTGCGGCGACCTGGTCGAGGAGTCCGGGGAACCCTGCGTCGACCACGATTCCGACCTGCAGGCGTGGCCGACGACGCTGGACCGCGTGCTCGCCGCGGGTGGCCCGTCGGCGGCGTACGTGCCCGGCCACGGGGCGGTGGTCGACGCCGAATTCGTGCGGCGCCAAGCAGACTGGTTGGCGCGGAAGTGATCGTCCGATGGGCACAGGCGCTGCCCGGTAAGTTCACCGCATGACCGATCTCACCGTCGCGATCCGGGCCGGAGTGGCGGTGCTGACGCTGAACCGGCCCGAACGCCGCAACGCCTACACCCCCCAGATGGGGGCACTCCTCGGCGAGGCGTACCGGCGCTGCGACGACGACGACCAGGTCCGGGCAATCGTGCTCACCGGGGCGGGAGAGGCGTTTTGCGCCGGTGCGGACTTCACGCAGTCGACCGGTCCGTTCGATGCGCCCGACGAACAGTTCAGTGCGTCGCCGATCGTGCCGGCAGCGTTCGAACTGCGCACACCGGTGATCGCCGCCGTCAACGGTCACGCCATCGGGATCGGTCTCACGATGGCGCTGCAGGCGGATGTGCGCATCATGGCGCGCGACGCGAAATACGCGGTGGCACAGGTGCGGCGAGGTGTGATCCCCGATTGTGCGTCGCACTGGACGCTGCCGGCGCTGGTCGGCGGCGCCGTCGCCGCCGAACTGCTGCTGACCGGCCGGACGTTCGACGGTGCCGAGGCCGCCGCGCTGGGAATCGCGTCCCGTGTCGCGGCCACCGGCGATGTGCTCGATGTCGCGATGACGATGGCCGCCGACATCGCGGTCAACACCGCCCCGATGTCGGTGGCGCTGAGCAAGCGACTGCTCTGGGACACGATGGCCAAGGGTTACGGACCCGGAGAGGTCGCGGCGATGGAGACGGCTCTGCACCGCCGGGTGATGGGCGGCGCCGATGCCCGCGAAGGCGTGGCGGCCTTCCTGCAGCGTCGCCCGCCGCGGTGGACAGCCTCGGTGTCGCGCGACTGGGAGCCGCTGCCCGACCCGTCCGACTGAGTTTCCTGGCGTCGGAAATCGCGTGGACCGCGGCCGCCGCCGTCCCGTTCAATGCAGGGGTGGCAGCAAATCAGGCGCGCACGGGCGCCGCGATGGCCGTGGCCGCGATGGTCTCCCTGCAGATGGGCCTGGCGATCTCGGTCACCCTGATCGACCGGATCGGCGTCGAGGGGGTGGCGTGGCTGCGACTGGCGTGGGCCGGGGTTCTGCTCCTGGTCATCGTCCGTCCGCGCCGGGCCGCCTACACGCGCAGCAGCTTCCTGACCTGTGTGCTGCTCGGCGTGGTGACAGCCGGCGTCACCCTGCTGTTCATGGCCGCCGTGGACCGCATCCCGCTCGGAACCGCCAGCGCGCTCGAGTTCCTCGGACCGCTCGGGGTCGCGGTGGCCAGGGGCCGCGGCCGTACGCGCCTGCTGTGGCCGGGGCTGGCCGCACTCGGCGTCCTCCTGCTCACCCAGCCCTGGTCGGGCACCGTCGACCCGGTGGGCGTCGGATACGCGTTGGCCGCAGCGTGCTGCTGGGCGGGATACATCCTGCTCACCCAGCGCGTGGGCGACCAGGTCACCGGGATCCATGCGCTGGCGGTGTCCATGCCCGTCGCCGGTCTGGTCGCGACCGTGGCAGTCGGACCCGCGGTGCTGGACCGGATGACACCCCAGATCCTGCTGCTCGGCGTCGGGATCGCAGTGCTGTTGCCGGTGGTGCCGTTCACGCTGGAACTCCTGGCGCTGCGCCGTCTCACCGCCGCCGCCTTCGGCACGCTGATGAGCCTCGAACCCGGATTCGCGATGATCGTCGGCTTCCTGGTGCTGCATCAGGTGCCCGGTCCGTTCGGTCTGCTCGGGATCTGCGTCGTCGTGGCAGCCGGCATCGGCGCTGCGCGCGCCGGGGCGCGCTCGGCCCCGGTCGGGCTGGAGATCGCCTGAGAGCTCCCACCGAGATACGGTGGTGCACATGGCCAGTGGCATATTTCGTTCACCCCTGGTGGGGGCAGTGAACTCCGGCGCGATGCGGCTGCTCGACGTGCCGGGCCTCGGTGCACTGCTGCGCCGCAACATGGTCGCCGTCCGGTACTCCGGGCGTCGCTCGGGCCAGACATTCCAGACCCCGGTCAACTATCGCCGCGACGGCGACGACCTCGTCATAAGGGTCATGACGCCCGACTCCAAGACGTGGTGGCGCAATTTCACCGGAGAAGGCGGACCGATCACGCTCGTCGGCCTCGACGGTGCAGACCGCACGGGTCACGCGGTGGCGCACCGCGACGACCGGGGCCGCGTGACGGTGCGGGTGCGCCTCGGCGCCGGCTGAGGCCGACTCTGGTCGCCGTCGGAGTCGGTTGAGACCGTCGCTCGTCAACCTTCAAATCGTTTACGGCGCCACAGTGTCCCGACTGCCAGCAAGAGCAAGCTGACGCCCAGGATCGCGGTGGCCAGCACGTTGATCTGTGGCGGCACGGCTGCCTTGACCGCGGCGTTGACGTACAGCGGATAGGTCACGGTCGACCCGCTGACGAAGTAGGTGATGATGAAGTCGTCGAGCGACAGCGCGAACGACAGCATCGCCGCCGCCACGATGCCCGGCACGATCAGCGGCAGCGTCACCCGGAAGAACGTGCGCGCCGGACCGGCCCCGAGGTCGAGTGAGGCGTCCTCGAGCGTCCAGTCGAACCCGCGCACCCGGGCCCGCACCGTCATCGCGATGAAGCTCACCTCGAACGCGATGTGCGCGATCAGAATCGTGGTGTAACCGGCCGCCCAGCCGAAATCGAGGAACAGTGTCAGCAGCGCCGCACCGATGACCACCTCGGGCGCGGTGAGCGGCAACACCAGGAAGGTGTCCACGGCGCGATGGCCCCGCCACCTCTGGCGCACCAGCGCGATGGCCACCAGGGTGCCCAGCACCAGCGCGATGGCCGTCGACACGGCGGCCACGTTGAGGCTGAGCAGCAGCGCATCGGTCAGTGCGGGGTACTTGAACGGGTCGGCCCAGTTCTCGAAGGTGAACCCCTGCCAGGCGTAGTTGAACTTGCCCAGGGGCTTGTTGAACGAGAACAGGATGATGACGAAGATCGGCAGGAACAGGAAAAGCAGCACCAGCCCCGCCACGAGGCGCAGCACCCCGTCGCCCCAATTGCGGCGGGCCCGTACCTTTCTGGGATGCGGCGGCTGGGTGGCGGCGGTGGCGACAGCCGCGCCGGCCTGAGTCGTCATACCAGGTCCTCCGTGCCGAGGGCCCGGGTGTAGAGCAGCACCCCGCCGAGGATGATCAGCATCAGCACCAGTGACAGCGCGGCCGCGGCGGGGTAGTCCTTGACCACCAGGAACTGTTTCTGGATGACGTTGCCGATCATCGTCGTCTGGGTACTGCCCAGGTAGTCGGCGTTGATGAAATCGCCGACCGACGGGATGAAGACCAGCATGCTGCCTGCCAGCACGCCCGGCATGGCCAACGGCAGGATCACCTTGCGGAAGCTGCGGGTCGCCGAGGAGTACAGGTCCTTCGACGCCTCGAGCAGGCGCGGGTCGATCTTCTCCAGGCTGACGTAGAGCGGCAGGATCATGAAGATGATCCAGTTGTAGGTGAGCCCGCCGATCACCGCCCAGCTCGTCGAGAGCAACCGGCCCTCCTCGGGCAGCAGCCCGACGGTGCCGAGCGCACTGACGACCCATCCCTCGTCGGCGAGGATGGTCTTCCATGCCAGCGTGCGGATCAGGAACGTGACGAAGAACGGCAGGATGACCAGGCCGAGGATGAGGTTCTTGTATCTGCCCGCTTTGAACGCGATCACGTAGGCGAGCGGGAAGGCCATCACCAGGCACAACACCGTAGCTACGAACGCGTACCCGAACGAGCGCAGGATCGGCTCCCGGTACTCGCTGAACGCCTGGGTGTAGTTGCCGAAGTCCCAGGCGAAGGTCAGCGTGGGCAGGAACACCGAGCCGCTGGTCTCCGACAACGACGTGCGTGCGAGCGTGAAGAACGGCACCACGAAGAACACGCCGAGATACACCAGGGCCGGCAGGACCATCAGGTAGGGAGCGATCTTGCTCCGCTGCCGGCTGCTGGCTGCTACGCCTGCCATGAACTCAGCCGCCGGTCACGGCAGCATAAGCGGTGTTGAACTCCTGGGTCTGCTCGTCGGTGAGCGCGGCCCAGCCCTTGGCCTTGTCGAGCACCGACTGCGGCGGGTTGATCAGCGGGTTGTTGGCCGACTCGGGGTCGATCTTCTCCAACTCCTCGGTCATGTCCGACAGCACCGGGATGTACTGGACGAACGACACCAGCTTGGCGTAGTTCGCCCTGTCGTAGACGTAGTCGATCCACGCCTCGGCGGCCTTCTGGTTCTGCGTGGTGTACGGGATCACCATGGTGTCGACGAACGTGGTCGCGCCGGTTTCCGGAACCACGAACTGCAGGTCGGGGTTGTCGGCCTGCAACTGCACGATGTCGCCGGAATAGGCCTGCGCGACAGCGACATTGCCGGCCGCCAGATCATCGGCGTAGTCGTTGCCGGTGAACCGGCGGATCTGGCCGCGATCCTTCTGCTCGCGCACCAGGTCGATGGCCTGTTGCACGCTCTCGGTGGTCGGATTCTCGGGGGAGTTGCCCTGGGAGAGCATGATCATGCCCAGGCCGTCCTGCGCGTCGGAGAACATGCTCACCCGGCCCTTGAAGGCGGGATCCCACATGTCGTCGATGGTGGTCAGGTCGCGTCCGGTGGCCGCCCGGTTGTAGGCGATGCCGACCAGTCCGGACATGTAGGGCGCGCTGAACTCGCGGCCCGGGTCCACGCTGGCCTCCAGCAGGTCGGTGCGCAGGTTCTTGATGTTCGGGACGGCGTCGTGATTGATGTTGTTCAGCCAGCCGAGCTGATGCAGCCGCACCGCCATGAAAGTCGTGGGCACCGCCAGGTCGGCGCCGATGTCCTGCTTGCGCGACAACGGCTCCTTGACCTTGGCGAACCACTGCTCGTTGTCGTTGAAGTCCTCTTTGTAGTCGACGGTGATACCGGAGGCCGTCTGGAAGCCGGCCACGAAACCGTCGGCCATGTACAGCGGCCAGTTCGAGATCCGCAGGGTGCCGCTGGCGGGTCCGCCGGCGTCGGTAGTCGTGCTGGACGTGTCACTGTCCGAACCGCACGCCGCCAGCAGCGACGAGCCCAACGTCAGTCCCGCAGCGGCCGCGGCGCTGCCGCCCAGGAACCGGCGGCGTGTCGTGCGGCCGGCGGTCAAACGGGCCAGTAGGCGGGGATCGATTTCACGGGACATGCGAAGGGTGCCTTTCGTCGGCTCAGGGAAGGGATGGGGCGGCCTGATGACGGGATCAGGAGTCGTCGAGCATGTCCTCGAGATCCTCCGTGGTCGGGATGTCGGCGCCGGGCAACACCAGCGACGCGCCGGGAGCCCACGAGACGTGGACTTCGTCGCCGGGGCGTAGCAGCGGCAGGTCCTGCTCCGGACCGACATGAGCGACGATCGGCGAAGAGTCGGGCGCGGCCATCGACAGCCGTACCACCGGACCCTGGAAGGTCAGATCGGTCACGGTGGCACGCACGCCGACCACATCGCCGGTGGGCGGCTCCTGCTCGGCCGGGGTGACGCGGATGCGCTCGGGACGCACCATCAGCGTGGCGTTGCCGCCCGGCTCGATCGTGGTCTCGCCGGGCCGGGCCTTCAACGTGGAGCCGAGCACGTCGACTTCGACGAAGTCACGGTTGTGACGTCCGGTCTGGCGCCCCGACCACAGGTTGGCCTGTCCGATGAAGCTGGCCACGAACACCGTGGCGGGGCGGTCGTAGATCTCGGTCGGTGTGCCGATCTGTTCGACGTTGCCGGCGTTCATGACCGCGATGCGGTCACTCATCGTCAGCGCTTCCTCCTGATCGTGGGTCACGTAGATGAACGTGATGCCGACCTCGCGCTGGATCCGTTTGAGCTCGAACTGCATGACGTGGCGCAGTTTGAGGTCCAGCGCGCCGAGCGGCTCGTCGAGCAGCAGCGCGCTGGGGTAGTTGACCAGAGCCCGGGCCAGGGCGACCCGCTGCTGCTGGCCACCGGACAGCTGCGCGGGCTTGCGCTGGGCGAAGTCGGCCAGGCGCACGGTCTCGAGGAGTTCGTCGACCCGCTTGCGGACCGTGTTCTTGTCCTTCTTGGCCGACCGCGGACCGTAGGCCACGTTGTCGCGCACCGTCATGTGGGGGAACAGCGCGTAATGCTGGAAGACCGTGTTGACGTTGCGCTTGTTGGGCGGCGTCTTGGACACGTCGGTGCCTTCGAGCCGGATGGCCCCCTCGGTGGGCGTCTCGAACCCGGCGATCATCCGCAGCGTGGTGGTCTTGCCGCACCCGGACGGCCCGAGCATCGAGAAGAACTCGCCCTGGGCAATGGTGAAGTCCGCGTCGGCGACGGCGACGTAATCGCCGAAGCGCTTCGTGACATGGTCGATCTCGATGACCGGGCCGCCCTTGTGCTGGGTGGCCTCGGTTTCCGCCATCTGGTCTACAGCGGTTGCGTGTGTGCCGGTCAGGGCCAATCCTCCTCAGGTGCCAGCCGTGAAGCTGTGGGTAAACCTTCGCGGATCGCGCCGACCTTCGCAAGCGATTCCGCAACGAATTTACATATCCACAATCGAATCCCTTGCCGATTCTGGCTCACTTCGCGGGAATCCGCGCATCGAGGCGCGTGCAGCACTGCCGCCGGACCTGGGGTGGGCCGGCATGCGGTCGTCGCGGTTGTCGCCGATCATGATCTTCGCAGCTGACTTCGTCGGGTGAAGCCCGTTTACCGCGATGATCAGGTGGGGTAGGGAGGACAGCATGGCTTCTGTCGATGTATCGGTGTCCTCGGACCTCAGTCCGGAGCGGGCGTGGGACCTGGCCTCGAACCTGCGTCGGTTCGAGGAGTGGTTGACCATCTTCGGCGGGTGGCGCAGCGAGGTGCCCGACGAGATCGACGTAGGTACAGAAGTGTCCTCCTGCATCAAGGTCAAGGGCTTCCGCAACACGATCCACTGGCGGGTCACCCGCTACGACGAGCCCAAAGAGATCGAGCTGGTCGGCACCGGCTTCGGCGGCGTGCGGATCGGCCTGACCATGGAGGTACAGCCGAGGACGCAGGACGGGGTGGAAGGCTCCGATTTCCGGGTGCTCGCGGACCTGTCCGGGGGGCTGCTCAACACGCCGATCGGCGGGCTGGTCGCCAGGGTCATCAAGGGTGACGTGCGCAAATCCGTGCAGAATCTAGCCCGACTGCGCTAGCGGAGAATTTCAGCCCCACTCGTGGTTCATCGCGCGGGATTCGTAGCGCGCCTCGGCGGATTCGCGGTGTGGGGGTCGGGGCCGCGATGCGGCGATGAGCGCGATCGCCAACACGGCGGTCGCCGCCCCGCCGAGGAACGTCGCCACGAAGCTGCTCTCCATCGGGGTACCCGCAGCCGTCGTGCGGTTCAGCAGCAGTGCGACGAGTGCCGCCGCGATGGAGCTGCCCACCGTCCGCGCGATCGCGTTCATGCCCGTGGCGACACCGGTCTCTCCGGTCTCGACCTCGCTGACCACCAACGCCGGTAACGCGCCGTAGCCGAGGCTGATGTAGACGTTGGCCAGCACGCTCGCCACGATCACCTGCCAGGGCGAGGTGTGCGCGAAGGCAATGAGAGTGAACCCCGCGATCCCGACCACGGCGGCGATCATCAAGACCGGCCGGGCGCCGAACCGGTCGATGAACCGGCCGGACACGAGCGCGACGACGAACCCTGCCAGCGCCCCGGGAAGCAGGTACACCACGCTGGCCTGCAGCACGGTGGCCCCGAAGCCGTAACCCGCGATCTCCGGATCCATCTGCACGAACTGGGTGAGGCCGAGGAACGCGAAGTACAGACCCATGCCGACGCTGACCGTGGCCAGGTTGGTGAACAGCATCGAGCGCCGGGTCAGCATGCGGATCGACACCAGCGGCCGGGCCACCCGCCGCTCCCAGATCCACCAGCAGGCGAGGATCACGACCCCACCGGCGGTGGTGGCGAGGGTGCGCGGGGACGTCCAGCCCCACTCGTTGCCCTGGGTGATCGTCAGCAACACAGCTGTGAGCCCGGCGGCCAGTCCGAGCGCGCCCAGCCAGTCGATGGAGCCGGTAGCGCTGCGCGGCCGGTTCGGCACCAGCGAGACGACAAGCCCGATCACCAGCACGGTGAACCCCGTCGTCAGCCAGAACACCCGGTGGTAGTCGGCGTTCCCGCTCATCAGCAGACCCACCACGACCAGGCCCGCGCCGCCGCCGAACCCCAACGTGCCCGACAGTATCGCCAGTGCCGACCCCATCCGTTCGGGGGGAAGTTCCTCGCGCAGGATCGCGATGCTGATCGGGTACAGCGCAAAGGATGCGGCCTGCAGGACCCGCGCCGTGATCAGCAGCGCCAACGAGGTGGTCGCCGCCGCCAGCACCGAACCGGCCAGGACCACGATGAGCACGCCGAGCAGCACCCGCTTCTTGCGGTGCAGATCGGCCAGGCGTCCGATCAGCGGTGTCATCGCGGCAGCCGCAAGCAGATTCGCTGTCACTGCCCAGCTGACGGCCACGGTCGAGGCGTCGAGTTGCGCAGCGATCACACCCAGGACCGGGACGACCGCTGTCTGCAGTACTGCGACGGTGAGCACGACGATGCCGAGTCCGATGACCAGCAGGCGCGGTCGTCGGACCGGATCGTCGAGCGCGGCGGCGGATCGGTCCACGCCAATCTCGTGCACGCCCGCTCCGATCGTTAGCCCGTCTGTGCTTCCCAGGCGATTATGCGCGGGGTGCCCCAGCCCGCGAGCGGCGGCCGTCGCGCCGGGCCGTTGCCGTCGGGGGCTGTCGCAGAGCCGGTGAGTCATGGCACCTTGATCGGGGTACTGCCCAAGGGCGCACGGTCCCGTGCCGCCTTGACGAAAGGATCACCGATGCGTCCGTTGACCCTCGCGAAGACTGCCGGGGCTGCGTTCACCGCCGCCGCCGCGGGCGGTGTGGCTACCGCGCCCGTTGTCGAGTCCCGCTGGTACCGCCGTCTGAAGAAGCCCGGTTTCCAGCCGCCGAGGTGGGCGTTCCCGGTCGCATGGAACATCCTGTACTCCGACATCGCGGTCGTTTCGGCGTCGACGATCGACACGCTCAATGACCGCGGCGACACCGAGCAGGCCCGCGCCTACAGTCGTGCGCTCGCGGTGAACCTGGTGCTCAACGCCGGTTGGAGCTGGGTGTTCTTCAACCGCCGGATGCTGGGACCGGCGGCGGCGCTGGCCGGTGTGCTGACGCTCAGCAGCGCCGATCTGGCCCGGCGGGCGGGTCAGGTGAACGCGCCGGCCGGCGCGGCTCTCGCGCCGTACCCGCTGTGGTGTGCGTTCGCCACCGCGTTGTCGACGCGGATCTGGCAGCTCAACCGCTGACGCGGGGCGGTGGTTTTGCTTGCCGATCGGCTAGTGCGCTAGCTTTACGAACGTAAAGGCGCCAGCGCGGGGAGGGGCAGGTGGACACCGGTCCGGACACTGAGCTCCCCGCCGGGCACACCCGTGACCGGCTGACGGCCGCGGCAGTCGAACTGTTCACCCGACACAGCTTCGCCGGCACCTCGTTGCAGATGATCGCCGACGAGTTGGGCTTCACCAAAGCCGCCATCTACCACCATTTCCGGACTCGGGATCAGCTGTTGCTCGCCGTCCTGGAGCCGTTGTTCGCGGAGCTGACAGCGGTGGTCGAGGATGCGCAGAACGCACGTACCGTTCGCGGCCGGGCCGACCGGATGCTGACCGGCTACACCGCCCTGGCGGTGCGGCACCGCGCCCTGGTGGCCGTACTGGCCGCCGATCCCGGTGTCGCCGCCGCACTCGACGAGCACGCCGGATGGACTGGTTTGGTCCACCGGCAGATCGCGCTGCTGGCCGACGTGGACCCCGGTCCGGCCGGCCGGGTCAAGGCGGTCATGGTGCTGACCGGGACCGCGGCCGCAACAGGACCGCTGTCGTCGGACCTGTCCGACGACGAGCTGCACACGCATCTGCTCGAGGCCGGACGCCGAACTCTGGGATTACGCGCACGACGACAGCGTGGAGAGGAACACCGATGAAGACGGCAGTGGTGACCGGCGGAGGCTCGGGAATCGGACTGGCGGTGGTCGAGCGGCTGCGCGCCGACGGTCATCGCGTCGCGATCATCGATCTGAATGCGGGTGAGGACGAGCACGCTCAGGTCGCCGACGTGACCGACCGGAGCCAGATCGATTCCGCGCTCGCCGCCGTTCGGGCCCAGCTCGGGCCGGTGTCCATCCTGGTCAACGCCGCCGGGCTCGACGGATTCAAGCGGTTCACCGACATCACCTTCGCCGAGTGGCAGCGCGTCGTCGACGTCAACCTCAACGGCGTGTTCCACTGCATCCAGGCGGTGTTGCCCGACATGATCGAGGCGGGATGGGGTCGCATCGTGAACATTTCGTCGTCGAGCACCCACTCCGGCACCCCGTACATGTCGCATTATGTCGCGGCCAAATCGGCCGTGAACGGGTTGACCAAGTCGCTGGCCCTCGAGTACGGGCCGGCGGGCGTCACCGTCAACGCCGTCCCGCCCGGCTTCATCGACACCCCGATGCTGCGCAGCGCGCAGGCGCGCGGCATGCTGGGCGACGTTCAGGCGACCATCGACGCGACCCCGGTTCGGCGAATGGGCCGTCCGGAAGACATCGCCGCGGCGTGCGCGTTCCTGGTCTCCGAGGAGGCCGGTTACATCACCGGCCAGATCCTCGGGGTCAACGGCGGCAGGAACACCTGAGTGGCCACCGCCTACTTCACCGCGTCCGGCGGAGGTTACGAACCGACGCCGTACGCGCGAAGTCATTGGGGTGACGACCATCTCAACGGCCCGGCCATGGTCGGGCTGGCCGCGCTGGCGTTGGAAAACGAGTGCGCCGCCGACGGTTTCCAACCCGCCCGGTTGACCGTCGACCTGCTACGCGCCGCCCGCACCGCGCACACCACCGTCGACGTCGAGGTGGTCCGCGACGGCCGGCGGGTGCACAGTGCGCAGTGCGAGGTGATGCAGAACGGCCGTGTGGTGGCCCGGGCAACGCTCGTGCGGTTCCGGACCTCCGCGCCACCGCCGGGGGAGTTGTGGATGTCCGATGACGCCTTTCCCGAGCATCCCACTCCGGACGGAACGCCCCCGCCCTACATCGGGAGCGACCAGGCCGGCTGGACCCGGTCGCCGGCCGGGCATCAGAACGAATCGCGCAAGCGGTTCTTCAACGATTCGATAAGCATCGTTGCCGGGCAACAGAACTCGCCGTTCGTGCGTGCGGCCACGGTGGCCGAATCGACGAGCTTCGTGACCAATCTGGGCACCGCCGGAATCGGATACATCAACGGCGATCTCACCGTGGCCCTCTCGCGTCTGCCGGTCGACGACTGGCTCGGCGTACAGGCGGCCTCCCATCACTCCTCGGCAGGGATCGCGGTCGGGACGGCGACGTTGTTCGACCGTCTGGGTGCGTTCGGCTCGGGACTGACGACCGCGGTCGCCAACCCGGCCGCGCAGATCGACTTCTCCGCGCGCGACTTCCGACCGGAGGGCATCAACTACGAGTAACGGCGGCCCGCGGCATCGGGACCGACGTCGGATTGCCGCCCACGGAATCCTGGAGACGCACCAGGATCTGTCCTCCGGTGCGCCCATCCCGCCCGCCGATGTCCTCAACGCCGACCTGCTCGAGTTCATCCGCTCCTGATGTCGGCGCTCAGCGGCGCCAGAAGTCGAAACGGTCCCGTCCGGGCCGGAAACCGGCCGCCTCGACGATGTGCACGGCCACCTCGAACTGGTCTCCGACGCGGTCGGGTCGGTGTGCGTCGCTGCCGAACGACACCGCTTTCCCACCTTCCTGCCACCACCAGCGAATCAGTTCGACGGACGCCAGCGGTGACTTGGTGTTGATCTCCAACGCCCGCTCGGTGGGAGCCAACGCCGCGAACACGGCCCGGTAGTGCTCCTCGAAGTCGGCCTCGCGGTAGGTTCCGACCCGTTCGGTGGGCCAGTACCGGCGCGGATAGTCGCAATGGGCCAGCACCCCGAAAACCTGTGACTGCTCGACCAGGTCGACCATGTCGCCCAGATAACGTTGCATCAGCTCGCGAGGATCGTGGCGGTCGAACAGCGCAGAGTTGATCGCCTCGAGCCGGCCGTCGACAGCGATGCCGTGCAAGCTACCCAACACCCGGTCGAAGACACCGGCGCCCAGCACGCGAGCCACACTTGCCGAGAAGTAGTGCGGCTCACCGGCTTCGATACCTGACCAGATGCGCAGTGCCGGAAACATCTCGCGGCAGCGCTGGATGTTCTCGGCATGACCGGTGAGATCGAACGGTGCCACCCCCGGCCGGTCACCGACCTTGACGTCGGCCGACCCACCGTAGCCACGGTCGCCATCGCCCCACTCGGTGAAGTCGACGTGTTCGGTGAACGCCACCGCCGGGATGCCCCGCCGGATCGCGGCCTCGCATTCGCGTTCCATCGTCGCCGACTCCGCGGTGTCCCACGACCATCGGGAATGCACGTGGTTGTCGGCGGGAAGCATCGCCTCGATCGTGGCACGCGCGTGGCCGCGCTGCCCGTCCGGCCTCAGCTGCTGTGCTCGGCGGCTTCTGCCTGTATGCGGTCGAACTGGGCAGCCATCGCCTCGGACAGTGCAGTGGCGCCGGACAACGGCCGCACCATGACCATGAAGTCGTCGATCAAGCCGGCATCGTTGACGTGGATGAAGTCGCAGCCGGTCACTTTCTTGCCCGCCACGGTCGCCTCGAAGACGAGGGCATGGTCGTGTCCGCCGCTGTCGGTGATCTCGCGGACATAGCGGAAGTCCTCGAAGACCCGCATCACACCCCGCAGGATCGCCGCGGTGATGGGTTTTCCGGGATAGGGCTTGAAGGCGACGGGACTGGTGAACACCACATCGTCGGCCAGCAGGGCCGCCATCGCCTCGGTGTCCCGAGCTTCCACGGCTTCACGAAACGACTGCACCACGTACCTCTCGTTCGTTCGTTCAGGCCCCGCCGACAAGGCGTGGTCCGGGCTGGATCCGCACCGATGCGGATGATTACGTGACGCAGATTACGCCACTGGTGTTCCCGAACCGTAGACACCGTTTGCGGTGACTGCTGGTCGACGGCGTGCATGGTCGTCACCGCCGCGCCGGAACAAGGCGGCGAATTGCCGGCGGGCCGGCGAGGGGCGCGATGTCCTCGTCGTGGCCGACCATGCGCGCCCCCGGTCGCCTAACGTGCCGGCCATGGCGAAGATGATGGAGTTGAGCAAGGTCAACGGGCCGCTGGGAGTGTTGGTCTTCCGCGTCGTTCTCGGATTCCTGTTCGCTTCGCACGGAACGGTGAAACTGTTCGGATGGCCTCCGGATGCGGGCACGGTGGCGGCGACCG
>CAXEZH010000058.1:0-37127 GCA_964000695.1 uncultured Mycolicibacterium sp. | reverse complement strand
TTCCACGCGCTCACTGCGGGGGTCGCGCCGACGAGCACGAAGTAGTCACAGTTGTCCACGTCCGACACCGGCACCATCAACGAGGAGCCGTACATCTTCTCGGCCACCACGTGAAGTGCGTTCTGATCGACGGATCCGACCGCATACCGGTTGTGGGTTCCGACGGCGTCCAACCACCCGTTCATGAACATCAGGTTCGTCGACGAGTATCCGGCCGGATTGCCGTAGTAGGCGCCCACCGCGTCGGGGCCGCCCTCCTCGATCACCGCGTTGAGACGGGCAGCGATATCGCTGATCGCCTCGTCCCAGCCGGCTTCCACATACCGGTCACCCACCCGCTTCATCGGTGCCAGCAGCCGGCGGGGATGCTCGACGACCTGATGTGCGGTGCGGCCCTTGGCGCAGAAGTCCCGCCAACTGTGCGGGTTCTGCTTGTCGGCGGAGATCTTGACGACCCGCCCGCCTTCCACGGTGACGTCGACACCGCACGCGGCGAGGCAGTAGCGGCAGAACGTATGCACCGTGCGGGCCATGCCGTCATGCTGCCCGACCCCGCCAGTTCCCTGGCGCGGAATGGAATTGAGCAGACTGCTTGATCGGCCACGGGCCAGGGGTTCACCGCTACGCCTGGATCAGGGGTTCACCGCTGTGTCTGGATCAGCGGTTCACCGCTATGCCTGGATTAGCGGTTCACCGCTGTGTCATCGTCCAATACTCGCCCCGGCGCGCCAGCAACTCGGCATGGGTACCGCGTTCGACGATCCGCCCCGACTCCATCACCAGGATCAGGTCGGCGTCGCGGATGGTCGAGAGCCGATGGGCGATGATGAAACTGGTCCGGTCCCTGCGCAACTGCGCCATCGCGTGCTGGATGAGCACCTCGGTGCGGGTGTCCACCGAGCTGGTCGCCTCGTCGAGGATCAGCAACTGCGGCTGAGCCAGCACCGCGCGGGCGATGGTGATGAGCTGACGTTCGCCGACACTGATGTTCGCTCCGCCGTCGCTGACGTGGGTGTCGTAGCCGTCGGGCAGCGTGTGGACGAACCGGTCCACGTACGCCGCCTTCGCCGCGGCCACCACGTCGTCGTAGTCGGCGTCGGGGCGACCGTAGGCGATGTTGTCGTACACCGAGCCCGCGAACAGCCAGGCGTCCTGCAGCACCATGCCGATCTGCGAGCGCAGTGAGCTGCGGCTGACCGAGGTGATGTCCACGTCGTCGATCAGGATGCGTCCGGCGTCGACGTCGTAGAACCGCATCAGCAGGTTCACCAGCGTGGTCTTGCCCGCCCCGGTGGGGCCGACGATCGCGACGGTGGAGCCCGGTTCGGCCACCAGTGACAGGTGCTCGAGGACAGGGGTGCCGGGCAGATAGCCGAAGGACACCTCGTCGAACTCGACGCGTCCGCGCCGTGCGGCGCCCACCGCAGGCAGCGTCCCGGGGGGATCGGCCGGCTCCTCCTCGGCGTCGAGCAGATCGAAGACCCGCTCGGCGCTGGCGATGCCGGACTGCAAGGTGTTGTACATGCCCGCGATCTGGGTCAACGGCTGATTGAACTGCCGGACGTACTGGATGAACGCCTGGATGCCGCCCAACGTGATCTGGCCGGTGGCCACCTGTACACCGCCGACGACGGCGACCGCCACGTAGCTGATGTTGCCGACGAACACCGTCGCCGGAGACACCAGCCCCGACAGGAACTGCGCCCCGAAGCTGGCCCGATAGACGTCGTCGTTGAGTTCGTCGAACTGCTCGATCGCGCCGGCGCGGTGCCCGTAGGTCTTCACCACGGTGAAACCGCTGTAGGTCTCCTCGATGTGAGCGTTGAGCCTGCCGGTGTTGGTCCACTGGTCGACGAACAGCGTGCGCGACCGCCGCGCGATCGAGCGGGTCACCCACAGCGACAGCGGCACGGTGACCACCGTCAGCAGCGTCAGCAGCGGCGAGATGGTCAACATCATCACCAGCACCCCGAACACCGTCAGCACCGAGGTCAGCAGTTGGGTGATCGACATCGACAGGGACTGCTGCATGTTGTCCACGTCGTTGGTGACGCGGCTGAGCACCTCCCCGCGCTGGCGGGTGTCGAAGTAGCGCAGCGGCAGGCGGTGCACCTTGTCCTCGACGTCGGCGCGCAGCCGGGCGATGGTGCGCTGCACGACCACGTTCAACAGCCGCGCCTGCAGCCAGACCATCAGAGCGGCAACCACATACAACGCCAGCGCCAATGCCAACGTCCGGGCGACGGCACCGAAGTCCACCCCCTGACCGGGCACCACGTTCATGCCGGAGAGCAGGTCGGCGAATGTCGAATCGCCGCGTGCCCGTGCCGCCTCGATGGCCTGCTCCTTCGTCAGGCCCGCCGGCAGCTGGCGGCCGATCACCCCGTTGAACAGCAGGTCGGTGGCGTGTCCCAGGATGCGCGGGCCGATCACGCCCACCGCGATTCCGCCGACGCCGAGCAGGATCACCGCGATGGTCAGACCCCGTTGCGGGGTCAGGCGTCTGAGCAGTCGCAGCGCCGAGCCCTTGAAGTCGCGGGAGCGCACCTGCGGCGGTTCGTTCATCCGCATCGGACGAGCCATCGGACCTGTCATGGTTCACCCGCCGACACCGACTGCGAATCGGCCAGCTCGCGGTAGGCCGCGCAACCGGCCAGCAGGTCATCGTGGGTACCGGAGCCCACCACCGCTCCGTTGTCGACGACGACGATCTGATCCGCCGAGGAGACCGTCGAGATGCGCTGCGACACAATGATGACGGTGGCGCCGGCGGCCGCGTCGGCGAGGGCGGCGCGCACCCGCGCGTCGGTGTGCACGTCGAGGGCGGAGAACGCGTCGTCGAACAGGTAGATCGACGGACGTCGGATCACCGCCCGCGCGATCGCCAGGCGCTGACGCTGCCCGCCGGACAGACTCATCCCGCCCTGCGCGATCCGCATGTGCAGCCCGTCCGGGTGGGCGGCGACGAACTCCTCAGCGGCGGCGACCCGCAACGCCGCCCACATCTGGTCCTCGGTCGCATCGGCCTTGCCGAACAGCAGGTTGTCGGCCACCGTCCCGGCGAACAGATACCCGCGCTGCGGCACCAGGCCGATCGAATGCCACAACTGGTCCAGGTCGATCTCGCGGACATCGACCCCGTCGACCCGGACCGAGCCCGAGGTGACGTCGTAGAGCCGGCAGATCATCGCGATCAGCGTGGACTTCCCCGACCCCGTGGAGCCGACGACAGCGGTGGTCTCACCCGGCCGCGCTGTCAGCGAAACCCGCTGCAGCACCGGCCGGTCGGCGCCCTCGTAACGGAAGGTGGCATCGTCGAACACGACCTCCCCGGCAATGCGCGACAGCGTGATCGGCTCGGCCGGACTGACCACCGCGGGATGGGTGTCGAGCACCTCGGTGATGCGTTCGGCGCACACCGACGCGCGCGGAATGATCACCAGGATGAACGTGGCCATCAGCACCGCCATCAGGATCTGCATGAAGTAGGCCAGGAACGCGATCAGTGAACCGACCTGCATCTCTCCGGCGTCGATGCGCAGCCCGCCGAACCAGATCAGCGCCACGCTGGAGACGTTGATCACCAGCGTCGTGACCGGCAGCATCAACGCCTGCCAGCGCCCCGCTTCCAGCGCAGTGCCGGCCAGGTCCTGGTTGGCCGCGGCGAAGCGGTTGCGCTCGAACGGTTCCCGCGCGAACGCGCGCACCACGCGCAGACCGGTGAGTTGTTCGCGCATCACCCGGTTGATGCCGTCGATCTGGCGTTGCAGGCGACGGAAGATCGGCAGCAGGTGCGACACGATCCAGTAGTTCGTCAGCGCCAGCACGGGCACGCTCACCACCAGCAGCCAGGACAGCCCGGCATTCTGATGAACGGCCATCGCAATGCCGCCGACCCCCATGATCGGCGCCGTGATGAGCATGGTGCAGGTCAGCTGCACGAGCAGTTGGATCTGCTGCGCGTCGTTGGTGGTCCGGGTCAACAGCGACGGGGCCCCGAACCGTGCCGTCTCCTCCGCTGAGAAGCCGGTGACATGCCGAAAGACCGCCGAGCGCAGATCCCGGCCCACCCCCATGGCCGCGCGGGAGCCGAAGTACACCGCGCCGACGGCGCACACCACCTGCAGTGCGGTCACCCCGAGCATCACCGCGCCGAGCTCGACGATGCGGCGCAGATCGCCTTGGGCCACGCCGTCGTCGATGATCGCGGCATTGATGGTCGGCAGATACAGCGTCGCCAGCGTGCTGATGACCTGCAGCGTCGCCACCGTGGCGAGCAGCTTGCGGTAAGGCTGGACGTGCCGTCGCAGCAGAGCCCAGAGCATCCCGCTACTGTCGCACACCGTCGCCGCCGCGAGCGTGTTCGGCTGCTGCACCTGAGAATCGCATAAATCGGCAGGTCAGTCGGCATGTCGGTGGTCGGGGCAGTGGGCTGCAGCTACAGTGCATGGCGTGACTCACCGCGACCGCAGATTCCGCCGCTCGGCGCAGCGTCTCGCCGTCGTTGCGGTTGCCGTCGTCCCGGTGCTGGCCGCGTGTTCGGATTCGGAGTCGCCCTCCCCGGAGGTGCCGACCACGGATGCGCCGCAGCAGGACGTGTCCCACGGTCCGTTCTTTCCCGAGTGCGGCGGCATCAGTGACGAACAGATGACCGAGCTGACCCAGGTGGCCGGGCTGGTGAACACGGCCAAGACGTCGGTGGGTTGTCAGTGGCTGGCTGGGGGCAGCATCCTGGGCCCGCACTTCTCGTTCACCTGGTTCCGGGGCAGCCCGATCGGCCGTGAGCGCAAGACGATGGAGTTGTCGCGCACCAGCGTCGAGGACATCACCATCGAAGGTCACGAAGGCTTCATGGGCATCAACGAGGACCCGACCATGGGTGTGAACCTGTGTGAGATCGGTATCCAGTTCGGCGACGACTTCATCGAGTGGTCGATCAGTTACGCCCAGGAGCCGTTCCCGGACGCGTGCGACGTGGCCACCGAACTCACCCGCCAGTCGATTGTGAATTCCAAATGAGGGCGCGCAGAGCTGTCGCAGGTTTCGTCGCCGCGCTGGCCGGCCTGGTTGTGCTGACCGGTTGCACCCAGACCGTCGAGGGCTCCGCGGCCCGCGCGGGTGCGGGGGACGTGCCACGGAACAACGACTCGCAACGCCAGTATCCCAACCTGCTCAAGGAGTGCGACGTCCTCACCGAGGACATCCTCGCCGAGACCGTCGGTGCAGACCCGTTGGACATCCAGAGCACGTTCGTCGGCGCGGTGTGCCGGTGGCAGGCCGCCAATCCGGCCGGCCTGGTGGATATCACCCGGTTCTGGTTCGAGCTCGGCAGCCTCGACCATGAACGCCAGGTGTCCCAGGAACTCGGCTACGACATCGAAGACCGGTCGATCGCCGGTATCCAGTCGTTCGTGATGCGCCCCAACGATCCGAACGGTGCGTGCGGCGTGGCCAGCGACGCAGCCGGCGTGGTGGGTTGGTGGGTCAACCCGCAAGCGCCCGGCATCGACGCCTGTGGCATGGCGATCAAGCTGATGGAGTTGACGCTGGCCACCCGCGCCTAGCGTGTGACTGCGCGCTCAGCGCGCCCTGGTTTGACTGCGCGCTCAGCGCGCCCCGGCCTGACTGCGCGCTCAGCGCGCGATGTAAAAGTCGACGAGTTCCGCGCCCCTCAGCTCCAGCTCGGCCCACGGACGGTTCGTCCGCAGCACCGCGACCGCCGAGGTCGGGAACTTCTCCAGGATCGCCTCCGCGGTGGCGCCCCTGCTCGTCGCCTCGTCGGCCAGTCCGAGCGCGAGCCCGGACATCACCGGCTCGTGTCCCACCACCAGCAGGGTCGACGGATCGCTCGCCGCGTCGCCGAAGCGTGCAGCGACGCCGTTGATCTCGTCGATGATGATGCCGGGAGTCGATTCGTAGATGCGGTCGACGTAGTGCACCGGCGCGTCGATACCGGTGCGTTCCAAGGTCTGCCGGGTTCGCGTCGCCGTCGAACACAGCACGGCGTCCACCGGGCTGACGCTGGTCCTGATCCAGTCTCCGACCAGCGCGGCCTCGCGGATCCCGCGGTCCGCGAGCGGGCGATCGTGGTCGGCGACGCCGGAGGGGTAGTCCGACTTGGCGTGGCGAAGCAGCAGAAGTGTGCGGTACCGGTCGCTCATCTGGTTAACGGTAGGGCATGCCGGTCGGCGTCCCAGGAGTTGTCGGAGCGCCGCCCTAGACTCGCTGTGCCCGGACCAACGGGTTCACGGACGACCGGGGGAAGGACAGCCTGACATGCGCTTTCTGCACACCGCTGACTGGCAACTCGGCATGACCCGACACTTCCTGAGCCCCGATGCCCAACCCCGCTATTCCGCAGCGCGGCGCGCCGCGATCACCGCGTTGGGTGCGGTGGCCGAGGAGCATGACGCCGAGTTCGTCGTCGTCGCCGGCGATGTGTTCGAACACAACCAACTCGCCCCCGACGAAGTCGGGCGATCGCTGGAGGTGATGCGGGGGCTCGGGGTGCCGGTCTACCTGCTTCCCGGCAATCACGATCCGTTGGATGCCTCGTCGGTCTACACCAGCGCACTGTTCGCCGCCGAGCGCCCCGACAACGTCATCGTCCTTGACCGCCCCGGCGTTCACGAGGTGCGTCCAGGTCTGGAGCTGGTCGCGGCACCCTGGTACTCGAAGGCCCCGACCACCGACCTGGTCGCCGAGGTGATCGACGACCTGCCGGCCGACGGGGTGACCCGCATCGTTGTCGGGCACGGTGCCGTCGACATCCTGGTCCCGGACAAGGACCGGGCCTCGCTGATCCGGCTCGACGCCCTCGAGTCCGCCCTGGAGCGGGGAGCCGTGCACTATGTCGCGCTGGGCGACAAGCACTCCCGGATGAGCGTGGGCGGCACCGGCCGGGTCTGGTACTCCGGCTCTCCGGAGGTGACCAACTACGACGACATCGAGCCCGACCCGGGGCATTTGCTCGTCGTCGACCTCGACGAGGACGACCCCGGCCGGCCCGCGCGGGTCGACTCGGCGCGCATCGGGCAGTGGCGGTTCGTCTCCCTGCGCCGTGCGGTCGACGACGGGCGCGACGTCGCCGACCTCGACCTGAACCTGGATCTGATGCCGAACAAGGAGCGCACCGTGGTCCGGGTCGGGCTGACCGGCTCGCTGACGGTCACCGACCGCGCCGCGCTCGACGCCTGCCTGGACCGCTACGCGCGGTTGTTCGCCGCGCTCGTCCCGTGGGACAAGCAGACCGACCTCGCCGTGATGCCGGCGGACGGGGAGTTCGACGATCTGGGCATCGGCGGTTT
Organism: uncultured Mycolicibacterium sp.; assembly: GCA_964000695.1. GTDB lineage: Bacteria > Actinomycetota > Actinomycetes > Mycobacteriales > Mycobacteriaceae > Mycobacterium. Next base: position 29,820 of record CAXEZH010000058.1, on the reverse strand, counting down.
CGCGGCCGCCGCGGTCGACGAACTGGTGGCCACCGCACGCTCCGACACCGCCGAGGCCGATGATGCGCGGGCCGCCCTGGCGCTGCTGCTGCGTCTGACCGACGGGAGCGCGGCGTGAAACTGCACCGGCTGACCCTGACCAACTACCGCGGCATCACCCACCGTGACCTCGAATTCCCCGACCACGGCGTCGTCGTCATCAGCGGGGCCAACGAGATCGGCAAGTCCTCCATGCTGGAGGCACTGGACCTGTTGCTGGAAGCCAAGGACCGCTCGACCAAGAAGGAGGTCAAGCAGGTCAAGCCGACACACGCCGACGTCGGCGCCGAGGTGACCGCCGAAATCTCGACGGGCCCATACCGGTTCGTGTACCGGAAGCGGTTCCACAAGCGGCCGGAGACAGAGCTCACGCTGCTGGCCCCGCGGCGCGAGCAACTCACCGGTGACGAAGCCCACGATCGGGTGCGCGCCATGCTCGCCGAGACCGTGGACATGGACCTCTGGCAGGCCCAGCGAGTTCTGCAGTCGGCGTCGACGTCGGCGGTGGACCTGTCCGGGTGTGACGCGCTCTCGCGTGCGCTCGACGTGGCTGCTGGTGAGGTCGACGACCAGCCCGCCACCGGCGGTGCGGTGGACTCGCTGCTGATCGACCGCGTCGACGCAGAATTCCGGCGCTACTTCACGGCCACGGGCAGGCCGACGGGGGAGTGGGCAGCAGCCATCAGCCGCCTGCGCGCCGCCGACGAGGAGGTCGCCCGGTGCGCCGCCGCCGTCGCCGAAGTCGACGAAGCAGTCCGCCGGCATGCCGGGCTGACTACGGATTCGGCCACATTGACGGCGCAAAGCACCGCTGCAGCAACCATTCTCGCCGAGGCGCAGGAGGCTGCTCGCGCCGTCGAGAAGCTGCGTGCCGAGATCGCGCAGGCCACCGTGGTGGCCGGTGCGGCGACCGACAAGCATCGCAATTCGGTGTCGGCCCTGGCTGAGCGCCGACGCGCCCGCGCGGACATCGACGAGCGCGCTGCGGCGGTGACCCGGCTGCAAGCCGAATCAGACGCCGCCGCCGACGATCTGGATACCGCGTCGACGATGCAGAAGGAGGCCGAACAGGTCGCGGCCGCGGCACGCGCGGCGGTCGAGGCCGGCCACCTCCGTATCGAGGCGGTGCGTGCCACGGTCCAGCGCCTGTGTGACCGCGAAGAACTCGATCGTCTCGCCGGTCAGCTGACGACGTTGCAACGCCATCAGCGTGAATTGGACGAGGTGCAGCGTGACCTCGGCGCGATCACGCTCACCCCCTCCCTGATGGCGGCCGTCGAGGATGCGGCCGCCGCTGTCGACCGGGCCCGCGCAGCCGCCGACCAGGCGTCGGCGCACCTGGATCTGGTTGCCTCCACCGACCTCGAGGTGACGATCGGCGAGGACCGAGTGAGGCTGCAGGCCGGGCAGGACTGGTCGGCGGCCGTCAGCGGCCCCACCGGTGTCGACGTCGCCGGCGTGTTGTCGCTACGCGTGGTACCTGGCGCACCGGCGGCGGCCACGCAGGCCACGCTGGAGGACGCGCGCGCGAGACTGGCCGCCGTTCTCGAGCAGGCGGGGGCCACCGATCTCGCGACGGCGCGGCACACAGATCAGCGGCGTCGCGAACTGTCCGGCGCCGCGGAGCGGCTGAGCGGCATCCTCGATGTGCTCACCGCCGAGCACACCCTCGACGCGTTGGCTGCGCGGGTCGACGCCCTGCGGGCGGCGCTGCCGGCCGATGACGGATTGTGGGACGCCGAAGCGGGTGGGCCGCGCGACCTCGCTGCCCTGCGTGCCGAACTCGATGCCGCCTCTGCCGAACATCAACAGCTCGTGCGCGACTGCGAAACCCACCGCCAGGTCGCCGAAGAGGCAACCAAGTTGCTGTCTGAGCGCGAGCTGCGCGCGGCACGCGCCAAAGAGAAGCTCGATGCCGCCCAGGCCGAGCTGACACTGGCCATGCAGCGGCTGGCCGCGCAGCGGGCCCTCACACCCGACGACGACCTCGCCGTCGCGGCCGAGGCCGACGCCGAAGCGGTCCGCGCGGCGGATTCGCTGATCGCCCGCCTCAACGACGACCTCCAGCGGCACCAGCCCGATGCCGTGGCCGCCGCCCTCGAGCAGGCGCAACGGCAGCATGACCGCCTCGACAGCGAGCGCCAGCGCGCTGCGGAGTCGCTGCGGGAGGTCGCCACTCAGCTCAAGGTGTACGGCACCCAGGGCCGCCAAGGCAGGTTGGACGAAGCAGAGACCGAGCGCCAGCATGCCGAGGCCGAGCATCTGCGTATCCAGCGCAGGGCCAAAGCAGCCGAACTCCTGCGGTCGGTCATGGTGCGACACCGCGACGCCACCCGGCAGCGCTACGTCGACCCCTACCGCGGCGAGGTGGAACGGTTGGGCCGCATGGTCTTCGGCGACAGCTTCGAGATCGACGTCGACGCCGACCTGCGCATCGAGCAGCGCACCCTCTCCGGCCGGACCGTGCCCTATGAATCACTGTCCGGCGGGGCCAAGGAACAGCTGGGCATCGTGGCCAGGCTCGCCAGTGCTGCGCTGGTGGCCAAGGAGGACGGGGTGCCCGTCATCATCGACGACGCGCTGGGCTTCACCGACGCCGACCGGTTGGCCAAGATGACCGATGTCTTCGACGCGGTGGCTGGCGACGGGCAGGTCATCATCTTGACGTGCAGCCCGCAGCGCTACGCCGGGGTCATCGAGAGTGCCGAGCACATCGAGCTGACCGCCTGACCCGTCGCTGCCGGTTTGGCGAGCATCCCAGCGGGGCAGAATGACTCCGATGACGATGAGCTCCCGGCGTCGGCGGGCGCACGACCGGCTGGCCGGCCTGTCGGGAGTGCGTGCTGTGCGCCGGCCGGTGCATCCGAGCGGCGGGGCCGACAGCCCGCACTTCGACGTCTACTACGTGCGCACCGGTCGCAAGTCCCGGCATCCACTGCTGGTCATCCCGGGCGGGCCCGGAGCGGCGTCGGTCGCGCTGTACCGGGCTTTTCGCCGCCGTGCTGCGGTCGACGGCCTCGACGTGATCATGGTGGAACATCGCGGCGTGGGTCTGTCGCGCCACGACGATGCCGGTCGGGACCTGCCGCCGGAAGCGATCTGTGTCGACGCTGCGGTCGACGATCTCGCCGCGGTGCTCGACGACGCGAAGGTCGAGCAGGCCGTCGTCTACGGCGCCTCCTACGGCAGCTATGTAGCGGCCGGGTTCGGGGTGCGGCATCCGGGGCGCGTACACGCCATGGTGCTGGACTCGCCGCTGCTGTCGGCCCACGACATCGTCGAAGCGCGCGCCCAGATTCGCCACGTCCTGTGGGACGGTGCGACGCCCGACACCGCGGAGCTTGCCGTCAAGGTGCGCACACTGGTCGACGCGGGGGTGTTCACCCCACCGGCGGTTCTGCAGGCCGTGGGGATCTACGAACTCGCCGGCCCCGACGTGCTGCGTCGCCAACTGGATCTGCTGCTGGCCGGACATGACTGGCTCTGGACTGCCGTCGGTGTGGGTACCCGGCTACTGCTGGAGCGCAAGACGCCGTATCACCAGGAGCCCGACCTGGTCGAACGGATCGCCTACCGCGAGTTGAACTATGGGGCGGTGCCCGACGGCGGGCCGCTCGATCCCGCGGTGGCATTCCGCGAAATGGCCACGGGCGACGCCGAATTCGTCGCCGAACCGTATGATCTGCCGGCGTCACTGCCGGGTTTCGGCTGGCCGGCCGTGGTGGTCTCCGGCGGACGTGACCTGACCACGCCGCCGGCGATCGCGCGGCGAGTGGCCCAACTGCTGCCCGATTCTGCCCTGGTCGAACTGCCCACCGCAGGCCACAGCATCCTCGACACCCGAGAACGTGCCGCGCTGCAGATCGCCCTGGCTGTCTGTTCGGGTGCGGCGCAGGAATTGCCGCGCCGTGCCGCCGAACTCGACGCGCTGCCGGCGAACCGCACGGTGCGGCTGATGGTGCGGGCGGTCACGCTGGCGGCCAGGGCGGAGGCGGTGGTGCCCGACGTGCTGCCGCGCGCGATCCGTCAGCTCACGGCTTCATGAACCCGACGGCGGTGTAGTTGATATCGCCGATGCCGGTCGGGCCGTAATTTGCCAGCGCGCTGCGGACCGCGATATTGCCGGGGGACTGGAACAGTGGCAGGCTGAAGCCCTCCGACCAGATCATCTTGTCCAGTTCGTTGGCCAGCTCGCGGGCCTTCGCCGGATCCAACTCCGAGAGCGTCTCCTCGATCTGCGCATCTATCTCGGGGCTGCCGATTTTGCCGTAGTTGCTCTCCCCATTGGAGGCATAAATCTGAGTGAGGCCGCCGAACGGGAAAGCGTCACCACCCCAGGCGAACAAAGCGAGATCGAAATTTCCTGGTGTGATGTAGTCGGTGAATAGGGTGCCCCCGGCTACCGAGTTGAGCTGTAACTCCACACCGATCTGGGCCAAATTGTTCTGCGCGATCTGGGCGATCGAGCGATTGCTCTGCGCGTCGTAGAACACGTTGCGGATCGTGAGCCGACGGCCGTCTTTCTCCCGGAACTGACCGTTCAACTGCCAGCCCAGCGCGTCCAGATCACGCTTGGCGGCTTCGGGGTCGAAGCCGATGCTGTTGTCCTGGTAGCCCTCCTGACCGGCAACGTAGATGTGGTTGTTCAGTGGAACCGGGTTGTCGACCAGGCCCCGCTGGGTGACCGAGGCGATGGCCTGTCGGTCGATGCCCTTGGCGATCGCTGTGCGCAGTGCCGGATCGGCCAGGATCGAGCCCTCGGCGCCGTTGAAGGTGAGGTGAGCCCATCTCGGTGCGGGGGCCCGCCGAACCGACACGCCCTGGGTCCTGCGGGCGATCTCCATGTCGTCCAGCGACCCGATTCCGACCGCGTCGAGCGCATTGTTCTGCAATGCGGGCATCATGGCGGCGTCGTCGAGCACGGTGTAGGTCACCGAATCCAGCACCGGCGTCTCGCCCCACCAGTCCGGATTTCGGGTCAGCGTGATGCGCTGGGCGGCGCGATCGACAGTGGAGATCATGAACGGACCTGCCTGCGGGCCGGGCCCGTTCAGAAAGCCCCTGTTGAACGCGTCCGGGTTCTCGGTCATCTCTTTCGGAAACAGCGTCGCGTTCCCGGCGAACATGCCCCGCCAGTCCGCGTAGTGCTTCGCGAAGGTGATGACGGCCTGTCGCTCATCGACGCCTTTCTCGACCGTGGCCACCCGTTCGCTGCCGTTGGGGGAAGCGAACAGGAAGCGTTCGTCCTTGCCGCTGGTGGCGTTGATCTGCGCCGCGATGTCTTCCCAGCTGACAGGCCTGCCGTTGGTCCACACCGCCTTCGGGTTGATCGTGTAGGTGACGATCTGCGGATCGGTGCTGGTCAGTTCGACGTTGGTGAAAAAGTCGCTGTTCACCGTCATCTCGCCGTCGGGCTTGATGAAAAACGCGCGCGGAAGCGTCCACCTGTACATCGAGCCGATTTCGCCGAGGTTGCCGTCGATGTGCAGGTTGTTGAAGTTCGCCGGGTACCCCGTCAGCGGCAGCCGCAGGTTGCCGCCCTGTTGCAGCGTCGCGGGGTCCTGCGGGTTGATGTCGGCGCTGGCACCCAGTTCGGCATCGCCGCCGGCAGAGGGGGCCTCGTCGGGGCTGGAGCATCCGGTCACCACCAGCCCGAACGTGGCCACCACCGCGAGAAACCGCACCCACGTCGTCATCGCCGACGGACGGCGCGCACCTGGTCTCAGATCACCCATGCGCTCCGACTCTAATGGTGATCCGGCAGGGCCCGCGGTACCGCGGCCAGCAACCGGCGTGTGTAGTCGTCGCGCGGATGCTCGAACACCTGCGCCGCCTCACCCTGTTCGACGATCACCCCGCGGTTCATCACGGCGACGTCGTGGGCCAGGTGACGCACCACCGACAGGTCGTGGGACACGAACAGGTAGGCCAGCCCGAATCGGTCCTGCAGATCGAGGAGCAGGTTGATGATGCCGGCCTGGATGGAGACGTCCAGCGCGGAGACCGGCTCGTCGAGGGCCAGGATCTTCGGCTGCAGCGCCAGCGCGCGGGCGATGCCGATGCGTTGCTTCTGGCCGCCGGAGAACTCGGCGGGGTACCGGCTGGCGTCCTGGTGGCGCAGCCCCACCGTGGTGAGCAGTTCGGCGACCCGGTCGTTGGTCGCGGCCTTGTCGAAGCCGTTGGCCCGCAACGGTTCTGCCAGTACATCGAACACCGGCAGCCGCGGATCCAGCGATGCCACCGGGTCCTGGAACACCACCTGCAGATCGCCGCGCAACGCACGCCGGGAGCGCCGGTCCAGGTCGGCGACGTCGGCACCGAGCACCTCGATGGTCCCGTCCTGGGGAGCGGTCAGCTCCAGGATCTGATGCAGCGTGGTCGACTTGCCGCTCCCGGACTCGCCGACGATGCCCAGGGTGCGGCCCTGGCGCAACTCGAAGCTGACCCCGTCGACGGCGCGTACCTCACCGATGCGGCGGCGCAGCACCGCACCCTTGGTCAGTGTGTAGGTCTTGACCAGGTTCTCGACCCGCACCACGATCTCGGAGCCCGACGTCGGCGCGGTCTGTGCCGGTGGGCTCGGCACGCCGTAGATGTCGGCGGCGCTTCGGCCGGTGACCTCGTCGCTGCGGATGCAGGCCACCCGGTGATCCGTCCCCACCTCGACCAGCGGGGGTTCCTCGGCGCGGCAGTCGTCGACGGCCAGCGGACACCGCGGCGCGAAGGGGCAGCCGGGTGGCAACGACACCATCGACGGCGGGGCGCCGGGGATGGGCACCAGACGGGTGCCCTGCGCTGCGTCGAGGCTGGGCGCCGACCCGAGCAGACCCGCCGTGTAGGGCATCCGGCGGTCGCGGTACAGCTCGTCGACGGGCGCGGTTTCGACCGCCCGGCCCGCGTACATCACCAGAGCGCGGTCGGCGAACTGGGCGACCACCCCGAGGTCGTGGGTGATGATCAGCACGCCCGCGCCGGTGACGTCGCGCGCGGTGCGCAGCACGTCGAGGATCTGCGCCTGCACGGTGACGTCGAGCGCGGTGGTCGGCTCGTCGCAGATCAGCAGGTCCGGGTCGTTGGCGATGGCGATGGCGATCACCACGCGCTGCCGCTCACCGCCGGACAGCTCGTGAGGGAACGCGCGGGCGCGCTGTTCGGGCTGGGCGATGCCGACCAGTTCCAGCAGCTCGACCGCGCGGGCGCGGGCCGCACGGTCGCTGAGCTCGCGCTGGTGGATGGAAATCGCTTCGGCGATCTGGTCTCCGACCGGGTAGACGGGGGTGAGCGCCGACATCGGATCCTGGAACACCGTGCCGATCCTGTTGCCCCTGATGCGCGACATCTGCTTGTCGGGCAACCCGAGCAGTTCGTCGCCGTGCAGGCGCACCGAGCCCGACACCTCGGCATATTCGGGCAGCAGTCCGATGACGGCCATCGCCCCGGCGGACTTGCCCGCCCCGGATTCCCCGACCAGCGCCACCACCTCGCCCGCGTCGACGTGGTAGTCCAACCCGCGCACCGCGGCGACGCGTTCCTCGTCGGTGGGGAACGTCACGGTCAGGCCGCGCACCTCGAGCAGGCTCATCGTGCCGCCTCCCGACGCTCTCGCCAGCGCCGCCGACGGGCCGGGCGGATTCCCGGGTCGAGCGCGTCACGCAGCCCGTCACCGACCAGGTTGGCGCACATGACGATCAGCACCAGCGCGCCCGCCGGGACGAGGAACACCCACGGAAACGTCGTCACCGAGTTGGTGCCGTCGGCGATCAGGGTGCCCAGCGACACGTCCGGGGGCTGGACCCCGAAACCGAGGAAACTGAGCCCCGTTTCGGCCAGCACGGCCAGACCGACGTTCAGCGCGGTGTCGATGATCAGGATCGAGGCCACATTGGGGACGATGTGGCGGGCGATGATGCGCCAGTTGCTGACGCCCATGTAGCGGGCGGCGACGACGAACTCGCGCTCGCGCAAGCTCATCGTGAGTCCGCGCACCATGCGGGAGCTGATCATCCAGCTGAATCCCGCCAGCAGCAGGATCAGCCACAGGATGGTGCCCGACTCGCGGGTGCGCGGGGTGACGATCGCGATGAGGATGAAGCTCGGCACCACGAGCAGCAGGTCCACCAGCCACATCAGGGCCCGGTCGCGCCAGCCTCCGAAGTAGCCGGCGATGGCGCCGACCGTTGCGGCGATCAACGTCGAGATGAACGCCACGCACACCCCGATCAGCATCGACTTCTGCATGCCGCGCAGCGTCAGCGCGAGCAGGTCCTGGCCCAGTGCGTTGGTGCCCAGCCAGTGGGTCGGGCTCGGGGGTTGCTGCAGCGCGTAGTAGTCGAGGTCGGTGTGCGAGTAGGGCAGCAGCGCCGGTAGGGCGTAGGCCGCGACGAACATGGCGACCAGCAGCACCAGCGACACCACCGCAGGCCGGTTGCGCAGGAAGCGGCGCCATACCAGGCGGCGCCGGGACGTGAACGTGGTCTCGGTCATGACACCCGCACCCTCGGATCGAGCACCGCGTAGATGACGTCGGAGAGCAGCCCCGCCAGCAGGATGACGACGCCGAAGAACATCACGATCGCGACCACGATGTTGGTGTCCTGGCTGGCGACGCCCTGGATCACCCATTCACCGACGCCGTGCCAGCCGAAGATCTGCTCGACGAACACGGCGCCGGTGAACAGGCCGCCGACGCTGTAGGCGAACAAGGTGGCCATCGGGATCAGCGCGGTGCGCAGGCCGTGTTTGAACAGCGCTTGGCGACGGGTCAGGCCCTTGGCGCGCGCGGTGCGGATGAAGTCCTGGCCGAGCACGTCGAGCATGGCGTTGCGCTGGTAGCGGCTGAACCCGGCGATCGAGGCCAGCGCCAGGGTGAAGGTGGGCAAAATCAGGTGCTGGAGGCGGTCGACGAGCCGATTCCAGGTGCCTCCGATCGCGTCGGGGGAGGTCTCCCCGGTGTACTCGAACACCTGCACCCCGAGGACGGTGTTGACCTTCAGCGCGCCCAGGATCAGCAGGTTGGCGATCACGAAGGTGGGGGCGGACAGGATCAGCAGCGACAGCACCGTGACGACCCGGTCGGACAGCCGGTACTGACGGATCGCGCCCCATGCGCCTACCACGACGCCGACGACGGTGCCGAGGACCGAGCCGATGAGCACCAGCCTCAGGCTCACCCCGATGCGGCGCCACAGTTCATCGCTGACCGGCTGGCCGCCGACGGTGGTGCCGAAGTCGCCGCGGACCGCGCCGGACACCCAGTTCGCGTAGCGGATCGGAATCGGCTGGTCGAGGTCCAGCTCGGCGGCCTTGGCGTCGATCACCGACTGCGGCGGACGCGGGTTGCGCTCCAGCAGGCTGTCGAGCGGATTGAACGTCAGCGACGTCAGCGCGAACGTCAGGAACGACACCACGCCCAGCAGCACCACGTAGTTGAGCAGCCGACGCGTCAGGAAACGGGTCATCCGGTGGTTCCACCGCTGGGCTGCATCCCGACAGGGTAGGAGAAATGCCGCGGCCCGGCCCACCGATGCCCACTCCGGCGCGCCGGTCCGTCAGCGGGGCAGGTGGGTCGACGAACTCGGCTGCCCACCTCGATGCCGGCCGATTGGCGCCCGCTGTGCGTGGGCTCAGCGTCGGGTAGGCGTGCTCGTCAGGCGGCCGACGGGCACCGTTTCACAGCGTGCACATAGCCACGGCACAGGACCCGCCTACGGCCCGGACACATAATGGGGTCGTGCCCGAGTTTTCCCATGTCGCCGCGACCGGCGACGTGCGCGTCACGATGCGGCGCGCCGACGGCAGTCCCATCCGGGTGCTCGTCGTCGACGACGAGCCGGTCCTGGCCGAACTGGTCTCGATGGCACTGAGGTACGAGGGCTGGGAGATCTCGACGGCCGGCGACGGCGCCGGCGCGATCGCCGCGGCCAAGCAGACCCCGCCGGACGTGGTCGTGCTCGACGTGATGCTGCCCGACATGAGCGGGCTGGAGGTACTGGGAAGACTGCGCGAGCAGATCCCCGGCCTGCCGCTGCTGCTGCTGACCGCCAAGGACTCGGTCGAGGACCGCATCGCGGGGCTGACCGCCGGGGGCGACGACTACGTGACCAAGCCTTTCAGCATCGAGGAAGTGGTGTTGAGGCTACGGGCGTTGCTGCGCCGCACCGGCGTGGCGACCGCCGAGTCCGATGGTGCCAAGCTCGTCGTCGGTGATCTCGTTCTCGACGAGGACAGCCACGAGGTGACCCGCGCCGGCGAGATCATCTCGCTGACCGCGACGGAGTTCGAGCTGTTGCGCTTCATGATGCGCAACGCCAAACGGGTACTGAGCAAGGCCCAGATCCTCGACCGGGTGTGGAGCTACGACTTCGGTGGCCGGTCCAACATCGTCGAGCTGTACGTGTCATATCTGCGCAAGAAGATCGACAGCGGGCGCGAGCCGATGATCCACACGCTGCGCGGTGCGGGGTATGTCCTCAAACCCGCGCGCTGAACCCCGGCGCGCGATCCTGCGGTCACCGCGAAGCTGGTCGCTGCGCACCCGGCTGTTGGTCACCCTCATCGCGCTGCTGGCCGTGGTGTGTGCGGCCATCGGCCTCGCGACGGAGTTCGCGCTGCAACGCTTTCTGATGAACCAGCTCGACGAGCAGGTCGTCGAGGCCGGCAACAGGTCGGCCGTGATCTTCGAGTTCGGGCCACCCCCGCCCCCGGGCATGGGGCGGCCCGAACGGCGCCCACCCGGGTTGATGCTCGGGCCGCCACCCGGTCCGCCGCCCGGCCTGCCTGCGCCCGCCGCCGGGCCTGGTCCGGAATTCCTCAACGCGCCGGGTCAGGCCGTCGGCACCGTTGGAGCCGTGGTCGCCGGCGGACGTCCGCTCACCGCCGGCGTCATCACCGCCGATGGTGCCCGTGCTCAAATCTCCTCTGCTGCAGCGCAACAACTCGCAGCAGTGCGCAACGACGGTCAGCCCACCACGGTCGAGGTCGACGGGCTGGGCCGCTACCGGGTGATCGCCCTGCAGCCCCGCCATATCGGGCTCACCGTGGTCACCGGAATGCCGACCACCGACGTGGACGACACGTTGATGTGGGTCACGGTGATCTTCGCCGTCGTCGCGGGGGTGGCGCTGCTGGCCGCCGCCGCAGCCGGGGGGGTCATCGTGCGCCGCCAACTCGACCCGCTGGCACGGGTTTCCGCGGCAGCGCAACAGGTTGCCGACCTCGAGTTGGATCGCGGCGAGGTGTCGCTCCCGACGCCGATCGTGACGGTCGACCCCGCGGCGGCGCACACCGAGGTCGGTCAACTCGCAGCGGCGCTGAACCGGATGCTCGACCGGATCGCGAGCGCATTGTCGGCGCGCCACGCCAGTGAGACGCGGGTCCGTCAATTCGTCGCCGACGCCAGCCACGAGTTGCGCACCCCGCTGGCTGCCATCCGTGGGTACACCGAGTTGGCGCAACGCCGCCACGGCGATCTGCCCGCCGAGGTCGCCCACGCGATGGACCGCGTCGAATCCGAAACGGCCAGGATGACGAGGCTGGTCGAAGACCTCCTGCTGCTCGCCAGACTCGATGCCGGCCGGCCGCTGGACCGCGATCCGGTCGACCTGACCCGACTCGTCGTCGATGCGGTCAGCGACGCCCATGTCGCCGGCCCTGAGCACACGTGGGAACTCGACCTTCCCGACGAACCGGTCGTCGTCGACGGTGACGAGCCTCGTCTGCACCAGGTGCTCGCCAACCTCCTCGCCAACGCTCGCACCCACACCCCACCCGGTACCTCGGTGACCACTGCGTTGCGTGTCGCCGACGACGGTGCGGTGGTGCTGACCGTCACCGACGACGGGCCGGGCATCGCGGAGACGCTGCTGCCCGAGGTCTTCGAACGATTCGCCCGCGGCGACACCTCGCGCTCCCGGCGCGGCGGCAGCACCGGTCTGGGTCTGGCGATCGTGGATGCCGTGGTGCGCGCTCACGCAGGAACCATCGGCGTCGACAGTGCGCAGGGCAGAACCGAATTCGTGGTCACGTTGCCGCGGCACTCACAGTCGGCGCACAGCTCCGCCTCACCCGGGGCCTAGCGACGTCCCAGACGATCGAGCGGTGACCCCTGCGACCACCGCCGAGCCGATGCAGGGCGCTGCGACCCCCCCGCAGATCTCACAGCCGGCGCATAGCCCGAGCCAACGGTGAGCACACCCGGTCCATCGAGCATGGATGTCATGACAGCAACTGATCTCGAGTCCCGTTGTGAACGGCCGTCGTTCAGGTCGCGGCCCGACGCGGCGCGGGCCGCCCGCAACGTCGGAGCACCGGTGCTCGACATCGTCGTGCCGGTGTACAACGAGCAGAGCGCGCTGACCGACTCGGTGCACCGGCTGCACGCCTACCTCGCCGACGCGATGCCGTTCCGGTTTCGGATCACGATCGCCGACAACGCCAGCACCGACGACACCCCCCAGATCGCCGCGCGCCTGGCCGCGGAGCTGGCCGACGTGCGGGTCGTGCGGTTGGAGGAAAAGGGCCGCGGCCGCGCTCTGCGGTGGGTCTGGTCGCGCTCCGACGCCGCCGTGCTGGTGTACATGGACGTCGATCTGTCCACCGACCTGGCGGCACTGGCTCCGTTGGTGGCACCGTTGATCTCGGGCCACTCCGACCTGGCGATCGGCACCCGCCTGGGTCGCGGCGCGCGGGTGCATCGCGGCCCGAAACGGGAGTTCATCTCGCGGTGCTACAACCTGATTCTCAAATCGACTCTGGCGGCCGGCTTCTCGGACGCCCAGTGCGGCTTCAAAGCCATCCGTGCTGACGTCGCGGCGCTGCTGCTGCCCCACGTCGAGGACACCGGGTGGTTCTTCGACACCGAGTTGCTGGTGCTCGCCCAGCGCTGCGGACTGCGCATTCACGAGGTCCCTGTCGACTGGGTCGACGACCCCGACAGTCGCGTCGACATCCTCGCCACCGCCGCTGCCGACCTCAAGGGAGTAGGGCGACTGGTGCGCGGGCTGGCCACCGGGACGATTCCGGTGCACGTGATCGCGGCGCAGCTCGGTTCGACGAGGCCGGCCGCGCCCGGTTCGTTGCTGCGGCACGGGGTGAGATTCGGCGCGGTCGGCGTCGCCTCCACGGTCGTCTATGTGCTGCTGTTCCTTCTGCTGCAGGGATGGACCGGCGCTGCGCTGGCCAACGCCATCGCGTTGGCGCTCACCGCGATAGGTAACACCGCCGCGAACCGGCGGTTCACCTTCGGCGTCTCGGGTCGTCCCCGGGTGGCCCGACATCACGCCGAGGGGTTGATCGTCTTCGGCATCGCGCTGGCCGTCACCAGCGGTGCGCTTGGCCTGCTGCACGCGCTGGCGCCCGACGCGCACCACGTGACCGAACTCGCCGTGCTGGTGGGGGCCAACCTGGTGGCCACCGCGGTCCGGTTCGTGCTGCTGCGCGGCTGGGTCTTTCATCCCGGCCGCAACCGAGAAGAAGGAATCTCACGATGACGCTCACGCTTGACGGACGCAACGTGCCGGCTGACCCCGACCTCGGCGACCCGGAACGCCCGCGCTGGGTCACCCTCGGGGTCGTGGCGCTGCTGTCCGCCACCGCGGTGCTCTACCTGTGGGGACTGGGGTCGGCCGGGTGGGCCAACCCGTACTACGCGGCGGCAGCACAGGCCGGGACGCAGAACCTGACCGCGTGGCTGTTCGGGTCGCTGGATCCCGGCAACGCGATCACGGTCGACAAACCACCCGCCGCACTGTGGGTCATGGCGCTGTCGGGGCGGCTGTTCGGTTTCACGCCGTTCACCATGCTGCTGCCGCAGGCGCTGATGGGGGTTGCGTCCGTGGGGGTGCTGTACGCGGCGGTGCGGCGGGTCAGCGGTCCGGGCGCGGGGTTGATCGCCGGTGCGGCTCTGGCGGTGACGCCGGTGGCGGCGTCGATGTTCCGGTACAACAACCCGGACGCGCTGCTGGTGCTGCTGCTGGTGATCGCGGCATATCTGATGGTGAGGGCGATCGAATCGGCCCGTTCCCGGTGGATCGTGCTGGCGGGAGTGGTGTTGGGACTGGCGTTTCTGACCAAGATGCTGCAGGCGTTCCTCGTCGTTCCCGGCTTCGCGCTGGCGTTCCTGGTCGCCGCACCTGTCGGTCTGTGGCACCGCGTCGGCAAACTCGCGGCGGGAGCGGCCGCGATGATCGCGACCGCGGGCTCCTTCCTGATGCTCGTCAGTCTCTGGCCGGCCGACTCGAGGCCTTACATCGGCGGATCCACCGACAACAGCCTGCTGCAGCTTGCTTTGGGATACAACGGTATTCAGCGTGTGACGGGCGGGGAGGGCCCCGTCGGCGGTCCGGGCGATGGCGGCCCCGGGGGCGGACCGGGCGGTGGCGCGAACCTGTTCTTCGGGGGCGATCCGGGCCTCACCCGGTTGTTCGGCGCGTCGATGGGGACTGAGGCCTCCTGGTTGCTGCCTGCGGCGGTGATCGGGCTGGTAGCCGGGCTCTGGTTCACCCGCCGCACCGCACGCACCGCGTTTGTGCGGGCCGGCCTGTTGTTGTGGGGCGGCTGGCTCGTCGTCACCGGAGCCGTCTTCAGCTTCATGGACGGCATCATCCACCCCTACTACACCGTGGCCCTGGCGCCGGCGGTCGCGGCGCTGGTCAGCATCTGCACCGCCGAACTGTGGCGCGGCAGACGCTTCCGGGGACCGCGGCTGACACTGGCTGCGATGTCTGCCTCGACCGGGGTCTGGGCGTTCATCCTGCTCGACCGCGCACCGGACTGGTTCCCGTGGCTGCGCTGGGTGGTGTTGGTGGTCTCGGTCGTCACGGCCGCCGTGATCGCGGCCGGGGCGCACCGGCTGGGCCGGTGGGCCGTCGGGGTCGCCGCCGCGGCGCTGGTGGCCGCCGCCGCAGCACCCGCGGCGTACGCCGTCCAGACCGCGTCGCACATCAGCACCGGCCCGGGCACCATGTCCGGGCCGGCGGCGGCCCAACACGGCGGACCGGGCGGACCGGATGGACCGGGCGGGCCGCGCGGGCGGGGTGGGCCGGCACGGTCGATTGCCGACAACGCCGAATTGCAGGCGATGCTCACCGCCACCGACACCCGCTGGGCGGCCGCCGGCGTCGGATCGATGGGCACGGCCGACCTCGCGCTGCGGACCGGCGCGTCGGTGATGGCGATCGGCGGGTTCACCGGCGGCGACGACTCACCCACCCTGGAGCAGTTCCAGGGCTACGTCGCCGACGGGCAGGTGCGGTACTTCATCGCCTCGGACCGCGGCCCGGGCGGACCCGGCAGTCCGGGTGGCCCGGGCGGGGGGAGCGGCGCGTCGACGGAGATCACGGAGTGGGTCGAGCAGACGTTCACCCCGGTCGACGTCGGCGGCACCACCGTGTACGACCTGCAGTCCTGACGCTCGGAGCCCGGGGTGCGCGACTCGCCGTCGCGCACCCCGGGCTCGGGCGCCCGCACGTTGACAGTAGCTCCGACCGCGGCCATAATTCCGACTAACACCATAAATCTGGTCAGTTGTACCAACTTTACGGGGAAATATGACAGCCACTGAAGAGATCGTCCACAACGCCGGGCGTTACGAGCTCAGCCACCTGCGCGCGCTGGAGGCCGAAGCGATCCACATCATCCGAGAGGTCGCCGCCGAGTTCGAGCGGCCCGTGCTGCTGTTCTCCGGCGGCAAGGACTCGATCGTGATGCTGTATCTGGCGATCAAGGCGTTCAAGCCCGGCCGGCTGCCGTTCCCGGTCATGCACGTCGACACCGGGCACAACTTCGAAGAAGTCATCGCCACCCGCGACGCCCTGGTGGCCGAACACGGCGTGCGCCTGGTCGTCGCCAGCGTCGAAGATGACATCGCCGCCGGGAGGGTCGTCGACAACGGACCGTCCCGCAACCCGCTGCAGACCGTGACGTTGTTGCGCGGCATCCGGGAGAACAAGTTCGACGCCGCGTTCGGTGGCGCCCGCCGCGACGAGGAGAAGGCCCGCGCCAAGGAGCGGGTGTTCAGCTTCCGCGACGAGTTCGGCCAGTGGGACCCGAAGAACCAACGCCCCGAGGTGTGGCACCTCTACAACGGTCGGCACCGCAAGGGTGAACACATCCGGGCCTTTCCGCTGTCGAACTGGACCGAGTTCGACATCTGGTCCTACATCGGCGCGGAGAAGATCACGCTGCCCTCGATCTACTACGCGCACAAGCGCCAGGTGTTCGAGCGCGACGGAATGCTGCTGGCGGTACACGAGTATCTGCAGCCCCGTGAGGACGAGCCGATCATCGAGAAGTCGGTGCGGTTCCGCACGGTCGGCGACGTCACCTGCACCGGCTGTGTGGAATCCGAAGCCGCCACCGTGGCGGAGGTGATCGCCGAGACCGCGGTGTCACGGCTGACCGAACGCGGAGCCACCCGTGCCGACGACCGCATCTCCGAGGCGGGGATGGAAGACCGCAAGCGCGAGGGGGATTTCTGATGAGTACGACGGAGACTCGGGCCGCCGCGGAAGCGACGCTGACCAAGCCCGCCGCCACCCTGCTGCGCATCGCGACGGCGGGATCGGTCGACGACGGCAAGTCCACGCTGATCGGCCGGCTGCTGTTCGACTCCAAGGCGGTCATGGAAGACCAGCTGGCGTCGGTCGAGCGGACCTCGCGTGAGCGCGGCCACGACTTCACCGACCTGGCGCTGGTCACCGACGGGCTGCGCGCCGAGCGCGAACAGGGCATCACCATCGACGTGGCCTACCGCTACTTCGCCACTGCCAAGCGCAAGTTCATCATCGCCGACACGCCCGGGCACATCCAGTACACCCGCAACATGGTCACCGGCACCTCGACCGCACAGCTGGCGATCGTGCTGGTCGACGCCCGCCACGGACTGCTCGAACAGTCGCGCCGGCACGCCTTCCTGGCCTCGCTGCTGGGCATCCAGCACATCGTGCTGGCGGTCAACAAGATGGACCTGATCGACTGGGACCGCGAGAAATTCGAGAAGATCCGCGACGACTTCCACGACTTCGCCGCACGGTTGGACGTCCACGACGTGACGACCATCCCGCTGTCAGCGCTCAACGGCGACAACGTCGTCAGCAAGTCCGACGCGGCGCCGTGGTACGACGGTCCGTGCCTGCTGAGCCACCTCGAGGAGGTCTACGTCGCCGGCGACCGCAACCTGGTCGACGTCCGCTTCCCGGTGCAGTATGTGATCCGTCCCCAGACCCGCGACCACCACGACCACCGCAGCTACGCCGGCAGCGTGGCCAGCGGCGTCATGCGCGTCGGCGACGAGGTCGTGGTGTTGCCCGCCGGTAAGACATCTCAGATCGCCGCGATCGAAAGTCCCGGCGGCCCGGTCGACGAAGCGTTCCCGCCGATGGCGGTGTCGATCAGCCTGACCGACGACATCGACATCTCCCGCGGTGAC
The DNA here is from genome assembly GCA_964000695.1 of uncultured Mycolicibacterium sp. Lineage (GTDB taxonomy): Bacteria > Actinomycetota > Actinomycetes > Mycobacteriales > Mycobacteriaceae > Mycobacterium. The sequence continues at coordinate 12,356 of CAXEZH010000058.1, read as the reverse complement.
ATGATCGCGCGGCCCAACAACCAGCCGCGCATCACCCAGGACTTCGACGCGACCGTCTGCTGGATGGCCGACGACGCGTCGCTGGAGCCCGGGCGTGACTACGTCATCAAACACACCACCCGGACCACCCGGGTGAAGGTGTCCGGGCTGGACTACCGGCTCGACGTCAACACGCTGCACCGGGACAAGTCCGCGACCGCGCTGAAACTCAATGAGCTGGGGCGGATTTCGCTGCGCTCTCAGGTTCCGCTGCTGATCGACGAATACAGCCGCATCGCCGCGACCGGTTCGTTCATCCTGATCGATCCGAACACCAACGTCACCGTTGCCGCCGGCATGATCCTCCCCAATGTCAGCGCGCGGACCGCCAGCCCCAACACGGTGCGCCACGACTCCCTGTGTACCTCCGAGGACAGGCTCAGCACCGGCCGGATGGTGTGGTTCACCGGCCTGTCCGGATCGGGCAAGTCGTCGGTGGCCATGCTGGTCGAGCAGAAGCTGCTCGAAAAAGGAGTTCCCGCCTACGTTCTCGACGGCGACAACCTGCGCCACGGACTCAACGCCGACCTCGGCTTCTCGATGGCCGACCGGTCGGAGAACCTGCGACGCCTGGCACATGTGGCGGCCATCCTCGCCGACTCCGGACAGGTGGTGCTGGTACCCGCCATCAGTCCGCTGGCCGAGCATCGGGAGTTGGCGCGCACCGTGGCCGACGAAGCCGGTGTCGAGTTCTTCGAGGTGTTCTGCGACACTCCGCTCGACGACTGTGAACGACGCGATCCCAAGGGGCTCTACGCCAAAGCCCGCTCTGGTGAGATCACGCACTTCACCGGGATCGACAGTCCCTACCAGCGGCCGAAGAACCCCGACCTGCGGCTGACCCCGGAGCGCAGCCCCGACGAACTGGCCGCAGCGGTCATCGAGATGCTCGAGAGCCGCGGCCAGTGACCGATCATGAACTGGCGGCATTGCTGGCCAGTGAAGCCGGCCGCCTGCTGCTCGACGTGCGCACAGAGTTCGCCGACGCTAGCGCCGAGGACCGGAAAGCGGCGGGGGACAAGCGCTCCCACGATTTCCTGATGGCGGCGCTGGCCGCCGAGCGTCCCGGCGACGCCGTGCTCTCCGAGGAGGGTGTCGACGACCCGGTGCGGTTGTCCGCGCAGCGGGTGTGGATCGTCGACCCCCTCGACGGCACCCGGGAATTCTCCGAACTCGACCGCACCGACTGGGCGGTGCACGTCGCGCTGTGGGAGGCCGGCGAACTCGTTGCGGGGGCGGTGGCACTTCCCGCCCAAGACATCACGCTGGCGACACCGTCTGTGGCCGCACCCCCACCCTCGCCCGCCGTGCCGCGGATCGTCGTGTCCCGGACCCGTCCGCCGGCCGTCGCGCTGGCGGTCAAGGAGGCGTTGGGCGGCGAACTCGTCGAGATGGGTTCGGCGGGAGCGAAGGTGGCCTCGGTGGTACAGGGTCTGTCGGACGTCTACGTGCACGCCGGCGGCCAGTACGAGTGGGACTCGGCCGCGCCGGTGGCGGTGGCCCGCGCCGCGGGCCTGCACACCTCCCGCATCGACGGCTCTCCGCTGATCTACAACCAGCGTGACTCCAAGCTGCCCGACCTGATCGTCTGTCGCCCCGAGCTCGCCGAGGCCGTGCTGGCCGTCACAGCAGGCTGATCGGCACCGCAGCGCGCATCCAGCCTCGCGGACTCGCACGGGGCCGACGAGGGCCTGGGTCGGCTGCCCGATCCCCGGCCTGTCTGTCGTGTTCGCGCACCAGGGAGTGGGCGCAGTGTCGGGAAACGTGACGGCTCGCTCGGCCCTGTCGGCTTGTCGGCGTCCCGGTGATCGCTGTCCACCGACATCTGTCGAGGTGATGAACAGCCGGAGGCGGTGATGTCGCCGCGCGCCGCAAGGTGAATTCTCTGAAAATACCTCTCGATCGCGTTTGTATGTGGCAAATATATCGCTAACGTAATTTCTGATCTTGATGCCGGTGACCAGATCGGGGAAGCGATGGAACGCAAGCGGTTGGCGTGGCTCCATAAGGCGGCGCCTTGGGCGGCGGCGCCCATCGTGGTGGCAGGGATGACGCTAGCGGCGACCCCAGCGTCGGCCCATGCGACATCGGACTCCGACACCGATTCGACCAGCGATGCGTCGTCCCCATCGTCCTCGGGTGCGTCGTCTTCGGACGCGTCGACGTCCGACTCGTCCACCGATGTGGGTGAGGACCCGGATTCGGCCGAGGCGTCGAGTGGGGAGGCAGATGTCGAGGAGTCGGACGGGGTCGACGAGGACTCCATCGAGGAGGAACTGAACGTCGAAGACGCCGATGAGCAAATTACCGTCGAAGCGACGGATGACCTCGGTACAACGATCGGGGACTCGGCAGCGTCAACGGATAAGGATGACGACGAGGGGTTGGTCGCCCCGGAACCGCACGTCACAGCCTCAGCCGATGTGCAGGACGACGTTGTCGACGACGACCTCGTTGAGCCGATCGCGTCCACCGTCTTGCCGCTGACAGCCCCACCGGTCGCAACGGTCACGGCGGCGAGGGCTGCGGCGACCAGTGCGGCACCGATCGAAGCGGAGCGCCGAGTCGAATCGGTCGCGCTCTCGGTACCGGTGACGGCGATGAGAACCGGGTCGACCGGTAGCAGTCCGCTCGACACGTCGCCGAGCTCCCTTTTCGCCGGCTTGCTCGAGTGGGCGCGCCGCCAAACCCGTTACGCGTTGTTCGACCGGGCTCCCACTGCGTCGCCCATCCAGATAAGCCAGAACGAGGCCGGTGCCATCGTCGGAGCGGTGGGTGCGACCGATCCCGACGGTCATCATCTGTCCTACGTGGTCACCGGCAGCCCCGCCAAAGGGGATGTGGTGGTCAACCCCGACGGGAGCTTCACCTACTCGCCCGACACCTCGTTCGCCGACAGTGGCGGGCGTGACGTCTTCACGGTGCAGGTGGCCGACAACGTGCGTGCTCTGATCGTGATCGATGCTGACGGACGCTGGCGATTGAACTGGTTCAACAAGACCGAGATCTCGGTCGATATCACGGTCACGGAATCGCCGGTCGCCTCCGTCGAGGTCGGCTCCGGCCCGTCAGCGGTGGCGCTCAGCGCCGACGGGAAGACGGCCTACGTCACCAACGCCGACGCCAATTCGCTGTCCATCATCGACACGGCAACCAGGCGGGTGACCGCCACCATCTCCGATGTGGGCAACTACCCGCTGGCCTTGGCGGTCAGCCCCGACGGCGAGACGGTCTACGTTGCAGGGGGTTACGGCAACAGCGTCGCCGTGATCGACACCGAGACCGAGACGGTGGTCAAGACCATCGGGATCGGTTTGGTGCCCGCCGACACCGTGTTGTCCGGACTGGCGCTCAGTCCTGACGGTCAGCGGCTGTACGTGACGGACTTCGGCGGTGACAGCGTGGCGGTCATCGACACGGAACTCGGTACCGTGATCGCGCGGCTCGCTCTGCCCGCGGGCTCAGCGCCGGGCGGACTCGCGTTCGCATCCAATGGGTCTCGCGTCTACGTAGCCAATACAGGCACCGACACAGTGTCGGTGATCGACACGGCTGAGCGCATCGTCGTCGCGACCGTGGATCTTCCGGCCGGGACCAGCCCCACAGCGGTCGCCACGAGTCCCGACGGCCGGGTGGTCTACGTCGCCGGCTTCCAAAACGGCACGGTCACCGCGATCGACACCGGGACGCAGACGATCACGAACACGTTCTACGTGTCGTCCAGCCCTTCGGCACTCGCCGTCAGCCCGGACGGGCAACGACTCTTCGTCGCGGACGACGGCACGAACGCCGTGGCGGTCATCGAACTGGCCAGCGCCACTGTCACCAGCATTGCGGTCGGATCCAACCCTGGAGCAGTCGCCGTGAGGCCGGACGGCGCAGAACTCTTCGTGCCGAACTTCGAGTCCAATTCGCTGTCGGTGGTGTCGCTGCAGCCCGGCGCTCCCGCAATCGGCGCACAACTGGTCGGTTACGTGCTACCGGCCATCACGGTGTACAACTTCTCGCAGTACCCGCTGAAGGTCATCAATCTCAGCGGTGTCTACCTCAACTACCTCAGGGAACTGCCGCCGAGCGCGATCAAGGGCCCGGGCGTGGCGACCATCATCGAACCGGGTCGGTCCGTCGGATATGCACTGGACACCCCGCCTTTCGGGCGCAACCAGTACACCCTGGCGTTCATGGCCCCTTCGGCCACAGAAACCGTCTACTACGAGATCTCTGCTGTGACCGTCAACGATGTGGGTCTGGGGAACATCAGCTGCGCGGCGGCCGGAGGTACCTGTACGCGGGCCATCAAGGGCGCCTTGCAGATCATCGAATTCAACGACCCGCCCGGCACGATCATCGAAGTGCCCGCAGGGCAGGGGCAGGAACAGGCGGAGATTCTCAACGACCTCTGCGCCCAGGGATCGCTGGCCAAGTGCAACTTCAAGCCGACGCGGGAAGAACGGACGCTGGGCCTGCGGCATCAGGTCGGGACTACCATCAGGAATCCAGACGACGCGCCGTTGACCCGGCAGTTGCAGATCACCGACACCCAGACCGAAACGTCCAGCGTCCAGATCAGTGCCAAGGCCTCGTTCAAGGTTTTCGAGATCGTCAACAGCGAGATCACCACAACGTTCAGCCAGAGCTGGACGCGCACCCACACGTTCACCGAATCCCTGACGATCACCGTGCGGCCACATTTTGAGTCGAGAGTCTTCGCGGAACAACCGGTCTACCGATACTGGGGCGATTTCACCGTGACGATGGGAAATACCACCTGGATTCTGCGGGACGTGTACTTCGATACGCCGCGAACCGATGGCAGGGAGCCGACCGGCGTCTACGAGAACGATCAGCAGCCGCTCCCGCCGGTCGTCCTCGACGGAAATGCCGATGACATCGAAGAGCTCACAACGCTGACGATCTAGAACACCGCGGTGCCCGAACTGGCCGGGCCGTGCTGACCGTATCGCGGACCTGATCCGGACCGCGGCCACCCAACCGCGCACTACGCTGAAACCGTGTCTGAATTGAACACCCTGCGCGCGCTGGAGGGGATGCCCGCGGCGCCTGCCCCGCTGGCCGACTCGACGTTGGTCCTCATCGACTGCCAGAACACCTACACCCGCGGGGTGATGGAACTCGAGGGGGTGGATGCTGCGCTGGACGAGGTGGCGGCGCTGCTGGACCGGGCCCGCTCCGCGGGCGTTCCGGTGATCCACATCCAGCACAACGGCGGGGTCGGCTCGCCCTACGACATCGATGCCGAGATCGGCGCCATCGTCGACCGGGTCGCCCCGCGCGAGGGCGAGCCCGTGGTCGTCAAGAGCTATCCGAATGCGTTCGTCCAGACCGACCTCGACGACCGGCTCAAGGCGGTCGGGGCCTCGAACCTCGTGTTGGCCGGTTTCATGACGCACATGTGCGTCAACTCCACTGCCCGCGGCGGGTTCAACCTCGGCTACGCGCCGACCGTGGTGGCCGGTGCGACCGCGACCCGCGCCCTGCCCGGGACGGATGGGCAACCGGTGCCCGCCGCAGCGATGCAGAGCGCCAGCCTGGCCGCGATGGCCGACCTGTTCGCCGTGGTGGTCCCCGGATCCGCCGACCTGCCCGACTAATCTGGCGCCATGCGGATGTCGGCGAAGGCGGAGTATGCCGTCCGCGCCATGATCCAACTGGCGACCGCCGAGGCCGGCGCTCTCGTCAAGACCGACGATCTGGCCAGGGCGCAGCAGATCCCCGCCCAGTTTCTCGTCGACATCCTGTCCGACCTGCGCACCGACCGGCTGGTCCGCAGCCACCGGGGCCGCGACGGCGGTTACGAACTCAGTAGACCGGCGGCCGACATCAGCATCGCCGACGTGCTTCGCTGCATCGACGGACCGCTGGCCAGCGTGCGTGACATCGGCCTCGGCGACCTGCCGTACTCGGGCCCCACGGCCGCGTTGACCGACGTCTGGCGCGCCCTTCGGGCCAGCATGCGCTCGGTGCTCGAGCAGACCAGCCTGGCCGACGTCGCCGCCGGGGTACTGCCCGACCACGTCCGCGCTTTCGCCGACGACTACCGCCGCCAGGAAGAGGCGCGCGGGCATCAGGACAATTAGGGCGCTGGGCGTCCTGCCGGGCGCGGATCCCCGCCTGTGTCGACCAGCATCGCGGAAGCAGACGCGGCCCCCGTGGTAGGAACACGGTGTGGTGTTCGACGTGCGCGACCTCACTGCCCCCATCGTCATCGCGCCGATGGCGGGCGGACCGTCGACGCCCGAGCTGGCCGCCGCCGGCAGCAACGCCGGCGCGCTCGGCTTCATCGCCGCCGGTTATCTCAGCGCCGACGTGTTCGCCGAGCGGTTGCGCGCGGCAGCCGAGCTCACCTCCGGCCCGCTCGGCGCCAACCTGTTCGTGCCGCACCCCAGCGCGGCCACCCCGGAGTCGATCGATCGCTACGCCGCGGCGCTGTCACCGGACGCCCACCGTTACGGCGCCGAGCTCGGGTCGCCCAGGTTCAGCGACGACGACTGGACCGCCAAGCTCGAGGTGCTGCTCGATATCCGGCCGGCATTGGTGTCGTTCACGTTCGGGTTGCCCAGCGCCGACGAACGCCGCCGCCTGTCCGCGGCAAACATCGCCACCGCGGCCACGGTCACCACGCTGGCCGAGGCCCGCCAGGCCGCCGGGGTGGGCGTGGATTGCGTGGTCGCGCAGGGACCGTCGGCGGGCGGGCACCGCGGCACCTTCGACCCGATCGCGACGCCGTCCGATGTTCCGCTCGACGACCTGGTGGCCACCCTCGTCGCCGGACTCGACCTGCCGGTCGTGGCGGCCGGCGGGTTGATGACCGCGGCAGACGTGGACCGGGTGCGGCGCGCCGGTGCTGTCGCCGCGCAACTTGGCACCGCATTCCTGTTGGCCGACGAGGCCGGCAGCAGTGCTGTGCACCGCGCGGCGTTGACTGACCCGGCATTCACCGAAACCACTGTCACCAAGGCGTTTTCCGGTCGGTTCGCGCGGGGACTGCGCAACCGGTTCATCGACGAGCACGAGGCCGAGGCGCCGTTCGGATATCCCGAGGTGCACTACCTGACCGGCCCCGTGCGCGCGGCCGCGGTGCGCGCCGGTGACCCGCACGGAACCAGCGTCTGGGCGGGCAGCGGCTTCGACAAGGCGGTGTCCGCGCCGGCAGCCCAGATCGTCGAGCAGCTTCGAGTGCACTGATGCCGCCGCTCACACGCCGGGCGTTCACCCTCGGTGCGGGCGTGCTGGCGGTAGCGCCGTGGATGGGCGCGTGCATGAACGAGACCTCGGGCGGGTCCGGCGAGCACGTCGTCGTCGTCGGCGCCGGGATGGCCGGACTCGCCGCGGCGCGGCGCCTGGCCGACGCCGGCGTCATGGTGACCGTGCTCGAGGCGCGTCCCCGGATCGGTGGGCGCACGTGGACGGACACCTCGCTGGGCGTGCCCGTCGACCTGGGCGCGGCGTGGATCCACGGGACGCAGGACAACCCCTTGATGGACCTGGTCGCCGAGGTCGGCGCGGACACCGTGGAGACCGACTTCGAGAACGTCATGGTGCTCGACCGGGCCCAGCCGGTCCCGGACGCCGACGTGGAGGCGGCGGGGGCCGCCTGGGCGGACGCGATGGGGGAGATCTACCGCGCCGGCGCCGATGCCGGACCGGAGACGTCGCTGGCCGACGTGCTGGCGCGCTACGTGGACATCGACGATCCGTTGATCCAGTGGTTGATCACCTCGACGGTCACCGCCGAGTACGCTGCCGATCCCGCCGAGCTGTCGCTGCGGTGGTTCGGCCAGGAGGGGGAACTCGACGGTCCGGATGTGCTGCTGCCCAACGGCTACGGCCAGCTGGTGGCGCATCTGTCCCGGGGCCTGCAGATCCGACCGGACACGGCCGTCACCCGCATCGACCACCGCGGCACCACCGTCACGCTCACGACGACGCAGGGCACGGTCACGGCCGACCGGGTGATCGTCACCGTGCCCCTGGGTGTGCTCAAAACCGGTGCCATCGCGTTCGATCCGCCGCTACCCGAGGCGAAGTCGCAGGCGATCCAGCGTCTGGGCTTCGGTCTACTCGACAAGGTCGTGCTGAGGTTCGACGAGCCACACTGGGCCGCCGAACCCGATGTGTTCGGCGTCGTGGGCGCCGACGCGCCGGTGAGCGATGTGGTCAACGGGCTGCGGTTCTCCGACACGCCGCTGCTGGTCGGTCTGCGCGCCGCCGGGAATGCCCTTGACCGCGAAGCGCTTTCTGACCGGGCTGCGGTCGAACAGGTGCGCGCCACGCTGGGCCTGCCCGAGCCCACCGGCGCGCTCGTCACCCGCTGGGCGGCCGACCCGTTCGCGCGTGGCTCCTACAGCTTTCTCGCGGTGGGATCAAGCCCCGATGATCAGCGCCCCCTCGCCGAGCCGGTGGGCGATCGGTTGCACTTCGCCGGTGAGGCCACCCAGGAGGAGTTCTTCGCCACCGTGCACGGCGCCTACCTGAGCGGGCTGCGCGAAGCCGAGCGAATCCTCGACTGAGCCATCGGGTTCAGCGCAACGCCTCGATGACGACGTCCCCGGTCTCCGAGCGGGCGGTGACCACCGACGCCGCATCTTCGCGGTTCCGGGTCTGCGGCACGGAGACCACGGTGGAGCCCCGCCCCTCGCCGGTGCTGGCGTTGACCGCGTACGGGCCGGGATCGGGCACCGCGAGGACCACATCGCCGTCGCCGGTCTCGACGTCGACGACGGCGGGAGCCGCGGCGAAGTCGACGCTGACGTCTCCGGTCTCGGTGACGGTCCGGAACGACTCGGCCACCGAAATCGCGTTGCGGCTGGCGACGTCACCGTGATCGTTGGTGATGTCGATGCGACGTGCCGACCCGTTGAGCACGACCGCCCCGTCGGTGGTGCGGGCGGTGAGCTGATCGACGTCCGCGTCGGCCATCACCACCCCCATCTCCTGCTCGGTCGTGACCGCCAGCCCCCGCGCCAGCTGCGGCGGCAGCACCACCGTGATCTCACCGCCCCGGGCCCAGCGCAGCATCGGTGCCGGCTCGGCGCTGACACTGACCCGGGCGCTGCGGCCGTCGGCGCCCAGCGTCAACGGCTCTACGTCCGTCCGCGCGGGGCTGATCAACCGCAGATCCACGCGGGGCTCGGAGACGTCGCGATCGGTGGTGATCCGGATGACCGCCGGCACCGGCCCGGTGTCGACAGTCAGCGCGCGCAGTGTCGCCGGCAGCGTGATCGTGTCGGCAACCACCCGGAATCGGCTTGCTCCCCAAGCGAACCCCGCCAACGACACGATGACCGCGGTGATCAGGACGCCGGCGAGTGCAACCAGCCCGACCCGCACCGCGGTACGTCCGCCGGGGGACAGCGGAGGCGGCGCCGTGGGTTGCCCGGCAGGTTGTCCAGGGGGGAGGAGCAGAGGGGTGGTCATCAGAGATCATTCCTTCCGGTGCGGCTGGGCACGTTCACGATTCGAGGAACCGCAGCACGGCGAGCACGCGGCGGTTCTCGCTCTCGTCCTGCGCCAGGTCCAACTTGGTGAAGATCGAGGCGATGTGCTTCTCGGCCGAGCCGACCGAAATGTGCAGGGCGGCGGCGATCGCCGAATTGGTTCTGCCCTCGGCCATCAGCTGCAACACGTCGTGCTCGCGTGGGGTGAGTGCATCGAGGGCGTTTCGGCGGTGTGAGCGCACCAGGATCTGAGACACCACCTCCGGATCGAGCACAGTGCCGCCGTTGCCGACGACCTGCACAGCGTCGAGGAAGGCGGGCACGTCGGCCACCCGATCCTTGAGCAGGTATCCGAATCCCCGGGTGTCCGAGGCGATCAGCTCGGCGGCATAGCGTTCCTCCACGTAGTGCGACAGCACCAGCACTGCAGAATCGGGGTTCTGGCTGCGTAGCAGCGCGGCGGCCCGGATGCCCTCGTCGGTGAACGTCGGCGGCATCCGCACGTCGACGATCGCCAGGTCGGGGCGCTCGTCGTTGACCAGCCGCAGCAGGTTCGTGGCGTCGGGCACCCCGGCGATGACGTCGTGGCTGGCGTCTGTCAGTATCCGCTCGATACCGGCCCGCAGCAGCGCCGAGTCCTCGGCGATCACTATGCGCATGGCAGCACCGCGGTGATGATCGTGGGTCCGGTGGCCGGGCTGGACACCGTGAACGTGCCGCGCGCTGCCCGCACCCGCTCGTCGAGGCCACGCAGCCCGGTGGCTTCGCCGCTTCCGTCGTCCGCCACGATCCGCGCCCCGCCGTGCCCGTCGTCGAAGACGCTGACGTGCAGCTGCTGGGATGATTCGTCGAGTCGGACGGTGACCGCGGCGTTCGAGGCGTCGGCGTGCCGGGTCACATTGGTCAGTGCCTCGGCCACCACGAAGTAGGCACACGCCTCCACCTCGTCGGGAAGCCGCCGCGGCAGGTGCAGGCTGAGCGTGGTCGGGATCCCCGCGTTCACCGTCCGCTGCACCACCGCCGACAGCGCGGCGTCGAGTCCGCGGTCGGACAGGATGGTGGGGGCGATGCCGCGCACGACGTTGCGTAACTCCACCAACGCGCTCTTGGCGTCGTCGTGCGCTTCGCCGATGAGGGCCTTGGCCGCCGGCAGGTCGGTGTCGAGTTTGGTCTGGGCCAGCCCGATCGTCATCGCCAGCGACACCAACCGCGGCTGCACGCTGTCATGCAGGTCGCGTTCGATGCGGTGGCGTTCGGTCTGGGCCGAGGTCACCGCACCCTCGCGGGCGTCGGCCAGCGCACTGACCTGGTTCTGCAGTGCTGTGGTCGGCGACGGGCTGAGCAGCCAGCGGTCGATGGACGCGTCCAGCGTCGGGGCGAACACCAGCAGCGTCACCGCCGCAGCGACCGCCACCGCGGCCAGCAGCAGCGCGACCGGTGTCGGCAGGAACGACAAGCCGGCCTGCGGGTCGCTGTTGCCGATCACCACCGCGGCCGCCGGGGCCAGAAACGCGAACGCCAGCAGCGCCACCGCCAAACCAGTGACCAGCGCGTCGTAGATCATTCGCAGATAGTGGTGGGCGACCGATTTCCAGAATCGCCCGCTGCTCACATCCAGCCAGAGCTGGTGCGCCCAACGCTGGAACCCGGTGTAGGAGGACAGCCGGCGCGGAGGCACGCCGATGCCCATCCCGAACACCGCTTCGCTGCGGATGCGCTCCACCCAGTCGATGCCCCGCATCAGGTAGATGAACACCACCGCGGCGACGACGAACCCGATGATGCTTGGGATCGACGAGATGCCGAGGACGACGATGCCGAGGGGGATCCAGAACCACACCACCGCCAGGGCGCCGCCGGTGATGAGCGAGGCGGTGGGCACCACGCCGATCGGGCGGGGCCGGCGGGCGTGGCTTTCGCCGGCCGAGATGCCGGTGGTGTCGGTGTCCGCCGGGGCTTCGGGCGCAGCGGTGTCTTTCGTTACGACCATGCCCACCAACCTATGGATCAGCGCGCACCGAGGACACGGCGTTTTCCCGCGAGTCCGGCGGGGGTTTTCCTCCACCCTGTTCTGCGCCGCGCCCTGCACCGTGCCGCGCGTGTCCCCGCCCGACACGCCGCACCCAACCGGCATTTCGCGCGCGCTCACCGCTGGCCATACTGACGGGATGACCGCCGACACCGCCGGCCCTGCCGATCCCGCCGGACGTCGCCCCGCGATCCTCGACTACCTCGGCCCCAACTGGTTCGCCTCGGTGATGGGAACCGGGATCGTCGCCACCGCGGGCGCGTCGCTGCCCGTACACCTGCCGGGTTTGCGGGCGTTCGCGCAGGTGGTGTGGGTGATCGCGGCGACGTGGCTGGTGGTTCTGATCGTGGCGACAGTCGCGCATTGGGTGCGCAACTCCGAGATGGCCCGCAGCCACGCGCGCAACCCGCAGATGGCGCACTTCTACGGCGCGGCCCCGATGGCGCTGCTGACCGTCGGATCCGGCGCGCTGCTCGTCGGGGTGGATCTGATCGGCATGCGCACCGCGGTGAACCTGGCCTGGATTCTGTGGATCGCCGGGACGATCGGCGGGCTGGTCACGGCGCTGAGCATCCCGTATCTGATGTTCACCCGGCACCGGGTGGAGCCCGACGCCGCGTTCGGTGGCTGGCTGATGCCGGTCGTGCCGCCGATGGTGGCCGCCGCCACGGGCGGGTTGCTGATCCCGCACATGGCCGAGGGGCCTGGCCGGGCCACCATGCTCTACGGCTGTTACGCGATGTTCGGCCTGTCGCTGATCGCGTCGCTGATCATCATCACCATGGTGTGGAGCCGACTCGCGCACTTCGGCACGTCGGGCACCGCCCGGG
>CAXEZH010000057.1:0-9040 GCA_964000695.1 uncultured Mycolicibacterium sp. | reverse complement strand
GAAAGGAAAACATCCTCATGTTCCCGACATCGCTGTCCAAGCGCGTCATCGGTGCTGTCGCCCTGGCCGCCGCACTCCCGTTCGCCGCCGTGGCGTGCGGCGGTGACAGCGGCGGTGACAGCGACTCGATCGTCATCGGCACCAAGTTCGACCAGCCTGGCCTCGGAATGCGCAACCCCGACGGCACGATGAGCGGATTCGATGTCGACGTGGCCACCTACGTCGCCGGCGAGCTGGGCTACACCCCCGAGCAGATCCAGTGGAAGGAGGCCCCGTCGGCACAGCGCGAGACCCTGATCCAGAACGGGCAGGTCGACTTCATCGCAGCCACCTACTCGATCACCGACTCCCGCAAGGAGAAGGTCGATTTCGCCGGGCCGTACCTGATCACCGGTCAGAGCCTGCTCGTGCGCTCGGACAGCAACGACATCAACGGCCCGGCCGATCTGGAGAACAACAAGATCCTGTGCTCGGTGTCCGGCTCCACCCCGGCGCAGAAGATCAAGGACGAGTTCCCCCGCGTTCAGCTCCAGCAGTACGACACCTACTCGGCGTGCATCGAGGCGCTGAAGAACGGCGCCGTCGACGCGGTGACCACCGACGAGGTCATCCTGGCCGGCTACGCCGCACAGGATCCGGGCGCGTTCAAGATCGTCGGTGAGCAGTTCTCCGAGGAGCGCTACGGCATCGGCCTGAAGAAGGGCGACACCGAACTGCGCACCCAGATCAATGACGCGTTGCTCAAGATGGAGGAGAGCGGCGCCTGGAAAGAGGCCTTCGACAAGAACCTGGGCCCGGCCGGGATCTCCGCGCCGACCCCGCCGCCGCTGGACAACTGAGCCCGACAGCCGACGGTAGACAGGGCCGCCCGTGGAGATATTCAGCGAGTATCGGGACCAGATCTTCGAGGCGTTCTGGACGACGATTCAGCTGACGGTGTTCGCGGGCATCGGCGCGCTGGTCCTCGGCACACTGTTGGCCGCGATGCGGCTGTCACCCGTGCCGATGATGAATTGGCTGGGCACCAGCTACGTCAACGTCGTGCGCAACACTCCGTTGACGCTGATCATCATCTTCTGCTCGCTGGGTCTGTCGCAGACCCTGGGCATCACGCTGGCCGGCCGGGATTCACCGACGTTCATCGAAGACAGCAACTTCCGGCTGGCGGCGCTCGGCTTGACGGTCTACACCGCGGCATTCGTGTGTGAAACCGTGCGTTCCGGGATCAACACGGTGCCGCTCGGCCAGGCCGAAGCCGCCAGGTCGCTGGGCCTGACGTTCTCACAGAACCTCTCCATCGTGATGCTGCCGCAGGCATTTCGGGCTGTGATCATCCCGCTGGGCTCCGTGCTGATCGCGCTGACCAAGAACACCACGATCGCCTCGGCCATCGGGGTCTTCGAGGCGGCGCTGCTGATGAAGGAAATGATCGAGGACACCGCGGCGGTCCTGGTGGTCGGCGGGATCTTCGCGCTCGGGTTCGTCATCCTCACGCTGCCCACCGGCTTGTTCTTCGGCTGGCTGGGTAAACGATTGGCGGTGATCAGGTAGTGAGCGCAGGCTCCTCGGTCCTCTTCGACGCGCCCGGGCCCCGCGCGCGGGTACGCAACCGACTGATCTCCGGCGTGACGGTGGTGGTGGTGCTGCTCATCGCCTGGCTGGTGTTCGGCAAGTTGCAGGAACGCGGTCAGCTCACCGCGGCCAAGTGGGAACCGTTCCTGACCTCGAACCTGTGGACCACCTACGTCCTTCCCGGTGTGAAGGGCACGCTCACCGCAGCAGCGGTCTCGATCGTCCTCGCGTTGGTGCTGGGCTTCATCCTCGGGGTGGGCCGGCTGTCCGCACATGCGGGCATCCGCGGGGTATGCGGGGTGATCGTCGAGTTCTTCCGCGCCGTCCCCGTGCTGATCATGATGATCTTCGCGTATTTCCTGTACGCGGTGTACGCGGTGTTCCCCTCCGGCCAGTTGGCGCTGGCCGGCGTCATCACCGGGCTGACGTTGTACAACGGCGCGGTCATCGCGGAAATCGTTCGCGCGGGGGTCAAGTCCCTTCCCCGGGGTCAGACCGAGGCGGCCTCAGCGCTGGGGCTGACCTGGGGCCAGACCATGCGGGCGATTCTGTTGCCCCAGGCCGTCACCTCGATGCTGCCGGTGTTGATCTCGCAGCTGGTGGTGGTGCTGAAGGACACCGCGATCGGCTACCAGATCACGTTCGTGGAAATGGTGCGCCAGGGCACTGCAGTGGGTTCGGCCTACGGCAACTACCTTCCCGCCCTCATCGTCATCGCGTTGCTGATGATCTCGTTGAACTTCACGCTGTCCTGGTTCGCCACGTGGCTGGAGCGCCGGTTGCGGCAGTCGCGTAAAGGTCGTGAGGATCCGCAGGCGGAAGAGGCGATGGAAGCGGCCGGGGACCAGAGCCGCGGCACGTGATCGGCTCCTCGGCGAGGACGCAGATGCATCAGATGCTGGCCCTCGAGGTCCTGCCCGAATCGGCGTTGCGCGGCATGGTCGATGCGATGGTGCGGCTCATCGAGGCCGGTGGCGCCGTCGTCATCATGATCGGCGCCGTGGTGGCGACGGTGAAATTCGTGGTGGCACTGGCCCGGCGTGACATCAACCAGTTCTCGGCGGTTCGGCTCACGCTGGCCCGGTTCCTGGTGCTCGGCCTGGAGTTCCAGTTGGCCGCCGACGTGTTGCGTACCGCGATCTCGCCGTCGTTCGAGGAGATCGGAAAGCTGGCGGCCATCGCCGCGATCAGGACGATCCTGAACTATTTCCTCAACCGGGAGATCGCCCAGGAGCAGCACGAGATCGAGTTGGCCAAGTCGCGGCCGCCGCCGGGAACCGCAGGCTGATGAATGTCCTGGTCGGCGCCTCCTGGTGCTTGGGTATCGCCGGCATCGTGGTGGGTGCCGCTGCGCTCGCGGTGTTCCGGCAGCCGCTGCCGGCACTTCGGGCGACTCTCGAGCTGTTCATCGCCGCCGGCCTTCTGCGGTTGAGCGTCGACAACTCGTGGTCGGCGATCGCCGGTGCCGCCGTCGTGATCGCGATCCGCCGCGTGATCACCCGAAGCCTGACCACCGACTTCACCCAGAGGTCCGCACCGACGTCGCGGTGACGCCCGCGCCCGCGAACGTCAGGTTCGCGAGACGTCAGACGCGGCGCCGTTCGTATTCGTTGGCCAACTCGGTGGTGACGACATCAAGCGCGAGACTCTGGCTGTAACCGCGTCGGGCGAGCATGCCCACGAGCCGGCGGGTGGCCTTGTTCTGTGCGTCGCGGTCCCCGGGCTCTCCCAGTCGCTCACGACGCAGTCGATCACGAACCAGCTTCTCGGCGCGGTCCCGCTCGGCTCCGGCGTCGATGTCGGCCAAGGCGGTGGTGATCACGTCGTTGTCGACGCCCTTGTCGCGCAGCTCGGCGGCCAGCGCCCGTTTACTCTTGCCCGAATTCGCCCGCCGCGACCGGACCCACTGCTCAGCGAAGTCCTCGTCGTCGACGAGTCCCACCTCGGACAGTCGCTCGATGACCTCGGTGCTGACATCGTCGGGATAACCGCGTTTGGCCAGCTGACCGACCAACTCCGCACGCGTTCGAGCTCGGGCGGTGAGCAGGCGCAGGCACACGGCCCGCGCCTGCTCGGCTCGCTTGGCGGGATCAGCGGGCTCCGCGGACAACCGGCTAGAAGTCGACCGGGGCGGGAAGGACGTCATCGCCTGTCTCATCGGTCATCACCGCACCGATACCGAGCTTCTCTTTGATCTTCTTCTCGACCTCGTTGGCGACGTCGATGTTCTCCAGCAGGAAGTTGCGGGCGTTCTCCTTGCCCTGCCCCAGTTGCTCACCCTCATAGGTGAACCAGGATCCGGACTTGCGGATGAAGCCATGCTCGACACCCATGTCGATCAGCGAACCTTCCTTGCTGATACCCCGCCCGTAGAGGATGTCGAATTCCGCCTGCTTGAACGGCGGGGACACCTTGTTCTTGACGATCTTCGCCCGGGTTCGGTTACCGACCGCATCGGTGCCGTCCTTGAGGGTCTCGATCCGGCGTACGTCGATGCGAACGGACGCGTAGAACTTCAACGCCTTACCGCCCGTGGTGGTTTCAGGGGAATTGTGCACCATGACGCCGTCGACGAAGTAGTTGTGATTGCCCTCGACCTCGATGTCGAAGCGATTCATCGAGCGGGTGTGCGGCTTGACGTGGACATCGAGGACCCGCGCAGGCACCAGCCGCTGGCCCGGCTCCACGAATTGCGGTGCCACAGTGCCGAGTCCACGGAACCTCGGAAGCAGCTTGTGTTCCATCGACGGAGCCATGTACGGGGCCACGATCTCCTGGAATTTCGCCGTGGCTGCCGTGGAGAACACCAGAACGGCCTTACCCCGCGTTCCCGCGTAACGCAGTCGGACGTCCAGACCGTGGACATCTCGCAGAAAGTCGCACAGGCGCTCGCGGGAGCCTTCGCTCATTGCTTCCACACAGATCTCGATCCGGCCGCTGCCGCCCTCGGTGCGCTGCTGAAGCCCCTTGGACCGCACCGTGAATCCGCCATCATCCATGTACCAGACAGCCAGCGCCAGCGGCGTCAACGCCTTGAGATAGTCCTCGGACAGGAATTTCTTGCCGTCCCCGAGATAGACGGCGCGGCGCAACTCGCCCAGCTCGGCCAGCGGGGTGAAGTCGGCGAACCGCGACCCCTTGTCGTTCTCGCGGATCGAGTGCTTGATATTGCCCAGCAGATCCACCTTCCACTGCAGGTAGTCGACCTGCTTGGCGCCGTGGCCCATGCGGAAGCGCACCCCGTTGCGATCACGCAGATTGGGTGACAGGTTTCCATCACCCATCAGCGAGCCCAGGATCACCTGGAACTGCTGATCGCTGAGCAGATGGGGCTCGGAGACCATGACCCTGTCACCGGCGATGATGTCTCCTGCTTCCGTCCATCCGGCCGGAGTCCGGATCAGGTGGTTCGGGGTGGCCGCGAACTGGGACTTACCGTTACCGCCGGACTTGGCGACGGTGAACTGCAGGAACTGTTCAGCTGGTCCGTTGTTGAACCAGTTCACCACCTTGCGCGGCACGATCTCGTCGCTGACGGGGTCATAGGACATGACCTCGACGTCCATCTTGTTGTTGACGATCTTGCCGATCTTCTCGGTGCTGCCGTCGGCCAATTGCACCCGGGTGCCGTAGGAAAAGCACCCGAACATCACTCCGATTTTCTCGCGAAGCTGGTTGATGAAGATGGCCGTGGTGCCCGAGTTGTTCAGCGCGCCGGTCATCTTCCGCAGCGCCTGGCTCATCAGGCGAGCCTGCAGACCGACGTGGCTGTCCCCCATCTCGCCTTCGATCTCGGCACGGGGCACCAGCGCGGCCACCGAGTCGATGACCAGGATGTCCAGCGCACCGGACCGGATCAGCATGTCGGCGATCTCCAGCGCCTGTTCACCGGTGTCGGGCTGGGAGACCAGCAGCGCATCGGTGTCCACTCCGAGCTTCTTGGCATATTCGGGGTCCAGGGCGTGCTCGGCGTCGATGAACGCGGCGATTCCGCCGGCGGCCTGGGCGTTGGCCACCGCATGCAGCGCGACGGTGGTCTTACCCGAGGACTCGGGACCGTAGATCTCGACGACGCGACCGCGGGGCAGCCCGCCGATGCCGAGCGCGACATCGAGGGCGATCGAGCCGGTGGGGATGACCGAGATCGGCTGCCGCACCTCCTCGCCGAGCCGCATCACCGAGCCCTTGCCGAAGTTCTTGTCGATCTGCGCGAGCGCCAGTTCCAGGGCTTTCTCGCGATCGGGGGCCTGCTGCGCCATGGTGGGCACCTCTCCGGTAGTCGTTGTGTGACCGGTTCTCGGTCGGTTAGCCGCGACGGTAGATCAGGGCACCGACAAGTCCTGCTGGTAAGTCCTCGACCCTCCTGAGTCGAACGTGTCCCCAGAGTAGACGAACAGGTGTTCGATTCAAGTGGACACGCCGACGGACTACGGTCAGAACATGTCGACCCGCGAAGATGTCCGCATTTGGGCCGAAGGCGAGCAGATCGCCGCCTATCTCTACCGGCCGGAGACCGGCGCCCCCGCCGACCCGGGCCGTCCGTGCGTCGTGATGGCACACGGCTTCAGTGCGACCCGCGACGACGGGCTGCCCGCCTACGCCGAGGCGTTCCAGGCCGCGGGTTACTTCGTCGTGGTGTTCGACTATCGCCACTTCGGCGCCTCTACCGGCCAGCCGCGCCAGCTGCTCGACATCGGGCGGCAGCACGCCGACTACCACACCGTCGTCGACTGGGCCCGCCGCCTCGAGGGGGTCGATCCCGACCGGATCGTGGTGTGGGGGTCCTCGTTCTCCGGCGGTCACGTGCTCGCCGTCGCCGCCGGCGACCCCCGGATCGCAGCGGTGATCTCCCAGGCACCGTTCACCGACGCGCTGCCCACCCTCCGGGAGGTGCCGCCACGGACCGCAGCGGCGCTGACTGCGGCGGGAATCCGAGACCAGATCCATGCATGGCGCCGGCGCCCGGCCGTGCTGAGGCCCGCCGTCGGCGATCCCGGCGCCGTGGCCGCGATGACCTCACCCGACGCCAAGGCGGGGTTCGAAGCGATCGTGGGGCCGAACTCGTTGTGGCGTAACGAGTTCGCCGCGCGGCTCATGCTGCGCTTCCCCTTCTACCGACCGGGCGCCAAGACCTCAGGGCTGCGCATGCCGGTGCTGATCTGTGTGTGCGACCGTGACACCGTGCCCCCGCCCGCATCGACGATCAAGGCGGCCCACCGCGCTCCGCGCGGCGAACTGCGCCACTATCCCTACGGCCATTTCGACATCTACCTCGACCCTCAGGCCAAGACCGATCAGCTCGCCTTTCTGCACCGCGTGTTCAGCGATGTAGACGCCTAGGCCGAGTCATCAGGTTGCCGTCAGAACCTCACCACTGATCCCGCGGGACATCGAAGTCTGCGCACAGCGCCCGCCACACGTCGCGCGGGTCGCTACCGTCTTCGATCGCCTCGGCGGCCGTGCGACCGCCCATGCTGGTCAGCACGTGGTCCACCAGCATCGACGATGCCCGCATCGCACCGAACTGGTCTGTCACCAGCTCGTGGAACTCCGTCAACCGCACAGGGCCAATCTACGCTGCAGCACCCAACGCATCGTGGCACACCCGTACCGGATCGGCGACGTTCGCGGCGGTCGCGCCGGCCCGGCGGGCCGCCTCACGGTAACGCGGCGCGGCCAGCACCTCGCGGACCGCCGCCGTCAAAGCGTCCACTGTCAACGGCCGGACGAGTTGCGCACTGCCTTGGCGGACAACACGATTGGCGATCTCCCATTGATCTCCGCCGCCGGGCACCACCACCATGGGCACCCCCGCCAACAGTGACTTTGCCACGGTGCCGTGACCACCGCCGCAGATCAGCAGATCCGCCGCGGCCAGGAGTTCGTCCTGACGCCCCAGGCCGACCACGGCCCACGGCGGCACCGGTCCCACGGAATCATCGAGCTGGGACACCGCGACCCGCGAACCCGGCGGCAGAATCTCGCCGGGCACCAGCACCTCCAACGCCAGTTCGGCCAGACCGCGTGCCCCGGTGGTGGCCGTCGACGGAGCGACCACCACGACCGGGCCGTCTCCGGCGGGCACCCGCAGGACCGACCTGGTCGGTTCGTAATGCAGTGGCCCCACGACGACAGCCTCCGCCGGCCAATCCGGTCGGGGCACCTCCAGCGCAGGCAGCGTGGCGATGAGTCGGCGCACCGGCCCGCGCTCGGTCTCCGGCAGACCGATGCCGGCCCGCGCGGCCGCCCGCTGGCGTTGTCCGGCGCGCCAGGACCGGGCGCTGAGCGCGCGGAGAAGCGAGTCCCGGAGCCTGCCCCGCAGCCCCACCCCTGGCGCCAGGCCGCTACCCACCGGTGGCAACCCCTTCGACGGGCGGTACAGCGGATGGGTGTTCAGCTCGATCCAGGGCAGACCCAGCAGATCCGCGGCCAGGCCGCCGCAGGTGGTGATCGAATCCGACACCACCACAGCGGGTGAGAGGTCTGCGATGCGCTGCCAGTTGAGCACGGCCATGCGCGCGGCCCGTTGGTGGATCTTGGCCCCGGCATCGCGGTCGTCGTCGGCTGCGGTCGGGTCCAGCCCGTCCAATTCGACGGCATCGATGCCCTCGGCGCGGGCCACGTCGAGCCACCGGGTGCCGGTGAGCAGAGTGGGTTCGTCGCCGGCCGCCAGGAACTTCAGGCACAGTGCCAGCGCAGGAAAGGCGTGTCCGGGGTCCGGTCCGGCGACCACGGCGACGCGCATGCGGGCTACCCTGCCACACCTTCCGACGTTAGGCTCGGGCGATATGACTGACAACGTCCCGGAAGCGACGACCACCACCGTCACCACGGCAGCCGACAACGCCGAGATCGTGCAGAAGTTCCTGTTCGCCATTGCCCAGGAGGACTTCGACACCGTCGAGTCGTTGGCCGCTCCCGACCTGCTCTGGCAGAACGTGGGCCTGCCTTCCCTGCGTGGCCGGGCCCGGATCATGAATCTGCTGCGCCGAGGCCAGGGCCGGATGGGTTTCGCCGTCAAGTTCCACCGGATCGCCCAAGAGGGCGGCACCGTGCTGACCGAGCGCACCGATGCATTGATCTTCGGCCCGGTGCGCCTGCAGTTCTGGGTGTGCGGAACCTTCGAGGTCCACAACGGCCAGATCGAGTTGTGGCGGGACTACTTCGACTTCTTCGACATCATGGTCAAGGCCCCACTGCGTGCTGCGCTGGCCGCGCTCATCCCATCGAAGCGGGTGTCTTTCTGAGGGCGTTCCCCGTTCAGGTGATCTGAGAATGCGGTTCGGCCGGCCCCACCGTGCGTGTGACCGGCCCGACCAGCAGCCCGAGGGTCAGACCGTAGATCAGATGCCCGACGGCGAACACCCACAGGCTGAATGCCGATGCGGCAACGACATCGGCAGCCGGCCACACCGCGAAGTGCATCACCAACCAGATCACCAGCCCGTACACCAGCCCGAAGCCGGCG
>CAXEZH010000056.1:0-7741 GCA_964000695.1 uncultured Mycolicibacterium sp. | reverse complement strand
GTCCGGCGGGAACGTCGCCGGACGCGCCCCGGGTATGGTCGTCTGCCGATAGAACGCGTGCGTGGCATCCGCTGAGCACTCGAAGTTGGCGTTGAGCACCTCGAAGCTCGCCGGATCGGCGCCAGCAATGACTTCGCCCATCCAGTAAACACGTTGCGAATCAACGGCATACGGTCCCTCGATCACCCGGAAACTCGCCACGTCGGCATCGGCGATCTGACGGTCGAAATAGAACGCGTGCTCGGCGTCGCGGGAGTAACCACCGGACAGCACCTCGAATGTCGACGGCGAGGCACCCCGGATCGGGCGATTGTTCACGTACACCGAGCCGCCGTCCCTGGCGAACAGGTAGTCGTCTTCATCGGAGAGGATCTCGAACTCTGCCGGGTCGTGGGACAGCACCGCACCGTCGGAGGCGTAGACCCGCGAGCTGTCTTTACTCAGGCCACCGGGCAGCAGTTCGAAATGCCCCGGATCGGTGCTGATCGGCTGGTCGTGCTGGTAGACCCGCCGGCTGTCCCTGGCGAAGCCGGGCCGCTCCAGCAGTTCGAACGATCCCGGCTGCGCCCCCGGCAGCGGGTATCCGTTGATGTAGACCTGGCCGCTGTCGCGCGCGTAGGTCCGGTCGATGATGTCGAAGGTGGCGGCGTCTGCGCCGTCGATTTCGAAAGCCTTGCCGGGAAACGGATTCAGATAGTAGACGGCGTTGTCACGGACGTGGTACCCGGCTTCGTCGACGAGCGAGTCCGGCTCGTCGACGGTGCTGCATCCCCCCGACAACGCCACGGCCACCAGCACGGTCGCGGCGATGATTGTGCGCATACCTCCATGGAAGCACTCAAACCACCGGAACATCGACGATCGGGCGCTGCACTGCGGCCCCGGGACCGTCGAAATGCCACCACTCGCCCGAGTACACGGTGAATCCGCCGGCTTCCATCGCCTCACGCAGGCGGGCCCGGTTGGCCCGGGCGGCCGGGCTCACGCCGTCGCTGGCGTCGGCATGGCTGCGCGGCGTGAAGTCGTCGAAACCGGTGCCCATGTCGACCAGACCGGTCGCGTCGGCCAGCGTGACGTCCACCGACCGGCCCGTCTCGTGACTCTTCGAATAGGGGCCCGGCCGGGCCACCCAGGCGGGATTGGGAACCACCTCGAACATCGCCACCTGGACCGAATGCGGCCGGTAGCAATCCCAGAACACCAGCCGCTCGCCGCCGCGGCGCACCACCGCCGCGGCCGCGCGGAGTCCGTCGGCCAGCGATTCGTGCACCAGGCAGCGGGCCCCGGCCGGGTACAGCGGCGCCCCGACGAAGTTGGCGGAGGTGGCGTAGCGCAGGTCGATCACCGCATCCGGCACCACGCTGCGCACGTCGACGAACCCCACCGCGCGCGCCGCATCCGACACCGGCGGCACCTGGGCCGCCGACAGGGGCGCGGCCGCGAGCCCGCCAATCACCATGCCGCACAGCACAACGATGCGTCGCCCCAGTTTCATGAAGCCAGCCTAGGCATACACTGCGCTGGTGCGCGACGTACTCGACGAGCTGCTCGCCGTCTGGCGGGCCGGCGGCACGGCCGGGCTGTCGACCGTCGTGCGCACGATGAAATCGGCACCCCGACCACCGGGAGCGGCGATGGTGGTGTCCCCGGACGGCACCGTCGCCGGGTCGGTGTCCGGCGGATGTGTCGAGGCTGCGGTGTACGAACTCGCCGCCGACGTGGTCGCCAGTGGCCGTCCCGAGCTGCAGCGCTACGGCGTCAGCGACGACGACGCGTTCGCGGTCGGGTTGACGTGTGGCGGCACCATCGACGTGTTCACCGAAGCGGTGTCGCGCGAGACGTTTCCGTACCTTCAGGCTGTCGCCGACGCCATCGCCGCACACCGTGCGGTCGCGGTCGCCACGATCGTCGCCCATCCCGACTCCGCCCGGGTGGGGGCGCGGCTGGTGGTCGGCGCCGACTCGACCCTGGGCACCCTCGGGTCGGCCCGCGCCGACGCCGCAGTCGCCGACGACGCGCGCGGGCTGCTGGCCGCCGGCCGGTCGGCGGTGCTGACCTACGGTCCCGACGGCCAGCGCCAGGAGGCGGGCATGGAGGTCTTCGTCGCCAGTCACGCTCCCCCGCCGAGAATGCTCGTCTTCGGAGCCATCGACTTCGCCGCTGCGCTGGCCCGCCAAGCCGCGTTGCTGGGTTACCGGGTCACCGTCTGCGACGCCCGGCCGGTGTTCGCCACGGCCGCCCGATTCCCCGCCGCGGAGGACGTCGTCGTCGACTGGCCCGACCGCTATCTGGCCGAACAGGCCGAACAGGGCGCGATCGACGACCGGACCGCGATCTGCGTGCTGACCCATGATCCCAAGTTCGACGTTCCCGTCCTGCAGGTCGCGCTGCGGCTCCCCGAAGTGGGCTACATCGGGGTGATGGGATCGCGGCGCACCCACCAGGACCGGCTGCGCCGGCTGCGCGAAGCGGGACTGTCCGATGCCGAACTGGCCAGGTTGTCCAGCCCGATCGGGTTGGACCTCGGGGCGCGAACACCGGAGGAGACCGCGGTGTCGATCGCCGCCGAGATCATCGCGCGGCGCTGGGGCGGCGGTGGTCGACCCCTCACTGAGCTGGGCGGACGCATCCACCACGAGGCCTGAACAGCGATGAGACATTCATGGTGGAAATGTCTCTCTCGAATACGATAACGTCACTCTCCAAGTGCAGAGGGGAGTGATCGAACTGACCGACACCGCCAGCCACACCGGCACCGTCACCGCGCGCTACGCCGGCCGACGTGTCGAACGCATCGAAGACAGCCGGCTGCTCACCGGTCACGGCTCGTTCGTCGACGACATCAGTCGTCCCGGCATGCTGCACGCCTGCTTCGTCCGCAGCCCGTTCGCCCGCGCCAGGATCCGCGAATTCGACGCCTCGGCCGCGCTGGCCCTGCCCGGCGTGCACGCGGTCTTCACCGCCGCCGACCTGAACCCCGACGTCCGCGAGGCCTGGCACGCGGTGGCCGGCAAGGACATCCCGGACACCCCGCGACCACCGCTGGCCGAGGACGAGGTGCGCTTCGTCGGAGATCCGCTCGCGCTGGTCATCGCCGAGAGCCGCTATCTGGCCGAGGACGCCATCGAACTCATCGACGTCGACTACGAACCGCTGCCCGCGATCGCGGACTTCACCCGCGCGGTGGGCGGGTCGGCCGCGGGGGCGCCCGTCGTGCACGAGGCCTATCCCGACAACGTGGCCGGCGGAATGGGCGGGGCGCCGCCGGATGAGGAAACCTTCTCCGGGGCCGCGCACGTCGTTTCGGCGCACGTCTACCAGCAGATCCACGCACCGGTCCCGATCGAGACCCGCGGGATGGTGGTGGACTGGCAGGCCGCCTCCGGTGATCTGACCATCTGGGCGTCCACCCAGACCCCGCACGAGCTGCGCGCCTTCGCGGCGCGACTGCTGGGTATCCCGGCCCAGCGGGTGCGGGTGATCATGCGCGACACCGGCGGCGGCTTCGGTCAGAAGGTCGTGCCGATGCGCGAGGACATGTGCGTGCTGCTGGCCGCCCGTCGCGTCTCGGCGCCACTGAAGTGGATCGAGGACCGCCGGGAGAACCTGATGACGGCCGGTCAGGCGCGTCACGTCGACGGTGACGTACGGATGGCGTTCGACGAGGACGGCACCATCCTCGCTGCCGACATCGACTTCCTCCAGGACGTCGGGGCCTACCCCACGCCGTATCCCGTGCTCACCACCGCGGCGATCGGGATGTTCTTCCCCGGCCCCTATCGGGTCCCGAAGGCCAGCTTCAACTACAAGACGGTGTTCTCCAACACCGCGGGCCTGGCCGCCTACCGGGGCCCGTGGCAGTACGAAACCCTCACGCGGGAAATCCTTCTCGACATCGCCGCCCGCCAGATGGGTCTGGACCCGCTCGAGTTGCGGCGCCGCAACATCCTGCGCGGTGACGAGATGCCCTATTTCAATCCGAACGGCATGCCCTACGACCACGTCGCCCCGGCGGACACCCTCGAGCAGGCGGTGAAGATCCTCGACCACGAGGGCTTCCGCACGCTGCAGGCCGAAGCGCTGGCGCAGGGCCGCTACCTCGGCCTGGGCTACTCGGCCTACATCGAGCCAACCGGCGCAGCCACCGGCCACCTCGCCTCCGAGGGCGCCACCATCCGGATGGAGTCGACGGGCAAGATCAACGTCTACGTCAACGGCGGTTCGACGGGTAACAGCATCGAGACGACGGTCGTGCAGTTGACGGCAGACGCGCTCGGTGCCGACATCGACGACGTCGCCACCATCCAGGGCGACACCGCCGTCACGCCGTACGGCGCCGGCACCCAGGGCAGTCGCAGCGGACCGATGACCGCCGGGGCGGTGCACGAAGCAGGCACCATCCTGCGCAGGCAGATCGTCGCGATGGCCGCGGCGAGGCTGGGCGTCGAGGAGTCCGCCGTGGAACTGTCCGGGTCGAAAGCCCTGGTCCGCGAGGACCCCGGCACGTCGGTCAGCTTCGCCGACCTCGCCTACCGGGCCTACTACGAGCCGCAGCAGCTGCCGCCGGGGATGTCGGCGTCACTGGAGGCGACAGCGCGGTTCACTTCTCCCCCCACCGCGCCGATCCACTGGGCCAACGCCACCCATGCGTGCACCTGCGAGGTCGACGTCGAGACCGGTCACGTGACGTTGACGCGCTACATCGTCAGCGAGGACGTCGGCCCGATGATCAATCCGAACGTGGTCGAGGGTCAGATCGCCGGCGGCACTGTGCAGGGCATCGGCGGTGCGCTGCTGGAGCAGATGTCCTACGACGAGGACGGCAACCCGCTGTCGTCGACGTTCGTCGACTACCTGCTGCCCACCGCCACCGAGGTACCGCCGATCGAGTACGGCCATGTCGAGATTCCCGGCCCGGGTGTCGGTGGTTACAAGGGCTGCGGCGAGGGCGGCGCGATCGGTTCCACGCCCGCGGTGATCAACGCGATCAACGACGCGCTGGCGCCGCTGGGCGCGACGATCACCGCCCTTCCGGCCTCCCCGGCCGCCATCATCGAAGCCATCGAACAAGCGGCGAACTAGCGCCAGAGCGGAGCGATCATGGAGTTGGTCAACGAATTTCGCGTCCCGGTTCCCGCCACGACCGCGTGGACGGTGCTGACCGACGTGCAGCGTGTCGCACCGTGCATCCCGGGCGCGCAGCTGCTGTCGGTCGACGGTGACGATTTCACCGGGGCGGTGAAGGTCAAGGTCGGCCCAATCACGGTGTCCTACCAGGGCGAGGCCACGTTCACCGAGAAGGACGAGTCCGCGCAGCGGGTCGTCATCAGGGCCAACGGCAAAGAGACCCGGGGCAGCGGTAACGCCGCCGCGTTGGTCACCGCACAGCTGAAGGACGAAGGCGACGTCACCGGGGTGGTCATCACCACCGACCTGACGATCTCGGGGAAGGCGGCCCAGTTCGGCCGCGGCGTGCTCGCCGACGTGGCCGGCAATCTGATCGCGCAGTTCGCCAGGCGGCTGGAAGCCGACCTACAGGGCGGTGCCGCTGAGCAGACCACCACGGCCGCCACCGCAGAGCAGGTCACCGCTGCGGCCGCACCCAGCGCCGACGACTCGGTCGACCTGGTGAAAGTGGTGGCGCTGCCGATCGCCAAGAGGTACGCGCCCGTCGTCGCTGCGCTGGCCGGCGGTCTGGCCGCCGGCATCCTGATCGGCCGGCGCCGGCGCAGTCCTCACGTGCCGCCCGCGCTCGATGAGCTGCTGGCCGCGCTGTCGCGGCTCACCTCATGAAGGCCGCCCCGTTCGCCTACCACCGGCCTGAGTCGGTGAAGGAGGCCGCCGACATGCTCGCCGAATTCGGTGACGACGCCAAGGTGTTGGCCGGTGGCCAGAGCCTGGTGCCGATGCTGGCGATGCGGTTGACGCACTTCGACAATCTCATCGACATCTCCCGCGTCGACGAGCTGTGCGGCATCGATCTCGACGACGGGGCGGTACGCGTCGGCGCGACCACCTCCCACGCGCTCGTCGGGATGGACGACGAGGTCGCCGACTCTGTTCCGCTGCTGACGATGGCCACCCCGCACATCGGCCACTTCCAGATCCGCACCCGCGGCACGTTGGGTGGTGCGATCGCCCACGCCGACCCGGCCGCGGAATACGCCGCCGTGGCGCTGGCCCTCGACGCCGACATGGAGGCGTACTCCTCACGCGGCCCCCGGGCCATCCCGGCCGCCGAGTTCTTCACCGGCTTGTGGGAGACCTCGCTGGCTTCCGACGAGATCCTCACCGCGGTGCGGTTCCCGGTGTGGGACGGCCGCAGCGGCTTCGCCGTGCATGAGTTCGCACGCCGACACGGCGATTTCGCGATTGCCGGTGCCGTCGCGGCGGTCCAGGTCGACGCTGATGACCGGGTGATTCGGTGCGGGGTGGGTCTGCTCGGTCTGGGTTCGACGCCACTGCGCGGCACCACTGCCGAGGACGCTCTTGTCGGCCGGACGGTGGGCGACCTCGACAGGGACGCCGCGCTCGAGCTCGCCCGGTCGACCATGGCGGCCATCGAGGACATTCCCGCCGATCTGCAGGGGTCGTCGACATACCGGGCCCGGGTCGGCGCGACGATGCTGGCGCGGGCGCTCTCCGAAGCCCTCGCAGCGGCGAGTGAGAAAGAGTGACGATGCACGAGACAGCAGTCGAGATCACCTTGAACGGCAAGCAGGTTCGCCACATCGTGGAACCGAGGTTGACGCTGGCGGACTTCCTGCGTGAGAAGTGCGGGCTGACCGGCACGCACCTGGGGTGTGAGCACGGCGCCTGCGGTGCCTGCACCGTGCTGCTCGACGGCCAGGCGGTGCGGGCATGCCTGATCTTCGCGGTACAGGCCGAGGGGCAGGACGTCACGACCGTCGAAGGGATCGCCGACGAATCCGGCGAGCTGTCGCCCGTGCAGTCTGCGCTGCGCGAGTGCCACGGCCTTCAATGCGGTTTCTGTACACCAGGATTCGTCACCAGCATCACGGCTCTGCTGCGGGAAAACCCGTCTCCCACCGATGAGGAGATTCGCGAGGGCCTGTCCGGGAACTTCTGCCGGTGCACCGGCTATCAGGGCATCATCAACGCGGTTCGCCGCGCCTCCGAGATGACCGAAACGACTGCAACGGCTGAAATGACTGGCCGGGCTATGAGTTGAGCGCCGGCGCCGGGCCCGTCCGGCCTGGCCACCCTCTCGCGCCGGCGTCGTCTCACGAGCGTGAATCGTTTGCGAAAAGTCGTGCAGTTTCTCGCAATCAGTTCACGCTCGGCGACGGGCCGCGCCGGTACGGCATGCTGAGGACATGAGAATCGGATTCATCGGGCTGGGAAACATGGGCTCGGGCATGGCGGCCAACCTGCTGGCCGCCGGTCACGAGGTCACGGCGTACAACAGATCACCCGAGAAGGCTGCGGCGCTCGTGGAGCGTGGGGCGACCGCGGTCACGACGGTCGCCGACGCCTGCACCGGCGACGTCGTCATATCGATGCTGGCCGACGACCCGGCCGTCGAATCGGTGACATTCGGCGAGGCAGAGACACGCGGAATCCTCGCCTCGCTGCCGCAGGGCGCGATTCACGTCTCGTCGAGCACGATCAGCGTTGCGCTGGCAGACCGGTTGACCGCCGCGCATGCCGAGGCCGGCCAGCACTTCGTGTCCGCACCGGTGTTCGGCCGACCCGAAGCGGCCGCCGCCGCGAAGCTGTT
>CAXEZH010000055.1:0-7546 GCA_964000695.1 uncultured Mycolicibacterium sp. | reverse complement strand
GCGGACGCTGCGCAACGGTTAGGTCGTCACCGTCTCGGCGGAGAACTCTCGGATCGCCGAGAAGGCGCGCGCCCCATAGACGGTCGCCGGACCGCCGTGCATCATGATGCCCACCGCGATCGCCTCGGCGGCCTCCTGCTCGGTGGCCCCGGCCCGGACCGCTCCTTTGGCGTGCGAGGCGATGCACCCGTCGCAGCCGTGCACGACGCCGATCGTCATCGCGATCAGCTCTTTGACCTTGCGGCTCAACGCACCGTCGGACAGGGCCGCCGCGCTGATGGCGTTGAAGCCCTGATACACCTCCGGGATCGCCTGCCGCAGCGCCCGGTGTTCGGGCCGCAGCTCGTCGAGAACGTCGTGATAGTGCCGCTCGCCATCGTCCATACCGCTCAGTGTGGCGACGGGCATGGGAGGCGAAAAGGGCCGAAAGTACTCACTCGCCGGGCGCGAGCTCGCGGTGCAGGGGCCCACCGGCTAACGGCGGCGCAGGGTGAGGTGGAAGTCCTTGGGCATCAGGGTCAGCCGCTCGGCGACCTGCAGTTCGTAGTCCGGGTCGGGGATCAACTCGTAGCGACGCAACAGCACCGCCAGCAGCAGCACAGCCTCGTGCAAAGCGAACTGCCGCCCGATGCAGGACCGGGGTCCCGTGCCGAAAGGCTTGTACAGCCCGGCCGGACGGGCCTTGACGTTCTCGGGCGCGAACCGGTCCGGATCGAAGGCGTCGGGATCGTCACCCCAGCGCGGGTCGCGGTGCAGCGTCATCGTCAACGCCAGCACCCAGTCGCCCTTGCGCATCGGGTGCACCCCGGCCAGCAAGGTGTCGTCGCGGGCGGCGCGGTAGTAGCCGGGCACCGTGGGGTGCAGGCGCAGCGCCTCGTCGAACACCCGCCGCACATAGCGCAACTTGGCGATCAGTTCGAAGTCCGGGCGCTGCTGCTCACCCCAGACGTCGGCGATCTCCGCACGGGCGCGGTCGGCGATCTCCGGATGCCGAGCCAGGAAGTACAGCGCGAACGACAAGGCGCCCGAGGTGGTTTCGTGTCCGGCGACCAGGAAGTTGATCAGCTGATAGCGGATGTTGGCCGGCTCGAGGTCCGACTGCAGCATCAACTCGAGAAGGTCGTCGTGACGGCCCGGGCCCTCGCGCAACCGCTCGGCGACGATCTCATCCGCGATCCGGTGCATCGCCGCGGCATGCACCAGAACTCGTCGCTCGGCGCGACGGGCGAACCAGCGCGGCAGGAAGGTCTGCCGCAACACACCCACGCGGTCGGAACCCTTCAGTCCGGCGACCATGTGCTCGACGAACGGGTGCGGATCTTCGGAGTCGAATGCACCGAACGGATGTCCGGCCGCGCATCGCCCGATGGTCTCCAATGTCGCCCGGGTGGCGTCGGCGGACACGTCGACGGTCTCGCGCTCGTCCCAGCGGGTGGTCAGTTCGTCGGCGACGTCGAACATGATCGCGTGATACTGGCGCATCGCCTGCTGGCTGAAGGCGGGCATCAGCACGTCGTGGGCCTTCTGCCAGTTCGGTTCGTCGTTGTAGGCGGTGAACAGTCCGTCGCCGCCGAGGAGTCGCAGCGCCTCGATGTCGGGACCGACGTGCTTGCAGAACCGGCCCTCGTCGTTGAGCTCGGCCACGACGTCGGATCCGGCGGCCACGACATAGCGCGCACCCAGGAACCGGAACTCGAACACCGGCCCGAGCTGGGCCAGTTTCATCGCCGACTGGGACGGGGTGTCGGCGTCGAAGGACAGCACGTCACCGATGAGCGGCAACCGGCGACCCGGATGCGGCAACTTGGGGAACGCGCGCCGGTCGTCGACGATGGACATGACCCCAGCCTCCGCCGCTGTTGTACATGTGTCAAGTAGTATGGCCGTCATGGGGGAACCACGACGACGACTCTCACCTGACGACCGCCGCAACGAACTGCTGGCGCTCGGCGCCGAGGTGTTCGGCCAGCGGCCCTACGACGAGGTGCGTATCGACGAGATCGCCGAGCGCGCCGGGGTGTCGCGAGCCCTGATGTACCACTACTTTCCCGACAAGCGGGCGTTCTTCGCCGCCGTGGTACGGGCCGAGGGCGAGCGGCTGTTCGAAGCCACCAACACCCCGCCGGAACCGGGACAGACGCTGTTCGCCCAGGTCCGCGCCGGCGTGCTGGCCTACCTGCACTACGACGAGGGGCATCCGCACGGCGCCTGGGCGGCATACATGGGCATGGGCCGGTCAGACCCGGTGTTGCGCGGTATCGAGGACATCGACAACGACCGGCAGGCCAATCGCATCATCGGTCGGATCACCGATGCGGTGGGCGGCGCGATGGGCGCCGACGTCGAGCGCGATCTCCGGGCCACCATCTACGGCTGGCTGGCGTTCACGTTCGAGATGTGCCGTCAGCGTCTGCTCGACCCGTCCCTGGACGCCGATCTGATCGCCGACCTGTGTGCGCACGGGCTGCTCGACGCCGTCGCCCGGGTACCGGGGATCCCAGCCGCGCTGGCCGAGGCGGTCGCGCTCGCCGCGCGCTGAGGATCAGTTCTCGCCGAGCTCGGGAATCTCACGGCCGCAGCGGTTGCGGAAATCCACCGCGGGCGCCCGGATGCCCTGCAACTCCGCCCTGACCTGAGGATTCGTGTCGAGGAACTCCGCCAACGCCACCCGCCGCTGCTCGGGGTCGAGATCGCCGATCGTGGTGAAGAAGGCGTTGACCGGCGGATGGGTGTACAGATACGCCGTCGTCGACGCCAGCACCCCGGTCATCACCCCCGCCAGATCCGCCGACGAGCAGTTCGGCGGCGGCTGGGACGCGGCCGGCGCGGCGACGCCCAGCGACAACGCGCCCAGTCCGAGCACTGCGGCCACCACGCGCCGGGTGGACATCCCATCAGCCATGCCGTTCTCCTTGATTCGCTGTCGTTGACCCATCACGGTCTGTTGAAGCCCAGGTTGATGCCCACGTTCCACAAGTCGTCGCAGGCGTAGTAGCCCCACTCGCAGGGGTACGGCACGTATGGCCCGGTGGAGCCCACGGGTCCGGTGCCGGTGCCCGACGAACGCACTTCGCCCTGCGAACAGATCGTCGTCGCCCCAGCGTTGGAGCATTCGGCACCGCTGACGGGCGCGAGAGCAACCGACGACACAAGCAGGACGGGAACCACCGGTGCACTGATCCATCGCATGTCTCACTCCGTCCACCAGCGCACAACGACGTCGTGCGTCCGTGGCGTCCCACGGCGTCCGGCTGAGGGCACCCGATGGGCCGCAGCGCTCAGAATACGCTGCGACGGACGCCGGCAGTCTCCGTTTTCGACGACTTCGCCCCTGCTCAGAGCAGTTGTCGGAGCCAGCAGGCACCATGGATGCGTGCCCGTGACCACCGACCCGCTCTCCCGCTTCAGCGCGCTGACGCGCGAGTGGTTCACCGGCACCTTCCACGAACCCACCCCGGCGCAGGCTCAAGCGTGGAACGCCATCGCCGACGGCGACAACACCCTGGTCATCGCCCCCACCGGATCGGGCAAGACACTCGCGGCGTTCCTGTGGGCGATCGACGGGCTGGCCCGTGAACCCTCCCCCACCCGCTCGACCCGGGTGCTGTACGTGTCCCCGCTCAAGGCGCTGGCCGTCGACGTCGAGCGCAACCTGCGCACGCCGCTGACCGGCATCTCCCGCATCGCCGAGCGCACCGGCCAGACGCCGCCGGCGATCAGTGTCGGCGTGCGCTCCGGCGACACCACGCCCGCCAAGCGGCGCGAGCTGATCACCAAACCGCCCGACATCCTGATCACCACCCCCGAGTCGCTGTTCCTGATGTTGACC
Organism: uncultured Mycolicibacterium sp.; assembly: GCA_964000695.1. Lineage (GTDB taxonomy): Bacteria > Actinomycetota > Actinomycetes > Mycobacteriales > Mycobacteriaceae > Mycobacterium. The sequence goes on along the minus strand of CAXEZH010000055.1, from coordinate 3,717 downwards.
TCGGCGGCCCGCGACTCCCTGGCCGGTGTGCAGACCGTCATCGTCGACGAGGTGCACGCCGTGGCGGGCACCAAACGCGGCGCGCATCTGGCGCTGTCGCTGGAACGTCTCGACGCGATGCTGGAGCGGCCCGCGCAGCGGATCGGGCTCTCGGCGACGGTGCGCCCGCCCGAGGAGGTGGCCCGGTTCCTGTCCGGCGCGTCCCCGACCACGATCGTCGCCCCGCCGGCGGCCAAGACCTTCGATCTGGCCGTGCAGGTGCCGGTGCCCGACATGGCCAACCTCGAGGACAACTCGATCTGGCCCGACGTCGAGGAGCGCATCGTCGACCTGATCGAGGCGCACCACAGCTCGATCGTGTTCACCAACTCGCGGCGGCTGGCCGAGCGGCTGACCGCGCGCCTCAACGAGATCCACGCCGAACGCGCCGGCGTCGAGCTCGGCTCCCACAACCCGGGGGTGGCCGGCGGGGCACCGGCACACCTGATGGGCAGCGGTCAGACCTACGGCGCTGAGCCGGTGCTGGCCCGCGCGCACCACGGTTCGGTCAGCAAGGAAGCCCGCGCCGAGGTCGAGGACGCGCTCAAAAGTGGGCGACTCAAGGCGGTCGTCGCGACATCGAGCCTCGAGCTCGGCATCGATATGGGCTCGGTCGATCTGGTCATCCAGGTCGAGACCCCGCCGTCGGTGGCCAGCGGCCTGCAACGCATCGGCCGGGCCGGGCACCAGGTCGGCGAGATCAGCCAGGGCGTGCTGCTGCCGAAGCACCGCACCGACCTGATCGGGTGTGCGGTCAGTGTGCAGCGCATGCTGACCGGGCAGATCGAGACGATGAAGGTGCCGGCCAACCCCCTCGACGTGCTGGCCCAGCACACCGTCGCCGCCAGCGCGCTGGAGCCGATCGACGCCGACCGCTGGTTCGACACCGTGCGGCGCAGCGCCCCGTTCGCGACGCTGCCGCGCAGCGCATTCGAGGCCACACTGGATCTGCTGGCCGGTAAGTACCCGTCCACCGACTTCGCCGAGCTGCGACCCCGCATCGTCTACGACCGCGACGCCGGTACCCTGACCGCCCGCCCGGGCGCCCAGCGGCTGGCCGTCACCTCCGGCGGCGCGATCCCCGACCGCGGCCTGTTCACCGTCTACCTGGCCTCCTCGGCGGACTCCGAGAAGCCCTCGCGGGTCGGCGAACTCGACGAGGAGATGGTCTACGAGTCCCGGCCCGGTGACGTCATCTCGTTGGGCGCCACCAGCTGGCGCATCACCGAGATCACCCACGACCGGGTGCTGGTGATCCCCGCCCCCGGCGAGCCGGCGCGGCTACCGTTCTGGCGCGGCGACGGGGTCGGCCGGCCGGCGGAGCTGGGCGCGGCGATCGGGGCGTTCACCGGCGAGCTGGCGCGATTGGATCGGGAGAAGTTCGAAACCCGCTGCCGGGAGATCGGTTTCGACGCCTACGCGATCGACAACCTGTGGCAGCTGATCGACGAGCAACGCCAGGCCACCTCCGCGGTGCCGTCGGACACCACACTGGTGGTCGAACGGTTCCGCGACGAACTCGGCGACTGGCGGGTCATCCTGCACTCCCCCTATGGCTTGCGGGTGCACGGGCCGCTGGCACTGGCGGTCGGCAAACGGCTGTATGACCGCTACGGCATCGACGAAAAGCCCACCGCCTCCGACGACGGCATCATCGTGCGGCTGCCCGACACCGACGACGCCGCACCGGGCGCCGACATCTTCGTCTTCGAGCCCGACGAGATCGAGCCGCTGGTCACCACCGAGGTCAGCAGCTCGGCCCTGTTCGCCTCCCGCTTCCGCGAATGTGCCGCGCGGGCACTGCTGCTGCCGCGGCGCCACCCCGGTAAACGCTCCCCGCTGTGGCATCAACGCCAGCGCGCCGCCCAGCTGCTCGACGTGGCCCGCAACTATCCGGACTTCCCGATCGTGCTCGAAGCGGTGCGGGAATGCCTGCAGGACGTCTACGACGTGCCGATGCTGACGGCGTTGATGGGTCGTGTCGCGCAGCGCCGGGTGCGGCTGCTGGAGGTCGAGACCCCGACCCCCTCGCCGTTCGCCGCATCGCTGCTGTTCGGCTACGTCGGGGCGTTCATGTACGAAGGCGACAGCCCGCTGGCCGAGCGCCGCGCCGCCGCGCTGGCCCTGGACCCGACGTTGCTCGCCGAGCTGCTGGGCCGTGTCGAGCTGCGCGAGTTGCTCGACGCCGACGTTGTGGCCAGCACATCACGCCAGCTGCAACATCTTTCCGAGGACCGGCTGGCCCGCGACGCCGAGGGCGTCGCCGACCTGCTGCGCCTGCTCGGCCCGCTGACCGCCGACGAGGTCGCCGCCCGCAGCACCGCCGACGACGTGGGCGGCTGGCTGGAAGGCCTGTTGGCGGCCAAACGGGTGGTGACCGTGTCCTACGCCGGGCAGAGCTGGTGGGCCGCGGTCGAGGACATTGCCCGGCTGCGTGACGGTGTCGGGGTCGCGGTGCCGGTCGGGGTGCCGATCGCGTTCCTCGAACCGGTCGTCGACCCGCTCGGTGAACTGCTGTCACGGTTCGCCCGCACCCGAGGGCCGTTCACCACCGCCGAGGCCGCCGCCCGGTTCGGACTCGGAGTGCGGGTCGCCGCCGACGTGCTGGGCCGCCTCACCGTCGACGGCAAGCTGGTGCGCGGCGAATTCAGCGACGCCCCCGCCGATTCCGGGGAACAGTGGTGTGACGCCGAGGTGCTGCGCATCCTGCGCCGGCGCTCCCTGGCGGTGCTGCGCGCCCAGATCGAACCGGTCAGCACCACCGCGTTGGGCCGCTTCCTGCCGTCCTGGCAGCTGCTCGGCAGCGAATCGGTGTCCGGCGTCGACGGACTGGCCGCGGTGATCGACCAACTCGCCGGCGTGCCGATGCCCGCCTCGGCTGTCGAACCGCTGATCTTCGGCCAGCGGGTACGCGACTACCAGCCCGGCATGCTCGACGAACTGTTGGCCTCCGGTGAAGTGCTGTGGTCCGGTCTCGGCGCGCTGTCCACCGCAGACGGCTGGGTGGCCTTCCATCCCGCCGACACCGCACCGCTGTCGCTGGCGCCGCCGGGTGAGGTGGAGCTGACCGACGTGCACCGCGCGCTTCTGGACGCGCTGTCGGGGGGCGGCGCGTATTTCTTCCGACAGCTGTCGATGGACGGCGTCAGCAACGAGACCTTGAAAGAGGCACTCTGGCAGCTGATCTGGTCCGGTCACGTCAGCGGCGACACGTTCGCCCCGGTGCGGGCGCTGCTGGCCGGCTCCCGCGGTTCGGGCACGCGGCGAGCAGCCAACCCGTCGCACCGGCACCGGCGCGCCCCGCGGCTGAGCCGCTACAGCCTGAGCTCGAGCGCGTTGAGCCACCGCGACTCGGACCCGACAGTCGCCGGCCGATGGTCGGCGCTGCCGGTGCCCGAGACCGACACCACGGTCCGCGCGCACTTCCAAGCCGACCAGCTGCTGGCCCGCCACGGTGTGTTGACCAAGGGCGCCGCCGCCGCCGAGAACGTCCCCGGCGGGTTCGCCTCGCTGTACAAGGTGCTCACCACAATGGAAGAAGCCGGCCGCTGCCAGCGCGGCTACTTCGTCGAATCCCTCGGCGGCGCGCAGTTCGCCACGGCCAGCACCGTCGACCGGCTGCGCACCCACGCCGACAGCATCGACGACCGCCAAGGTGCGCTGCGCGCGGTGGTGCTG
>CAXEZH010000054.1:0-10037 GCA_964000695.1 uncultured Mycolicibacterium sp. | reverse complement strand
CGGGCTGAGCCACGCAGGGTTCGGGCTGAGCCACGCAGGGTCCGGGCTGAGCCACGCCGGTTCCGGGCTGAGCCACGCAGGGTCCGGGCTGAGCCACGCCATGGCCTCAGCTGAACCACGCCGAATACTGGGCTGAGCCCACACCGAGTTATCCCCAATCGCGGATTCATCCACAGATCGCGCTGTTCAAACAGGCAATAGTCAGGATTCGCACATTTGTTCGATACCGTCAGGTCATGGGTGAGTTCGTCACCGCCGAGGCGGCACGGCAGCGGTTCATGGCGCTGCTCGATGCGGTCGACGCCGCCCACGCTGAAATGCGAGCGTTGTCCACCGACGACGTCAGCAGCAGGTTTCGCGCGCAGGTGGCCGAGCGCCTCGAAACACAGCACCGGACCAACCGGGGGCTGATGTACCGCATGGTCAGCGAACTGGCCGATCCGCCCGACGAGGCCGCCCCGATGCCCGATCTGGTCAAGCGGCTGGCCGCGCGGTTGCGCATCTCCGATGTCGAGATCAAGCGCCGCATCAAAGTCGCAGAGACGATTCGTCCCCGCCGCCAGATCACCGGCCCTCCGCTACCACCGCTGTTACCCGCGGCCGCAGAGGCGGTGGAATCGGGGGCGATCGGCGACGATCACCTGGCCGTCATCACCGAAACCATGAAGAAGCTGGCGTCCTCCATCTCCGCCGACGAGCGTGCCGATATCGAAGCCACCCTCGCCCGCGCCGCCGGCAAGCACGACGCCGCGTTCGTCAAGGACCTCGGCACCCATCTCGATGATCTGTTCAATCCCGACGGACACTTCGACGAATCCGACCGAGCGCGCCGACGCGGCCTGGCCCTGGGCCCGCAGCAGCCCGACGGCATGTCGAAGCTGTCGGGTTGGATCGACCCCGAAACCCGCGCCTACCTCGAAGCTGTCACCGCCGCTGTCCGCCCGGGCCGACACCTGCCCGATGGCTCGGTCGAAGAAACTCCCGACGACCGCAGCATGTCTCAGCGGCGCCACGACGGCCTCAAACTCGGCCTCAAGGCCGGCATAGCGTCCCGGCAGATGGGTTCGCACCGCGGACATCCGGTCACCGTCATCGTGCGCACCACGCTGGCCGAACTGAATCAGGCCGCCCACGCCGTGACCGACCCCGCGATCCCCATGCCCACCCCGGCTCGCACCGGCGGTGGCAGCGCCCTTCCCATGCGCGATGTCATCCGGATGGCGGCCGATGCGATCCACTACCTGGCCGTCTTCGACGATCACACCGGGCGCCCGCTGTATCTGGGCCGCCAAACCCGCATCGCGACCACCGACCAGCGCATCATCTGCTACGCGCGCGACGGCGGCTGCACCCGGCCCGACTGCCTGCAACCCGGCTACCACTGCGAGGTCCACCACAGCCCGGACTGGAATCCCGCCGGGCGCAGCGACGCCGATGCGCTGTTCTTCGCCTGCGGACCCGACCACGCCGAGGTCACCAAGGGTCATCTCACGACCCACGTCACCGCCGAGGGCCGCCTGGCCTGGTCCGACGGCACCACACCCGAGCGGATCAACCACGCGCACCACCCCGACGAACTACTGCGCGGTGACCCCGATCCGCCTGACCCGCAGAGCTAGGTTTCCTCGTCGCGGTGCCGGCTTTCGCCAGCCTCGCGATTCAGGAACGCACCAGTCGGGCGATCGCCGCTGACGCTTCGGCGAGCTTGGCGTCGGCCTCGGAACCACCGCTGGCCACGGCGTGGGATACACAGTGGCCCAGGTGCTCATCGAGCAAGCCGAGCGCGACCGACTGCAGAGCGCTGTTCACCGCACTGATCTGGGTGAGGACGTCGATGCAGTACTTGTCCTCGTCGATCATCCGGGCGATGCCGCGCACCTGGCCCTCGATGCGGCGCAGCCGCTTGGCGTAGTTCTCCTTGTGCGCCGAGTAGCCGTGCCCTCCGGCATCGGACTGGCTGGTGACCAGATCGCGGTTCACCGGTTGGTCGTCACTCATTGTTGGTCGCCACCCATGGTCTGTTGGTCGCCACTGATGGTCTGTTGGTCGCTCACGGCCGAATCTCCTCCAGCATCTGCTGCATCTGGGCGATCTCCGCCTCCTGGGTGGTGATCATCATCTCGGCCATCGCGATGGCGTCGACGTTCTTGCCGTCGGCGACCTCCGCCTTGGCCATCTCCACCGCGCCCTGGTGATGGCTGATCATCGACTCCAGCCACAGCCTGTCGAACTCGGGGCCTTCCAGCGACTCCAACCGCGTCATCGTGGCCTGGTCGACCATGCCTTTCATGGCGTGCTCGGCGTGCGCGGCATGCTCACCGCCGTTCTCGCCACTGCCGATTTCGGGGTTCTCGTTCCACTGGACCAGGAACACGTTGAGGATGTTGATCTCCGGCACCTGCGTGGCGGTGATCTCGCTCGCGAGCCGGCCCAACTCGTTGTTGGCACTGCGCTCGGGAACCATCGCGGCGAGGTCGACCGCCTGCTTGTGGTGCGGGACCATGTTCGTGGCGAAGGCGACATCGGCGGCGTTGTATCCCGCGGGCTCGCCGGTGATGACCGGTTCGTCCGTGGTGGGATGGCTTGAATGCCCGGCGTCCGCCGTGTCGCTGCCACACGCGGTCAACAACAATGCCAGCCCGAGCGCGGCCAACCCGGCGACGAAGCGACTGGTCAGGGAACGCATACCGGACAGGGTACAGGTACCCCGAGGGGGTACCTCCAGCGGTTTGTCCGGGCCAAACACCCGGGCGCATAATCGACGAATGCCCTCAGATCCCGGTACGCAGCCAGACATCAAGCCCCGTAGCCGCGACGTCACCGACGGGCTCGAACGCGCCGCTGCGCGCGGCATGTTACGAGCGGTCGGCATGGGCGACGACGACTTCGCCAAACCGCAGATCGGTGTGGCGTCCTCGTGGAACGAGATCACCCCGTGCAACCTCTCGCTGGACCGGCTCGCCAAGGCGGTCAAGGACGGGGTCTTCGAAGCCGGCGGCTTCCCGATGGAGTTCGGCACCATCTCGGTCTCCGACGGCATCTCGATGGGCCACGAGGGCATGCACTTCTCGCTGGTCTCGCGCGAGATCATCGCCGACAGCGTCGAGACCGTCATGCAGGCCGAACGGCTCGACGGCTCGGTGTTGCTGGCCGGCTGCGACAAGTCGCTTCCCGGCATGCTCATGGCTGCCGCGCGCCTCGATCTGGCCAGTGTCTTCCTCTACGCCGGATCGATCCTGCCGGGGCGGGCGAAGCTGAGCGACGGCACCGAGAAGGACGTCACGATCATCGACGCGTTCGAGGCGGTCGGGGCATGCGCCCGCGGCCTGATGTCCCGCGAGGATGTCGACGCCATCGAACGGGCCATCTGCCCGGGCGAGGGCGCCTGTGGCGGCATGTACACCGCCAACACCATGGCTAGTGCGGCCGAGGCCCTGGGCATGTCGCTGCCCGGCAGCGCCGCGCCGCCGGCCACCGACCGTCGTCGCGACGGGTACGCCCGCAAGAGCGGGATGGCCGTCGTCGAACTGCTGCGCCGCGGCATCACCGCCCGCGACATCCTGACCAAAGAAGCGTTCGAGAACGCCATCGCGGTCGTGATGGCGTTCGGCGGCTCCACCAACGCGGTGCTGCACCTGCTGGCCATCGCCTATGAGGCCAACGTGAAGCTGACGCTGGAGGACTTCACGCGAATCGGGGCGAAGGTGCCCCACCTGGCCGACGTGAAACCGTTCGGCGCCTACGTGATGAACGACGTCGACCGCATCGGCGGCGTTCCGGTGGTGATGAAGGCGCTGCTCGACGCCGGCCTGCTGCACGGCGACGTACTGACGGTGACCGGAAAGACGATGGCCGACAACCTTTCTCACATCGCGCCACCCGACCCCGACGGCAAGGTGTTGCGCGCGCTGTCGAGGCCCATCCATCCCACCGGCGGTATCACGATCCTGCACGGTTCGCTGGCGCCTGAAGGTGCGGTGGTCAAGTCCGCCGGCTTCGACTCCGACGTGTTCGAGGGCACAGCGCGGGTTTTCGAGCGTGAACGAGCCGCCCTCGATGCGCTCGAGGACGGCACGATCACGGCCGGCGACGTCGTGGTGATCCGCTACGAGGGGCCCAAGGGCGGCCCCGGTATGCGCGAGATGCTCGCGATCACCGGCGCGATCAAGGGGGCCGGGCTGGGCAAGGACGTGCTGCTGATGACCGACGGCCGATTCTCCGGCGGCACCACCGGTCTCTGCGTCGGACACGTCGCACCCGAGGCCGTGGACGGCGGCCCGATCGCGTTCCTGCGCGACGGCGACCGCATCCGACTCGACGTCGGCAAGGGCACACTCGACGTTCTGGTCGACAAAGACGAATTCGATGCCCGCAAAGCGGGTTTCGAGCCGCTGCCGCCGCGATACACCAGCGGTGTGCTGGCCAAGTACACGAAACTGGTCGGCTCCGCGGCCGTCGGTGCTGTCTGCAGCTAGATGACTGTCGCGTTCCTGCTCACCACGCTGGTCGTGGTCGCCACACCGGGTACGGGCGCGCTTTACACGGTGGCCACCGGCCTCGCCCACGGCAGCCGGGCCGCGGCCGTCGCCGCGCTCGGCTGCACGCTGGGCATCGTGCCGCACATGCTGGCCGCGGTCACCGGTCTGGCGGCTGTGCTGCACAGCAGCGCGGTCGCGTTTCAGACGCTCAAGTATCTCGGCATCGCATTCCTGCTCTACCTGGCGTGGTCGATGTGGCGCGACGACTCCGAGTTCGTGCCCGTCAACCAGCCTGCGGCGCCGCCAGGCACGTGGCGCATCGTCGGCACCGCGGTGGCGGTGAACCTGCTCAACCCGAAGTTGACGCTGTTCTTCTTCGCGTTTCTTCCGCAGTTCGTGGCACCGGACGAGGGCTCGGCGGTGACCCAGATGCTCCGGCTCAGTGCGGTGTTCATGGCGGTGACGCTCGTCGTGTTCGCCTGCTACGGAGTGTTCGCGGCGGCGGTGCGCGACGAGGTGACCCGTCGACCCGGGGTGGTGACGTGGCTACGTCGCACCTTCGCCGTCAGCTACGTGGCGCTGGCGGCACGCATGGCAGCCGCGTCGCGCTGACGCGTCAACGTCGCGGTGACCTCCTACACCTTCGGATTGGCGTTCTTGCGTCCGGTGATGCCCAGATACGCGGCGATCAGCAGCACCGCCACGATGATGCCCACCAAGAACGGGATGATCTCGAATCCGCCGTTGCTGTTGGAGTAGCCCAGCGAGTACACCAGCCAGCTGCCCAGGAACGAGCCCAGGGCGCCGAGCACGATGGTCATGATCACGCCGATGTTCTGCTTACCCGGCATCACGAGGCGTGCCAGCGCGCCGACGATCAGGCCGACGATGATGGCGCCGAGAATGGTTCCGATCACTTTGCTCTCCTTGCTCGGTGAGACCTGGTAACGGGATTATTGCCCGCCAGCGCCGGTTTGAACCGCCATCTCGTCGATTCGCCGCAGCGCGATCTGCAGGACGGGCAGGTAGGCCGGGGCCCACAGCGGCGCGCTCATCCACGCCCGGCAACCCGCGCCGTCCGGTTCCACGCTGTGCCCGGTGGCCGGAACCCCGGCGACTCGCCACGACCAGTGTCTGCCCGGTTCGAAGTCGGTGATCGTGAACGGCAGCGGGACACCCACCGGCGTCCACACCCGCCCGGTGGCCCCGTGACGCAGGAAGCCGCCGTCGATCTCGGCGGCCACCACCGTGGGGCCCCAGCGCGGCCACACCTCGGGATCGACGAGGAGGCGCCAGACGTCCTCGGCCGGCGCTGCAATCCGTCTGCTCACTGTCCACACGGCGCAGGGGTAGCCCAGCAGGGCTCAGCTGAACCGTCGGTGAAGTTCCGGAAGGAAGCCGGCCAGGTGGTTCATCTCCTGTGCGCAATGCACCATCAGGTCGCGCGGGTCCGGCAGCTGTCGCGCGGCGATCGGGCGGATCAGGCGGTCCGCCGTCCCGGCCACCCCGCGGACCGTGATCCACGGTCCGCCCATCCAGAAGCGTGAGCGCATCTCCGCGCCGTCCGGAGTCGGGCGCACGTGGTGGACGAACCATCCGATGTCGACCGGAGCCTGCGACGAGCCCAGACGTGCGCAGACGGCGATCTCGTCGGCCGCCGGCGCCAACCCCAGCTCAGCGGGCTCGAGGAACCGGATGGCGGCCTTGGCATAGGCCGATCCGAGGTACTCCTCGATCAGCGACGTGCGGCCGACGTACGAGCCGTCGCCACCGCCGTCGGCCCAGCGCGCCGACGCGTGCGCCCGGGGATGCCACAGCTTGTAGCGTCTCGTCTGGCTGCCGTGCCAGCCGAACCACCACTGCCACATCTGCGGAGTCACCCCGGGCATGTCGGTGCGCACCGACACCTGGAAGCCCCCCGTGCGCAGCCAGCCGTACCCCGTCTCGGTCGGCTGGTAGCCCTCGTCGAGAAGCATTGCGGCCCGGTCGAATTCGAGCAGCACCTGGTCGGCCTGCGGACCGTGCTGCAGAGCTGTGACAACGTGGTCGGGAAGCGCCGCCATCTCGGGGTCGAAGAACGCGCCGTAGTCCGTGTCGGCGTCTCCGTCGCGGTAGCCCAGATAGGCCTGCGCCATCAGGGCCGCCCCATCCACGAGTGGAATCGGCCGTCGGGGTCGTAGTCCGCTCGCACCCGGTCCAGTCTGGCCATCGCCTCGGGGCTCGCGAACGGCGCGGGCCGTTCGCCGAGGTTCTCGTCGGCCAGCTGCACTCCGGTCTGCAGGTGTTCCATCTGCGCCATGTTGGTGCGGGCCCAGCCGGCGTACTCGCCGTCGTCGGCGGCGTCGCGCCACACGCCGTAGAGCGCCAGATAGATGTCGTCCTCGAGGCTGTAGGCCATGTCCTGACGCTGCGGCGAAGGGCCCCAGTTCAGCCACAGGAAATGCGCGGGATGCGGGGGCATGGTCTCGAGAATCCGGGCGATCCCCGGCATGAGGTCGTCCGCCGACGCCGAGGTCCACATGTTGTCGGTGGCGTAGCGGTATCCGCTCGGGTAGTTGCTCATCACGCCCGCGTACCAGGTGTCGAGATCGGCGGGGGCATACGGCACCGCGACCAGTGCCCGCTCCCGCGCCGGGCAGGTTTCCAGCAGCGAGAGCGCCGCGGCCGCTTCGGCTTCGGAGTCGGCGAACACCGGCGAGGCCATCACGATGCCCGGCGTGTCCAGGCCGGCGCCGGGGACGGCGCGCGAGGCGACGATCTGCAATTCCACTCGACGGTCCACGTCCGCGCTGATCGATCGGGCCCAGGGGTAGATCTCGTCTGCCAGCTCGATCGGATAGACGTAGAGACTGCTGCCGCAGACGGGCGGCCGCGGATAGAGCTCGAGGTGGAAAGCGGTGACCACTGCGAAGAAGCCGGGGCCGGCACCGCGCGCCGCCCAGTAGAGGTCGGCGTGGTTGTCCCGGTCGATGTGCAGGCACTGCCCGTCGGCGGTGACCACATCGAGGCCCAGCACGCTCTCGCAGGCCGGCCCGAGCACGCGGCTGTTCCAGCCGTATCCGCCCTGCAGAAGGTAGCCGCCGATGCAGACGCCTTGGCAATGGCCCGCGGGGAAGAACAGGTCCTGCGCCGCCAGCCGTCCGGCCAGCACACTGCCGCCCATGCCCGGGCCGACCACAGCGGTTCGGGAGGACGCGTCGATCGCACAGCCGTCGAGGCGGCTGACGTCGAGGAGCACCCCGCCGTCACGGACGTGGTTGCCGGCCCAGCTGTGCCCGCCGGAACGGACACCGATCTTCAGGCCGTGCCGCTGCGCGTACCGGACCGTGGCGACCACGTCGGCGGTCTCGGTGGCCTGCACCACGACGTCCGGACAGCGCTGCGGCGTGCGCGCATTCCACACGGTGGCTGCTCGGGCCTCTTCGTAGCCCACGTCATCGCGGAAGAAGTGGCGTCCAGCAGGGAGTTCGCTCACAGCGCTGCGCTCCGATCCGGATAATGGACCTTGAAGGTCCGTTCAGCGGATCAATATAGTGGGTTCATGGCGACGGCGGAAGAGAATCGGCAGGTCGATCCGGAGTCCCGCGACGGTCTGCAGGTACTCAGCCGGGCCGCGTCGGCGTTGGACGAGATCGCGACGGCGCCGGGTCAGCTGAGGTTGGTCGACATCGGCGCCCAACTCGGTTTGGCGAAGTCGACGGCGCGCAGGCTGCTGGTCGGCCTGGTGGACGTCGGTTTCGCGGCCGTCGACAGCGCCGGCCGCTACCGCCTCGGCGATCGGCTGCTGGGTCTGTCCAGCGCAGACGGCGCCCACCTGGCAGCGGCGGTGCGCCCGGTGATCGAGGCCGTGGCCGACGCCACGGGTGAGACGGTGGACGTCTCGGTGCTTCGGGGGGACCAGATGTGGTTCGTCGATCAGATCGAGTCGACGCACCGCCTACGGGCGGTGTCGGCGATCGGCGGACGGTTTCCGTTGCTCGGCACCGCCAACGGGAAGGCCGCGCTGGCGGCGCTGGACGACGCCGAACTCGACGCGGTGCTGGCACGCCAGTCCTCTGACATGGCCCGAAGACTGCGGGACCAGATCTCGCCGGTCCGTGCCGGCGGCCTGGCCTTCGATCGCGACGAACACACCGCCGGCATCTCAGCGGCCGGGATCGCGGGCCGCCTACCGGGCGGGCACGTCGTGGCGGTCTCGGTGCCCGCGCCAACGGATCGGTTCACCTTGCGCGAGGAGGTGATCGTCGAGGCGCTGCGCGCCGCGGCGGCCGCTGCGGTCTGGGAGTCGGCGGCCCGCTAGTCGACCAGCGCTACCGCGAAACCGTCCCAACCCTTGGTGCCGACGGTCTGGATGGCGGCGGTGTCCAATCGGGGGTGCGCGCCCATCATCTCGATCATGTCCCGCACGGCGTGCGCCTGCGCGTCCGACGGCGCCGGGTCGAGCACCCGGCCGTGCCGCGCGATGTTGTCGACGACGATCACGGTGCCGGGGCGGCCCAGCGTGATCGCCCATTCGACGTAGGCGATGTTGTTCTCCTTGTCGGCGTCGACGAACACCAGGTCGAACAGCTCGCCACGGCCCTGCAGCTGCGGCAGCGTGTCCAGCGCGGCGCCGACCAGGACCTCCACCCGGTCGGCGACACCGGCTCGGTCGAGGTTGGCGCGGGCCAACTCGGCGTGGGCGGGATCGTATTCGAGTGACACCACCGCACCGTCGGCCCCGACGGCCCGGGCGAGCGCAATGGTGCTGTATCCGGCGAGTGTGCCGATCTCGAGAACCCGGCGTGCCCCGGCCATCCGCACCAACAGCGACAACAGCTTGGCGTGCTGAGCCGACACCTCGATCGGCGGCATTCCCGCGTTGGTCGCGGTGTCGCGGGCCGCACGCAGCGCGTCGTCCTCGGTGTGCAGGAGGCGGGTGAACAGGTCGTCCAACGCCGCCGCGTCGGTGTCGGCAGTCACGATCCGACGGTACCTCCGCCGGCTGCCGCTACCGTGCGCCCTCCTTGGCGTAGACGACCCGCAGGACGTGCGCCACCTCCGGCCCCATGACCGCGGCGGCCAGCTCACAGAACGTGACGACGAACTCGTGTCCGTGCGCGGCGGCTGTCTCGTTCACCTGGTGAACGAGGTGGTGGGCGATCTCGTGCAGCACCACCAGCTCGCGCAGCGCCCACGAGGTACCGCGCTCCGGCACCGCGATGATCGCCGCGGCGCGAGCCTCGTCGCGTCCGTCGGCGTCGGCGGTGCACTCGTAGTGCGCGGCGGTGTGTCCCCGACGCGCACGCACCCGCAGCGGAGAGACCCCCGGCCACCTCTCGCGGACCGCGGGATGGGCCAGCACGTCGTCGACGTACCGCTGCACCGTCTCCGACGACGAGAACCTCGCCTCCGGGGGCAACGTCAACGAGGCGCCGAAGAAGTCCACCACGGGGTTGCCGCGCTCGGCCGCCCGGTCGAACATCGTCCGGACGAAGTTCTCGGCGGCATAGACCCGCGCGCGTTGCACATCGCGGGCCGTACCGCGTCGAGCGTCTCCCGTCATCGCTCCAGGGACGG
>CAXEZH010000053.1:0-27124 GCA_964000695.1 uncultured Mycolicibacterium sp. | reverse complement strand
CCGACGTCGGAGATCAACTGGCCGTTGAGCCCGTCGGCGCGCCAGAACGGTTCGTCGTAGATGAAGAACGCCTTCATCGCCGAGGCGTTCGGTAACCGCTGGGTCAGCTGATCGCGCACGCCGGGCAGGGGTGGGTCGTACATGATCCGTCCGGCCAGGGTCGGGGAGAGGGTGACGATGACGCGCCGACCGCGGGCCACCAGCCCGCCGCGGCAGGTCACCGTGACCCGATCGGCACCGTGCTCGATGAGCTGCACCGGGGCCTGGAGCACCAGGTGTTCGGCGACCAGATCGGCCAGTCTGCGCGGGATTTCACCGGTGCCGCCGGCGAACCGGGTGGTCTGCGCACCTCCCTCGGACTCGGCGAACAGTTCGGAGGTCACCCCGCAGGTCTGGATGGTGAACAGCAGATGCAGGAACGACACCTCCACGGTGGGCACCGCCAGGATCCCGACCGTGCAGATCTCCAGGAGCGTGCGCGCGACCGGGGAGAGCCCCTGGCCGTCGTACCAGGCGCCGGCAGTCACCGAATCCCATTCCGCGGCAGCCGGTGCCAGCCACGGCGCCTCGGGCGGCACCTCGGCCGCGAGCTCGTCGAGCAGACGGAACACCTTCTCCAGCTCGGCCAGCTCACCGGCGAAGCGGCGGTGAAACTCGCTCTGGCGCAACACACCCGAGCCCGCCAGGTCGTAGGACGTCTCACCGTCGTCGTACTGCGGATACGTCGGCACGCCCAGTTCGGCGGCCAGCGCGAACATTCGATGATGCGTATCGCCGATCCACTGCGCGCCCAGCTCCACCGGCAGACCGGGCAGTGCGTCCTGCGTCAGGATGCGTCCGCCGACACGGTCGTCGGCCTCGAGCACCACCGGTTTCAGACCTGCCGCGATTACCGTGCGCGCGGCGATCAGCCCGGAGATCCCGGCCCCGACGATGACGACGTCCGCCTCATGGGTGGGTGCAGTGCTCATGCCGGAAACCTTCTCACGGCTGGGGTCGCGCGGGCCGGTATATCCACGGAGAGCGTGGCAACCGATGCGGGTCGAACTCGGCGAGCATGCCCGCGACCGTGTCCGCGGTGTAGTCGAGCGATGCGGCGATCTGGCGTAGGGCGGTGTCGACGCCGATCTCGGCGAGCGTCACCGCCCCGTCGCGCTTGGCCAGTCGGGCGCCCTCGTCGTTGAGCACCAACGGCACATGGGCGTACTGCGGTGCCCGATGTCCGAGCAGCCGGGCGAGGTAGGCCTGCCGCGGCGACGACGACAGCAGGTCGTCGCCGCGCACGACTTGATCCACTCCCGTGGCGGCGTCGTCGACCACGACCGCCAGGTTGTAGGCCGGAACGCCGTCACCACGTCGCACCACGAAGTCGTCCACCAGTCCGGTGAAGTCGCCGTGCAGCACGTCGTGCACGGTGAATTCGGTGACCTCGGTGCGCAACCGCAGCGCCGGGGGTCGTCCGGTCTGCTCTCGGCGGACGGCGCGCTCGGCATCGGTCAGATTTCGGCAGGTGCCGGGGTAGGCACCCTGCGGGGCGTGCGGGGCTCGCGGTGCGGACGCGATGTCCTTTCTGCTGCAGAAGCATTCGAAGACCAGGCCGCGGCGGCTCAGCTCGTCGACCACGGTGGCGTAGCGTTCGGGGTGTGCCGTCTGGCGGGTGGCGGGGCCGTCCCAATCGAGGCCCAGCGCGGCGAGGTCGGCGAGTTGACGCTCGGCGATGTCGGTGTCGGTGCGGTCGTCGAGGTCTTCGACCCGCATCAGGAACCGGCGGCCGGTCGAGCGGGCGAACAGCCACGCCAGCACGGCGGTGCGCAGGTTGCCGATGTGCAGGTCCGCCGAGGGACTGGGCGCGAACCTACCTGCCGGGGTCATCGCCGACGCGACTCAGCTGGCCTTGATCCGTGCCGATTGGCTCTGCAGTGCGACCGAGGCGGTGTCGACCGCCGACTGCACGCCGACCCCGCGACCCTGGACGGTGACCGCGAGTCTGGTGCGGTCACCGCGGAACAGGTCCTTGGAGAACTCGCACGGCTGACCGGACTGGTCGAACGTCACCCGGGTGATGAGCAGCAGCGCGGACTCCGGGGCGATCCCCAGCAGCCTGGCCTCCTCGGGGGTGGCGTTGACCGCTTCGATGCGCTCGTCGGCGCGCGATGTCACCAGTCCGTAGCTGCTTTCCAGCAGTTCGTAGATGGAACCGCCGAGTTGGCGTTCGAGCAGTCCGGGAAACGCGTCCGCCGGGAACTGGGCCGACTCCAGAGAGATCGGTGAGCCGTCGGCCAGCCGCACGCGCCGAATCTCCACGACGAAGTCGTCCGGGCCCAGACCCAGCGCATGCTGGGCGGGCCGGTCCGGTGCCGCGATCCGCGTCGACAGCACGCGGGTGCCGGCCTCGTAACCCTGGTTGGCGAGAAAAGCCGGGACGCCGACCAGGTCGGACAGGCTGCGCTGCACCTGCGCGTGGCTGATGAAGATTCCGCCGGACCGGCCTATCACGCGGTCGATCAGACCGGACTCCTGCAGGGCGGCCAGGACCTGCCGCAGGCTCGACCGGCTGGTGCCGTACCGCTCGGCGAGCTCCCGCTCGCTGCCCAGTTTCGCCCCGGGCTCGCCGGCGTTGATGTCGGCCACGATCCGGCGTCGCAGATCCTCGGTCTGTGTGGGCACCGGTCCTCCCCGCCTCAATTTGGTACGACCAATTCTACGGCAGGCAGGACGCGCCGCACCGCCGCTCACATGTCGGCGAGTGCTTCCTGGGACTCGGGGAGGATCTGCCCGCCGTCGACGACCAGCGTCTGACCCGTGACGTAGGACGCCTCGTCGGTGGCGAAGAACAACGCCGCATTGCCGATGTCGCTGACGCTGCCCAGCCGGCCGGCGGGGACCGCCGCGGCCATCTGGTCCATGTACTGCTGGCCCATGTCCACCAGGCCCTCGGTGACGATGTTGCCGGGGAGCACGGCGTTGACCGTGATCTTCTTCGGTGCCAGTTCCATCGCGGCGGTGCGGAGGAACCCGAGCTGCGCGGCCTTGCTGGCGCCGTAGTGCGACCAACCGGGGAAGCCGGTGATCGGACCGGTGATCGACGATGTGATGATCACCCGGCCGTGACCGCTGGCGGTCAGCGCGTCGAGCGCGGCCTGCACGATGTACACGGTGCCCTTGAAGTTGACGCCGATCACCTCGTCGATCTTCTCCGGGGTCAGCTCCTCCAGCCGGCTGGACGGGAAGATGCCGGCATTGGCGCAGACGATGTCGAGCCCTCCGTGCCGCTCCACCGCCGCGGCGACCACCCGCCTGCAGTCGGCGGGGTCGGTGACGTCGGAGGCGACCCCGCTGACGGTGCCGAGTTTACCGGCGAGGCTGTCGACGGTGGCATCGATGTCGGCCTGATTGCGACCGGTGATGACGACGTGGACGCCGGCGTCGGCGAGCACCTCCGCGATACCGCGACCGATGCCTTTGCTGCCGCCGGTGACGACGGCCGATCGGCCGGCGAGTGAAGTGAACATCTGCGGGTCTGCCTTTCGCTGTTCGGATCAGGCCAGATTCAGGCCGTTGGACATCAGGTAGCGTTCCGCCAGCGCGGCACTGCCCGCGGCGTAGGTGATCGACATCTGCTGGGATTCGCGGGAATGGTTGTGCGTGCCCATCCAGGCCAGGAGCAGGAACCTGCGCAACAGCACGAAGGACGGCAGCATCGCCTCGTCGGCGGCGCTCATCGACCGTCGGGTGCGGTAGCCGCGCACCCAGGCCTCCTGCCACTCGGGAACCGACGGGTCGTCTTCGAAGAACGACACCGCGGTGCCGAAGTCGTAGAAGTACCAACTGAATCCACAGTCGTCGAAGTCGATGACCGTGATGGTGTCGCCGTCGACGAGCAGATTGGCCAACCGCAGGTCGGCGTGCACCAGTCCGAACGTGTCCGGCCCGTCGCCGTATTCGGCGAGTTTCCGCGAGAGCAGCTGCTGCGCACGGGTGAGCACGTCGGTTTCGGATTCACCGACGCCGACGGCATCCTGCCAGCGCCCCCAGCGCGGTGTGGCGCCCAGGCTGTGCTCCCAGTCCCAGCAGAACCGACCGAAACCCTCCGGGCGCTGCCAGGCGCGGGAGTGGTCGTGCAGGGCGGCGGTGATCGCGCCCAACGTGTGAAAGTCCTGTACTGTCAACGTCTTCTCGTCGGGCTCGACACCGTCGACCATCTCGAAGTGAACGACGTGCCGGGGTCCGTCCTCGTCGTCGATGGTGACGACGCGGGTGCCGTCCCGGGCCGGCACGACGACGGGAACGGTCAGGTCGCTGTCCCGGCGCAGCGCGTCGAGCCAGTCGAGCTCTGATTCGATCTCGTGTCTGCGGTGGTAGTTCTTGCGGTGGACCCGCAGGATCGACTTCGCCCCGGTGCCGGGTTCCTCGACGGCGTAGGTGGCGTTCTCCGACAGGTTCAGCAGAGTCAGCGTCGACGCCGGCGGTAGGTCATAGGCCGCCAGGGCCTGCTCGGCTATCGCCAGGTCGTTGCCGACGAAGTCAGCCTCAGCCATCAATGATCTCGCCCTTCGATTCCGGCCAGCACGGTCGTGATGCGGTCACGGGCCGTCGTGACGTCAGCGGTCGCCCCGCTGATGTACAGCCTGCCCGCCGCCCCGATCATCTGCACGTCCACCAGCGTCAGGTTCGGCGCTGCCCTCTCCGCTTCATTGGCCGCAACCGCAGCGAACAGGGCCGGTGTCATCTCATAGACCAGGAGCGATTGACCCGGAAGAACCATAGACGCCTGCCGGTTGCGGTTCAGGATCACCGCATGCTGATCGGTGATGTCCTCGATGATGTCGTGATAGAGCACCCGCGGGCGCAGCTGGTCGGCCGCCGAGTTGCCCGTGCCCGTGAGGATCGCCTCACCGGCGCGGATCACGTCGGAGAGGTCGGCGGAATGGATCTCCAGCACGCCGAACTGCCGCTCGACATACAAGATGCCGGGGGCGATACCGGGCACCTCGCGCAGAGCGAGGTCGATGACGCGTTCGATCGCCAGCGCGGGCGACACCTCGACGATCAGCGCGTGTTCCCCCGCGTACGGCGGATAACCGCGGGCCCGGGTGGGGGTGCCGAGGTAGGCGGCGAACTGGGCTTGGAGATCCTCGACGAGCAGGTACACGCGGATGTCGGTGCGGGTACCCGTCATCGGGGTGGCCGCGGGGGTCACTGAGCGGCGACGGAGAAGTGCGCGCCCAACTCGTTGTGCGGGCGGGGGATCACGTGCACGCTGACGAGCTCGCCGACCTGCGAGGCGGATTCGGCGCCGGCCTCGGTGGCCGCCTTCACCGCACCGACCTCGCCGGTCACGATCACCGCGACCAGTCCGTCACCGACCTGCTGGCGGTCGGTGATGGTGACGTTGGCGGCTTTGACCATGGCGTCGGCCGCCGCCAGAGCTGCGACGTACCCCTTGGTCTCGATCATTCCGATTGCGTTGCTGGCCATGATGGTTCTCCTTCTGCTGGTTGCTTCTGGTTGTTGGGTCAGTGCGACGGGTCGATGGACCCGATGATGAGGGCGTCCACCGGGGGCGGGGGACCGGTGAACCAACTGGACGCGACCGAGCCCTGCGTCACCAGGACCCGCTCGCCGACCCCGCTGCCGAGTACGTCGAAGGCGATCAGCCGATTCGCCGTGCCCTCGATCTCGACCTCGAGGAATGCTCCGGCCGGCACGCCTTCCACGCGCCGGGTGGACCAGACCTGGCCGGTCACCGTGCCTTGGATCATCTGCGCTCCTTTTCGATCGTCACGCCGAGAGCACGGGCGCGTTCTCGTGCCAGGGGGGTCAGTACTGCGCGGGGGCCCAGGACGAGGGTGGCTCCGGAGCCGGCCAGTTCCGCGATCTGGCGCTCGGTGACCGCCCCGCGTTCGACACGTCGCGCGCTCGCGCCCGAGCCCCGCTGCACACCGGCGAGCCGGAACGTCAGTCGACCGGCCCGCAGATCGGCCCTGTTCTTGGGGTTTTCGAACAGATGCAGCAGGTGGCGGGCGAACGCCGCGAGTTCGGCATCGGAGGTGATGCGCACCGCGTCGGTGCGGGAGCGCTCGTCGGCGGCCAGGGGACCGGAGGGGATCGGGCCGTGCGGGGGCGGCGGGGCGGCGCGAGGGGCCGGTTCGGATGGTGCCGGTGGGGCCAGTGCCGCCGGACCGAGGTCGGCCAGCGCATCACGCACCACCTCACGCACCAGCTGACGAAGTTGGCGGTGGTCGAGCGCGGTCACGGGACGCTCCGTGCCAGCGCATCCTCGGCCGCGGAGGCGGCTTGGCGCACATCGGCTTCGGTGCCCGAGAGGTACACGCGCCCGGTCGCGCCGATCATCCGGAAGTCGACGACCTTGACGTCGGCGGCCTTCTCCGCCTCGTTGGTGGCCAGGATCGCGTACGACGCCGGCGCGACCTCGAGGACGTAGAGCGTTTCGCCGGCGAGCACCATCGAGCCGATCTTGTTGCGATTGATCAGGAACGCGTGCTGCTGATCGATGCTGGAGATGATGCGCGAAGCCAGGATCTTCGGGGCGATGGCCGCATCGGTGCCCGCACCGAGTTCCTCGAGTGCCGCGTCGGCGGCGGCCTTGACCGCACCCGTCTCACCATGGAACTCCAGGTAGCCGAACTGGCGTTCCACCACCAGCACACCCGCCTGGACCTCGGCGTGCTTGAGGGCCACATCGGTGACGCCTTCGATGTCCAGTCCCGGTGCCACCTCGATGATCTGGGCGGCGACGTCGGCGCGCGGCAGAGCACCCTTGATCCAGGTGCCCAGATACGACATGGTCTGCGGCTGCAGCCTGTCGATGAAGATGAACGAACGTAGTTCAGCCACGGGTCACCTCTTGATGAGTTGGGCGAGTTCCTCGACGACCAGCGCGCGCAGCTCGGCGCGCAGCGTGTCGAGGGTCGGGTCGGCAGAGCGGGACACCGGGGCAGGGCGCCTCGGCGGGGCGGGAAGTGCCACGGAGTCGTCGTTGGAGGCGCGGGGATAGGCCGGCACCGCGGAGCTGGGACTGCGCCACGGCGTGATGGCGGCGAAGCTGGGCATCGACACGCCGGCGTCGGCGTTGTAGGCGATCCGCGTCCAGTTCAGCAGGTTGTCCGGACGCAGGTTCTCCCCGATTCCGCTGCGCCCCACGAAGCCGGTGCCGATCGTCATCGACGGTGCCAGATTGGTCTCCAGTCCGGAGCTGCCGGTGCTGTTGCCGACGTTGACCGACACCCGCAGCACAGGCACCTGTGCAGCGAATTCGGTGACGACACGCGGGTCCTCGCTGTGAATGGCCGCGGAATGTCCGGCGCCGGCGATGCGCACGACGGCGCGCGCGGCGCGGATCCCGCGGTGGGCGTCGGCAACCGTGGTGAAACCGATTACCGGGCATAGCTTTTCGTGCGTCAATACCTCTTCGGAGATCACGTCGGTGAACGGCGCGACCAGAAGCCGGGTCTTGGCCGTCACCCGGATTCCCGCGCGCTCGGCGATCCATGCCGCCGATCGGCCCACCACCTCGGTGTTCAATGCGCCGTCCGGGAACATGTACTCCCGCAGCCGTTGCGTCGCCTCGGCGTCGAGGATGTGCGCTCCGTTGCGGGTCAGCGCCGAGCTCAGCTTCGCGGCGATGGCGTCCTCGGCGATCAGCACCGACTCGTTGGTGCACAGCACCGAGTTGTCGAAAGCCTTGCTGTCGACGATGCGTCGGGCGGCGGCCTCGATGTCGGCGCTCGCATCCACGAAGACCGGAACGTTGCCCGGCCCGACACCCAGAGCCGGGTTGCCCGACGAATAGGCGGCCCGGACCACGCCGGTGCCCCCGGTCGCGACGATGACATCGGTGCGTTCATCGGCCATCAGCGCCTCGACCAGAGGAATCGACGGCTCGGTCACCACCGACACGATGCCGTCGGGCGCGCCGGCGGCGACTGCGGCCTCGGCCAGCAGCTGTGCCGCATCGACCGAGCACTGCCGGGCCCGCGGATGCGGCGCGACGACCACGGCGTTGCGGGTCATCAGCGCCAGGATCACCTTGAAGTACACCGTCGCAACGGGATTCGTCGTCGGCGCCAGAGCCAGCACCACTCCGGCCGGCCGCGGGATCTCGACGATCTTCTGCTCGACGTCGACGCGGGGCGAGACGAAGTCCTGGCCCCGGTAGAAGTCGAGGATGCCGCGCGAGCAGGCCCGGTTCTTGACCACCTTGTCGGCGACCACACCCATCTGGGTCTCGGCCACCGCGGCGGCGGCGAAGCGCTCCGCTTCGGCGTGCCCGGCTTCGACCACCGCGTTGACGATCGCGCTGACGGCGCTCTGGTCGTACTCGGCGTAGGCGGCGGCGGCCCAGCGGGCACGTTCCAGCAGGTGGCCGGCCTGGTTGATGGTGGTCACACCTTTCTCCGTCCGGTAGCGGCGGCCTGTGCCCGGCCGACGGCGACGTCGAGTCGGTCCAGGACGTCCTCGCAGAGGTCGCGTCCCAACAACAAACCCGGTTTGAACTGCAGGACACGGGGATCCAGCGTCGAGAAGATGGCCCACACACCGAGTTCGTAGAGTTCCCGCATCACGAACTTGGCGCCTTCGGGGTGGTCGAACTCCAGCCCGATCACCACACCGTTCTGCCGGATGCCGACGAACCAGTCGGGATGGTCGGCCTGGATGCGTGCCAGCCCGTGGGCGAAGATGTCGGCGATGTAGTGCACCGAGGACCTCACCTCGGGGCGGGAGGTGATCTCGAGGGTCTTGATCGCCGCGACACATCCCAGTTCGGCACCGCCGAACGTGGAGATGTGTCCGAAGCCGTCCTCGTCGAGCCACTGGGCGGCTCGGTCGCTGAGCATCGCGGCGGTGATCGGGTACATACCGCCGGAGAGCCCCTTGCCGGAGACCATGATGTCGGGGTCGATGCCGTGCTTGGTGATCCCCCACATCTCGCCGGTGCGCATCAGCCCGGTCTGCACCTCGTCGGCGATGTAGAGCGCGTCGTACCGCGTGCACAGGTCCCGGACCGCTTCCAGGTAGCCCGGCGGCGGAAGCGGGAACCCGTAGGTCGCGGGGATCGTCTCCATGATCACCGCGGCAACGTCGCGTCCGCGCAGCGCCTGTTCCATCGCGTCGACGTCACCGAACGGCACCTGGATGAACTCGTCTGGCTGGTCGGCGAGAAACATCTTGGCGAACCGGTCGTCGCCGGTGGCGACCGCCAGACCGGTGTGACCGTGATAGGCCTTGATGATCGAGACGATCTTGCGGCGCTTGGTCGCATGGCGTGCGCTCTTGAGTGCGATGTCGATGGCCTCGCCGCCGCCCGATCCGAACGCGACCTTGGAGATGGATTGAGGCGCCGACTCCACCAACTTCTGGGCCAGCGCGGTACGTGCCACCGACGGGAAGTGATGGTTACCGACGTCGAAGTACTGCATGCCCTCGGTGAGAGCCTGCATGACTTCCGGGTTGCGGTGACCCAGGTTGTAGGTCCCCCCGTTGAGGTGCATGTCGATGAGCCGACGCCCGCTCATGTCCCACAGGAAGTAACCTTCCCGCCGGTCGATGACGAGATCGACGCCGGCATCGGTCCAGAACTGGGTCTTGTCGGGATTCCAGAACTCTTTCGCGCGCTCGAGGACCTGGGTCTTGGACTCGAACGAGAACGTGCCGTAGTCGTACACCGGGCTCCCTGCCATGAGTGGTAAGTCGCGGCCAGCGTAGAAAAGGTTGACCATTTGTGTCAATAGCGGTGTTCGGCTTTGTTCAAGCGGTTGCGCGATCTAATTGGTAGTGCCAATATACGCACGGTTGATGTGGTCTGGACCACAACAACTCCTACCGTTCACTGGGGAAGGTATGCACACAGGATGACTGATCGCGTCGTGGATCACGACAAAACAACAGGTGAACCGGTCCAACGGCTCAAGCGCAACGCTGTGGGGACCATCGGCGTCATATTCATGGCGGTGGCCACAGCCGCGCCCATCACCGCAATGGTCGGTAACGTTCCGATCGCCGTCGGGTTCGGAAATGGTTCACATGCGCCTGCCGGCTACATCGTCGCGACGGTGGTGCTCGGCCTGTTCGCCATCGGCTACGCGACGATGGCCAAGCACATCACCGCCACCGGCGCGTTCTACGGTTACATCTCGCACGGCCTCGGCCGAGTGGTCGGGATGGCCGCCGGCCTGCTCATCACGCTGGCCTACGTGGTGTTCGAAGCGTCGCTGATCGGCATCTTCTCGTTCTTCACCCAGAACCTGGTGTCGTCGCTGTTCGGGATCACGATCCCCTGGATCCTGCCGGCGTTGCTGATGCTCGCGCTCAACGCGATCCTGACCTACTTCGACGTCAACCTCACGGCCAAGGTGCTCGGGGTCTTCCTGATCACCGAGATCGTCATGCTGGCCCTGGGCGCCGTGGCCGTGCTGGTGCAGGGTGGCGGGCCGGACGGCTTCGCGATCGGCGAGACGCTGAACCCCATCGGTGCGTTCACCCCCGCGGCGGTGGCAGGCGCCAGCGCAGGCCTGGGCCTGTTCTTCGCCTTCTGGTCATGGGTCGGGTTCGAGTCGACGGCCATGTACGGCGAGGAGTCCAAGGACCCCAAGCGAATCATCCCCCGCGCGACCATGATCGCGGTGCTGGGCGTCGGCCTGTTCTACGTGTTCGTCTCGTGGATGGCCATCGCCGGTACCGGCCCGCAGCGCGCCGTCGAGCTGGCCCAGGACGCCGACACGGCGTCGGAGATCTTCTTCGGGCCGGTGCGCGGCACCTACGGCGAGTGGGCGATCACCGTGTTCAACATCCTGTTGGTCTCCGGTTCGTTCGCGTGTGGCATGGCATTCCACAACTGCGCCTCGCGGTATCTGTACGCGCTGGGTCGGGAGGGCCTGTCCGTCAAGCTGCAGCGCACTCTCGGGGCCACCCATCCCACCCACGGATCGCCCTACGTGGCGTCCTTCGTCCAGAGCGGCATCTCGCTGGTGCTGATCCTGGCGTTCCTGTTCGCGGGCATGGACCCCTATGTGCACATGTACACGCTGTTGGCGATCCTCGGCACGATGGCGATCCTGATCGTGCAGTCGCTGTGCGCCTTCGCCATCATCGCCTACTTCCACTTCCACAAGATGCATCCGTCCAGCGCGCACTGGTTCAAGACGTTCCTCGCGCCCCTGCTCGGTGGTTCGGGCATGCTCTATGTGGTGTATCTGCTGTGGGAGCACAAGGAGTCCGCAGCCGGGACGGCATCGGGCACGTTGCTGTTCAAGCTGACCCCGTGGATCGTGGTCGGTGTGTTCGCCATCGGTGCTGCGCTTGCGCTGTACTTCAAGTTCCGCGACTCTCGCCGCTACGAGCTGATCGGGCGGATCGTGTACGACGACAGCGAAGTTCGGGACTGATCCGCTGGCCACCAGGACTGAGGAGGAACGCACCGTGCAAGAGCTGGGCCGATTCCGGGTACTCGACGAGAAGCCGGTGAACCTCGACGGCTTCAGTGTCGCCGATGCCGACCTCGGCCTGGTGGCCATGCACAGTCCGCATGACCCGATCCCGTCGCTGGTGATCGACAACGGCGTCGTCACCGAACTCGACGGCAAGTCAGCCGCCGACTTCGACGTCATCGACGAGTTCATCGCCCGCTACGGAATCGATCTCGCGGTCGCCGATGAGGCGATGGCGCTCGACGACGCTGTGCTGGCGCGCATGGCCGTCGACGTCAACGTGCCGCGGGCGGAGGTGGTGCGGCTGATCGGCGGCACCACCCCCGCCAAGCTGGCCCGGGTGGTCGCCCTGATGTCGCCGGTGGAGATGCAGATGGCGATGGCCAAGATGCGGGCCCGTCGCACACCGAGCAATCAGGCCCACGTCACCAACCAGCTCGACGACCCGCTCCTCATCGCCGCCGACGCTGCGTCCGCGGTGGCCTACGGGTTCCGGGAGGTCGAGACGACGGTGCCGGTGCTCGGCGATGCGGCCTCCAATGCCGTCGCCCTGCTGATCGGCTCACAGGTCGGCACGCCGGGAGCGCTGGCGCAGTGCTCGATCGAAGAAGCACTCGAACTGCGTCTGGGGCTGCGCGGACTGACCAGCTACGCCGAGACCATCTCCATCTACGGCACCGAGCAGGTGTTCGTCGACGGTGACGACACGCCGTTCAGCAAGGCCATCCTCACCTCGGCCTACGCCTCCCGAGGACTCAAGATGCGGGTGACCAGCGGTGGCGGCGCCGAGGTGCTCATGGGCGCCGCGGAGCGTTGTTCGATCCTCTACCTGGAGTCGCGGTGCGTGTCGCTGGCGCGCGCCTTGGGCTCGCAGGGCGTGCAGAACGGCGGCATCGACGGCGTCGGTGTGGTGGCGTCGGTGCCCGACGGCATGAAAGAGCTTCTCGCCGAGAACCTGATGGTGATGATGCGCGACCTCGAGTCGTGTGCAGGCAACGACAACCTGATCTCCGAGTCCGACATCCGCCGCAGCGCGCACACGCTGCCGGTGCTGCTGGCCGGAGCGGACTTCGTCTTCTCCGGATTCGGCTCGATCCCGCGGTACGACAACGCCTTCGCGCTGTCGAACTTCAACTCCGACGACATGGACGACTTCCTGGTGCTACAGCGGGACTGGGGCGCCGACGGAGGCCTGCGCACCGTGTCGCCGCAGCATCTGGCGGCGGTCCGGCGACGCGCGGCGATGGCGGTACAGGCCGTCTACCGTGATCTCGGGCTCGCTGACTACGACGACGAGCGCGTCGAGCAGGTGGTCGCCGCCAACGGGTCTCGCGACCTGCCGGCCGGGCACCCGAAGATGGTCGCCGAAGCCGCCGCGTCGATCGAGGCCCGACAGTTGACGGTGTTCGACGTCGTCGCGTCGTTGCACCGCACCGGCTACCCCGAGGAGGCCGAGTCGATCATGCGGTTGACCCGCGAACGTATGGGCGGGGACCAGCTGCAGACCTCGGCGATCTTCGACGACCAGTTCCGGGTGCTGTCCAAGATCACCGACTCGAACGACTATGCCGGCCCCGGAACGGGTTACGTGCCCGGCGATGCGCGGCGTGCCGAGATCGACGCGATCCGGCAGCAGCGCTCGGCGGCCGAGCTGACCGCCGATCAGGCTGAGCACCAGGACCACATCCTGGTCAGCGATGTCGAACCCGCCCGCCAGGGCAGCGACCCCCGCGAGGTGTGTATCGGCCTGTCGCCGGCCTGGGGCCGCAGTGTCTGGCTCAGCCTGTGCGGTCTGACGGTAGGGGAGGTCCTGCGGCAGATCTCCGCCGGTCTGGAGGAGGAGGGCTGTGTGCCCCGCCTGGTCCGGGTGCGGTCGACCATCGACGTCGGGCTGATCGGGCTGACCGCGGCTCGGCTGTCGGGGTCGGGAATCGGTATCGGGTTGCAGGGCAAGGGAACCGCACTGATCCACCGGCGCGATCTGGCGCCGCTGGCCAACCTCGAATTGTTCAGTGTCGCTCCGCTGCTCACCCCGCAGATGTACCGCGAACTGGGTAAGAACGCGGCCCGGCACGCCAAGGGCATGGCGCCGGTGCCCATCTTCACCGGCGGCACGGATGAGTCGATCTCGGCGCGGTATCACGCCCGCGCGGTGGCACTCGTGGCCCTGGAGCGCCGCGCGTGTGAGCCCGGTGAACCCCCTGTCACGGTGGAGGTGAGGCGGGCATGAACACTCGGCGTGAGAGTCTGACCGTGGCGAACGCGGTCGACGGAAAGCTCGGGTTGACCCACCTGCGCATGGACCCGGCGGTGCTGGCCCAGCAGGCGGTGGTCGCCGAGGACGGGGGCAATCCGCAGCTGGCCGAGAATTTCTTGCGCGCAGCCGAAATGGCGACAATGGACGACGAGGACGTGATGAACCTCTACGAGGCGTTGCGTCCGCACCGCTCGACCGGCGCCGAACTGGAGGCGCTGCGGGTGTCGCTGGAGCGGCGGGGCGCGGCACGGTGCGCCGAGCTGGTGCGTCAGGCGGCCGACGCCTACACCCGCAGGGGTCTGCTGCGGTGACGACCCGTCGCGGTGTGATCGTCGCCGGCATCGACGTCGGCAATCACACCACCGAACTCGTGCTGTCGTGTGTGCACGACGGAACGGTCACCCCGCAGGCTCACGGCCATGCACCCACCCGAGGACGTAAAGGATCGCTGGAGTCCCTGCAGGGCGCCGCGGCACTCCTGCACCGGGTCGAGGCCGATACGGGGGTGCACGCCGACGAACTGGTGATCTCGGCGTTGCGACCGGTCGATACCGCGACCGCCCCGATGCCGCCCGCGTCGACGCCGGGCGCTCCCGTGCGCAGTCTGCGCCGGCCCGACGCCAGTACCGCGGGTGGCACCGGATACGGAGTGGGACGCCATGTTCCGCTGCATGCCCTCGCGGAGGCGCCGAGCGATGAGCCGGTGGTGGTCTCCGTCGACTCGGACACCGATTTCGAAGCGGCGGCCTGCGCGCTGACGGTGGCCGACCGGGGTGGCTGGCGAATCGTCGGGATAGTGGCCGCTCAGGACGACGCGGTGTTGATCCGCAACCGCATCCCGTTCGACGTGCCTGTCGTCGACGAAGTCGACCTGACGGGTGTCGCGCCGGACGTGCTGATCGCCGTCGAGGTGGTGGCCGAGGGCCGGGCCTACCGCGCCACGGCTGACCCGATCGCGCTGGCCGCCGCCCTGAAGCTCCCTGCCGACAGGCTCGTTCAGGTGGCGGAGTTCTGCCGCGAACTCGCGGACTCTGCCGCCATCGCCGTCACCGCGAGCACCGGGACCGCCGCGCCGCCCGACCGGGACGAGGACTTCGCCGACTGCCGTGTCGGTGGCGAGCTCCGCCGCTATTCGCTGGCGCACGCGCACGCGGTGCTGCGTCAGGCACCGCCCGGCTGCGTCGAGTTCATCAGACTCGGGAAGGTGCCCACGGCCAAAAACGGCCTGGCGGTGCACGATGCGTTCTTCACCGACCTCGGCGCGGTGGACAACGGGGCATGGCTACGACGCGGTCTGGTCGAGGCGTCGGGCACCGTGGTGGCGCTCCTGGCGGCCGACGACGTCGATGACGCGGCCGCGACTCTGGCGGAGCTCACCGGTCGGCCCGCGCGTACCCTGGCCACCGAGCCCGAGGCGGCGGCGTGGGGTGCCCGCAGCACACCGGGCCTGCCTCCCGACACGATGGTCTGCGATATCGGCGGCGGCACCATCGATCTCATCGGATCCTCGCGCTCGGTCGTGGCCGCGGGCGCGGGTGAGGCCGTCACCGTGGCGGTCGCTCACGTGCTGGGCGTGCCACGTGCGCTGGCCGAGCAGGTCAAGAGGTCCCCGGCCGTGCGCGTGGAGGGTCCCCATGTCGCGCACGAGGAAGACGGTCGGCGCGTGTTCCTGGATGCGCCGGCACAGTCCGATGCGATCGGTCGACTGTGCACGAGGGGACCGGCCGGCCTGGTTCCCTTCTCGAGCCGGCTTGCCGCCGAAGAGTGGCGCAGTCTGCGGTTGGCCATCAAGCAGGAAACGGTGGCCGCCAACATCGCCCGGGCCCTGCGTGGGTTCGACCGCCCGCCCGCGGCGCTGGTGCTGGCCGGCGGAGGTGCACTCGACGACGAGCTGATGCGCTCTGTCTCCGAGGCGTTGCGGACCGTGCGGGTCGTCGTCGGACGCGCGAACGTCCTCGGTGTGCACGGTCCGCGGTTCGCGGTGGCCTGCGGGCTGGTGGAGATGTACGCCGCGGGTCGCTAGCGTCCCAGTTCGGCCAGCTTGGGCACCGCGGGGGACATGGCGTCGATCCAGGAAGCCGGTGCACCCGTCGTCGGTGTGATGATCGCGGTGTCTATGCCGAGCTCGGCGTAGTCGGCCATATGGGAGACGAAGTCGTCGAGAGTGTCGGGTTCAGGCCGAGGATTGTTGGCCAGGATCGTCTTTCGGATGGTGTCGTAGTCTCGGCCGAGTTCGTCGCAGTGCCGGCGCAGCACCTCGAGCTTGTGGGCGACATCGTCGGGGGAGCTTCCGAACAGATTGCAGGCATCGCCGTACTGGGCCACCAGTCGCAGCGTCTTGCGTTCACCACCGCCACCGATCAGCACCTTGGGGCGGTTGATCGGTTGTGGGGAACACAGGGTCTCGGCGAGTTGGTAGTGCGTGCCTTGGAACGGTCCGTTGTCGGCCGGATCCCACATCTGATTGCAGATCTGCAGAGTCTCTTCCAGGCGTTCGAAGCGTTCGGCCAACGGGGGATACGGCACCCCGAGGCCGAGGTGCTCGCGTTCGAACCACGCGGCGCCGATACCGAGCACCGCACGACCGCCGGAGAGGATGTCGAGGGTCGTGACGATCTTGGCGAGCAGTCCCGGATGGCGGTAGGTGACGCCGGTGACGAGCAGTCCGAGGTCGACCGACGTGGTGTGCGCGGCCAGGTAGCCCAGCGAGGTGTAGCCCTCGAGCATGTTGGCCTCGGCGGGCAGGCCGGTGGGTTCGATCTGGAAGAAGTGATCCATGAAAGACAGCCACGTTGCGCCGGCTGCCTCAGCGGCCTTGCCGACGGCGGCGAGCTCGCCGGCGATCGCGGTGGGGCCGCCGTCGATGTCGAAGACGGGAATGTGAAATCCGAGATCCATGCCCGCTGCAATGCGTCAGCTCCCGCGCACATTCCTCGTGGCGGAGAATAGGCCGTCGAGCGCTTGTGCGACGTGATCCTGCCACTGTCCGGGTTCGATGCGGTGCACCGCGGTGTCCCCCTGGAAAGCGCTGGAGACGACGACGTCGGGGCTCAGCGTTGACAACAGCCGCAGGCTCTCGGCCAGGGTGTGCCGGTCGCTCATGCCCTCGAGGTAGCCGGCCCACCAGTTGCCGCGCGGGGTGCGGATCACGGTGTCCCCGGTGAACAGGTAGCGACCCTCGGCGCCGGGGACGAGGTAGCAGGTGCTGCCCGGGGTGTGGCCGGGGGTGGGGATGACCTCGATCCCGTTGGTGTCGATGTGACGGCTGCCGAGTGGGACGTCGACGCGCTGGTGCTTGGCGATGTCGTCGAGCTCGGCCAGCGGCGCGTGAAGACTCGAACCGAACTGTTGGGCAATGGATTTCAGCATCGGGCCGGCTTCGTCGCGGTGCGACAGGTAGTGGTGGGAGACGCCGCCGAGGTCGGACAGTTCGTCGAACTCGGCGTCCGTGGCCGGCGAGTAGAACAGGGCCTGGGCGGGGGTCCACAGGTAGGCGTGGGTGGTCAGCCCGGGAAAGGGGTTGTCGGTTCGGGTTTCCCAGAGGTCTTTCAGTACTTGTCTCATGACGCCAGCCTGCAACCTCAACAATTGTTCAGGTCAAGGGGTGGGTTATCCCCAATCGCGGATTCATCCACAGGAACGCCCTGGTCCCCGATTCGGCGGCTTCGCGGTGTCCGCGGCGAAAGTAGACTCGCTCATATGTTCGATGGTTCGCTTCCCGGTCCGCCCGCGCTGGCGCGGGCCTCGAACCGTGAGCTGATCGACGCGATCGCCGGCTGGTCGAGTGCCGCGGCAGCCGCCGAAGCCCGCAAATTCGCCGCCCTGGCCGAATGGCATGGCCGCACCGCTACCTCTGACCCGCAACGCCGGCGGTGGGCCTGCGACCCGCTCGATGACGCGGCCGCACAGGTGGCGTGCGCGCTCGGCGTCTCCCACGGCCGGGCGCTCACCCTGATGGACACCGGGGTTCTGCTGCGCGACAAGCTGCCCCGCCTCAACACCCGGTTCCTTTCCGGCCAGGTGAGCGAGCGGGTGGTGGCCCGCATCGTCTGGCTGTGCGGGCTGGTCGTCGACGATCAGGTGTGGGCCGGGCTGGACGAACAGTTCGCTGAGGCCGCTGCCTCGTGGGGCGTGCTGTCCGGTGACAAGCTCGACGCCGCGATCACGGTGTGGCTGCACACCCTGGATCCCGATGCGGTCCGCCGTGCCCGCGATCAGCACCGCGACCGGGACTTCCGCGTCGGGCGCCGTGACGACGCGACCGGCACCACCAGCGTGTTCGGCCGCGTCAACTCCATTGATGCGGCCATCGCCGCCCGACGGCTCAAGGCCATGGTCAACAGTGTGTGCCCCGACGACCCGAGAACTCTGGCCCAAAAACGCGCCGACGCGTTCGGCGCCGTGTTCGCAGGGGCATTTCACTTGAGTTGCCAGTGCGGCAGGCCCGAATGCCTGGCCGCCACTGTTCCCGACGCCCGCGCCACCAGCGTCGTCGTGCACGTCGTCGCCGACCAGGCGTCCCTCGACGCCGCACCTGGTCCCGAGTCCGAGCCCGAGCACGAGCACGACCCCGGCCCCGAGTTTCCGGCCAGCCTTGATCCCCAGACCGACGCTGTTCCCGTACCGCCGCCTCCGGCCGACCCCGCCCCCGCCCCCGAACCGGCACCCAAGCCCACGGCCACCCCCGAACCGGCACCCACCTCGGTCAATGCGCCCCTGCATCTTGCCCGTCCGGCGGTGATCCTCGGGCTGCGTGGTGCGGTGCTGCCGCCGGCTCTGCTGGCCGAGGTCATCGCCCGCGGCGCCAGAGTTCGTACAGTGGCCGACCCCCGCGATCTCCCCGTCAACCCGGGCTATCGGCCTACCACAGCTCAGGACGAGTTCGTCCGCTGCCGCGACCTGACCTGCCGTGTCCCAGGTTGCGACCGGCCCGCGATGGACATCGACCTCGACCACAGCGACCCCTGGCCCGCCGGGCCGACCCACCCGGACAACCTCAACGGCAAATGCCGTCTGCACCATCTGCTCAAGACCTTCTGGGACGGCTGGCGCGAACAGCAATGTCCCGACGGCACGTTGACGATCACCACCCCGACCGGGCACGTCTACACCACAAAACCGTTCTCGGCGTTGCTGTTTCCGTCCTGGATCACCACCGGCCGTAGCGACGCGGCACCGCCCCCGCCAGCGCCGACCGCACCGCCCCCGAGCCCGGGGCGGGGACTGATGATGCCGCTACGCCGGCGGACCCGCGCGCAGAACCGCGCGGCGTACATCGTGCGGGCGCGCGCGCACAACGCCGTTGCGCGGGAACTCGACCGCGCCGCTGCCGAGAAGGCCGCGCAAGAACGCCGCGCCCGGCGCGACGCCATCCCCCACAACCCGCGGGACCCCGGATGGCACGCCCGCCAGGAGGCCGTCGACGCCATCCGGAGCTCCATGAACCGCCCAACCGTTCACGGCCGCAGCGACGATCCGCCCCCGTTCTGACGGATCACTGGCGGGCCATGGCCACCCGTAGCGCCTCCTGTGGAGACACGAGGTGGTTGTCTGCGACCGCCGCGTCGGCGACCGCGAGCTGGACACCCTTCACCCGCCCGGTGAACCGGGTGGCGCCAGCGCGGTAGTCGGGCGACACCGCCGATCCGGAGTCGAGGCCGACGTCGCAGCCGTCGTCGGCGGAGAAGATGATCGGCAGCGTGGCCTCCACCTCCCCGCTGCCCACCTGCTTGCCGTCCACGTAGAGCGTGACCGTCCCGCCGCCACCCGGGGTCTCGCCACCGTGGTAGTCGAACTCCATGCGGACCTGGTGATCACCTGCCGGCAGAGGATCTGCCGATTCCGCGTAGAAATGCTTGATGCCGCCGAGGTTGTAGCAGTACTTCAGCTTCCCTTCGTGGGCATACAGACTCCACCCGCCGATGTTGGCGCCCTGCGCGATGATGACGCCCTGGACCCCGGACTGGGGCACCACGATCTCGGCGGTCACCGAATGAGACCTGTTCTTCATGTTGAGAACACTGTGCTCGGACAGGTGCCCCATTCCGCCGAACAACACCTGGGTGTTCCCACGGACCAGGACGGGTCGCCCCGCCACATCCGGATTCATCCGCCGCGCCAGGTCGTCATCGAGGGGTAGCACGTTGTAGCGGGTCGCCTCGATGAGCCACAGCCGCTGCAGTTCATGCAGCTTGTCGGGCATCTCCCGGGCGAGGTCGCGGGCCTGGCTCCAGTCGGTGGTGGTGTCGTAGAGCTCCCAGACGTCGTCGTCGAATGCCGGAACGTCCTCGCCGATCAGCAACCACGGCGTCTTGTGCCGGGTGACCGCGGTCCAACCCTTGTGGTAGATCCCGCG
This sequence comes from uncultured Mycolicibacterium sp., assembly GCA_964000695.1. Lineage (GTDB taxonomy): Bacteria > Actinomycetota > Actinomycetes > Mycobacteriales > Mycobacteriaceae > Mycobacterium. The sequence continues at coordinate 7,065 of CAXEZH010000053.1, read as the reverse complement.
ATTGCCGAACATCTCGAAGTACTGCGTCTCGTGACGGTCCGGCGCAGTGGCATCGTTGAACGAGTACAGCATGCTGGTTCCCTCGATGGGGGACTGCTGCACGCCGTTGACGAACAGCGGTTCCGGCAGACCGGCGGCCTCCAGCAGGGTGGGCGCCACATCGATGACATGGTGGAACTGCCAACGCATCTCACCGCCGGACTCGATGCCCGCCGGCCAGTGCACGACCGTGCCATTGCGGGTGCCACCCCAGTGCGACGCCACCTGTTTGGTCCACTGATAGGGCGTGTCCATGGCATGGGCCCACCCCACCGCATAGTGGTTGTAGGAGTCGGGCCCGCCGAAGTCCTCGAGGTGCTCGGCGAGGAACTCCGGGGTCTCGAGGGCGGCCATCCCGTTGAAGTTCAGCATCTCGTTGTACGTGCCGTTGATCGTGCCCTCGGCTGAGGCGCCGTTGTCGCCGACGATGTAGTAGATCAGGGTGTCGTCGAGCACGCCGAGCTGCTGCAGGCTGTCGACGAGGCGGCCGACGTGGTGATCGGTGTACTCCAGGAAACCGGCGTATACCTCCATCTGCCGACGCAGCACGGGCTTGAGATCCTCCGGCATCTCGTCCCACGCGGGGATCTCGGCGTGACGTGGGGTCAGCTCGCACTCCGGCGGTATGACACCGAGCTCCTTCTGGCGGGCGAAGGTCCGCTCCCGCAACGCGTCCCAGCCGTCGTCGAACTCGCCGCGGTATCTGTCCGCCCACTCCTTGGGGACGTGATGCGGGGCGTGGGTGGCGCCGGGCGCGAAGTAGACGAAGAACGGGCGGTCCGGAGCCAAGGCCTTCTGCCGGCCGATCCAGCCGATCGCCTTGTCGGTCATGTCCTCCATGAAGTGGTAGCCCGGGGTCTGGTCCACCTCGACCGGGTTGGTGCCCTCGAACAGCGTGGGATACCACTGGTTGGCTTCACCGCCGACGAATCCGTAGAAGTACTCGAATCCGCCGCCGCCGGTCGGCCAGGCGTCGAACGGTCCGACCGGGCTGGTCTCCCACACCGGCACCTCATGGCACTTGCCGAACTGGGCGGTGTTGTAGCCGTTGAGCTTGAGCGTGCGCGCGATCGGCGACATGGTGTTGGGCAGGATCGAGTTGTATCCCGGTGCGCCGGTTGCGATCTCGGTGATGCCGCCCATGCCCACCGAATGGTGGTTGCGGCCCGTGAGCAGCGCCTGCCGCGTCGGCGAGCACAGCGCCGTGGTGTGGAAACGGTTGTAGCGCAGGCCGTCGTCAGCCAGCCGCTCCGCGGTCGGCGTGCGACAGGGACCGCCGAACGCGCTGGACGCGCCGAACCCGACATCGTCGAGCAGTACGACGAGGACGTTGGGGGCGCCGTCCGGCGGCCGCACCGGCTGGATCGGCGGATAACTGGTATCGGGGTCCTTGGCGTCGAAGGTGATCAGCCCCTGGCGCGGCTGAGCTGGGATCGGAAGATGCGTCCGCTGCATGTCGAGGTCCTCGCTTTGTGTCGCGGCCAGAACAAATGATCTTGACCAACGCCGACCCTAGAGCGCCGGACCGCCGGACGCACCCAGTCCCGGCACGATGTCATCAAGCCGGAATGTCACGGGGTGGTCGAGTTGCTCGTAGGTGCACGAGCGCGGGTCCCGGTCGGGACGCCAGCGGTTGAACTGAGCGGTGTGGCGGAACCGTTGGCCTTCCATGTGGTCGTAACGCACCTCGACAACGCGCTCGGGCCGCAGCGGGACGAAGGACAGATCCTTCCCGGCGTTCCAGCGCGACCCAGCGCCGTAGCGGCGCCCGAGCTCCGGGTCCGCCGCGACCTGGGAAGCCCAATTCCATGGATGTTCGTCGAAGGTCGTGACCAGTGGCTGCAATTCGGCGAACAACTCGCGGCGACGCGCCATCGGGAACGCCCCGATCACACCCACCGACGCCAGCCGCGCTTCGTCGGTGTACAGCCCGAGCAGCAGTGAACCGATCGCGTCGTCGCCGGACTTGTGCAGCCGGTACCCGGCCACCACACAGTCCGCGGCGCGGACGTGCTTGATCTTGAACATCACCCGCTTGTCCGGCAGGTATTGGCCGTGCAGCGGCTTGGCGATGATGCCGTCGAGGCCGGCACCCTCGAACTCGTCGAACCAGCGGTTCGCGACGCGCAGTTCGGTGGTCGCCGGTGTCACGTGGATGACCGGACCGCACCCCGACAGCGCGTCGACCAGCGCGGCGCGGCGCTCGGCGAACGGACGCGGCGTGTAGTCGACGTCACCGAGCGCCAGCAGGTCGAACGCGATGAACGACGCCGGGGTCTGCTCGGCCAGCATCCGCACCCGCGACGCGGCAGGATGCAGCCGCAGTTGCAACGCCTCGAAGTCAAGCGCGTCGCCCGTGGCGATCACGATCTCCCCGTCGATCACGCAGCGGTCCGGCAACTCGGCGCGGGCCGCCTCGGCGAGCTCGGGAAAGTAGCGGGTCATCGGACGCTCGTTGCGACTGCCGAGCTCGACCTCGTCGCCGTCGCGGAACAACACCGACCGGAAGCCGTCCCATTTGGGTTCGTAGGAGGCGTCGGGCGGGATCGCGCTGACGGGCTTGGCCAGCATCGGCGAGACCGGCGGCATCACGGGCAAGTCCACGATGCTAGGTCGTGACAGTCACCGAGTACTGGTCACGCAGCACCCGCTTGAGGATCTTTCCGGTGGGATTGCGCGGAATGTCCTCGGCGAAGATCACCTTCTTCGGCATCTTGTAGCGGGCGAGCCGGGTGCCGCAGAACTCGACGATCTGTTGCTCGCTGACCTGCCCCTGGTCGGCGACGACGATCGCGCAGGCGATCTCGCCCCATTTCTCGTCGGCCAAGCCGATGACCGCCACCTCGTTCACCCCGGGAATGCCGATGATGACCCCCTCGATCTCGGCCGGGTAGATGTTCTCGCCGCCGGAGATGATCATGTCCTTCAAGCGATCCCTGATGTACAGATAGCCCTCGTCGTCGATCTCGCCGATGTCGCCGGTACGGAACCAGCCGCCCTCGAAGGCGGCGCGGGTGGCGTCCGGGCGGTTCCAGTACTCCTTGAGCAAAATGTCGGATCTGATCACCACCTCGCCTTCGCCGTGCTCACTGATCACGCCATCGTCGCGGCGCACCCGGACGTCGGTGAACATGGTGGCGCGACCGGCCGAGCCGGCCTTGCGCAGCGCGTCGTCGCTGAGCAGGAGGGTTCCGCCGCCGCACGACTCCGTGAGCGCATAGCCCTGAACGACCTCGATGTTCTTGGCGGCATACAGCTTGATCAGGGATTCGGGCATGGGTGCGCCGCCGGTGATGAAGTAGCGGAAGTCCGGCGCATCGAGTTCGGCGAACTCGGGTACCTGGCGCATGAAGTTGAGGATCGCCGGTACCGCACCACCGATGGAAACCCGTTCGTCGACGATCAGAGACCACACCTTCGTCGCGTCGAACTGCGGCATCGAGATCACGGTGACGCCACGCATGGCGGAGAAGATGACTGTCGTCAACGCCGCCACGTGGAACATCGGCAGCGGGAGCAGCAGCCGGTCCCGGTAGCGCACATCGATCGTCGAGCACCAGGAACTCGCCGCAGAGTGCACCGAGTCGTGGGTGTGCACCACTCCCTTGGGATGGCCGGTGGTGCCCGAGGTGTACATGATGAACAAGTTGTCGGCGCCGCCGTGTTCGCCGGCCGGTTCTGCTGTCCCGGCGGCTTCGAGGTGTCCGCCCAGCGCGTCGTCGTCGCCCCCGGCGGGCACCCAGTGTCTGACGGCGCAGGACGAGTCGGGATCGGCGGTGATGGCGTCCACCACGGCCGCCAGCGCCGCGCCGTAGATCACCACTTTGCTGCCGCTGTCGGTCAGGATGAAGTCGACTTCAGGCGCGGCGAGGCGGGTGTTGAGGGGAACCGCCACGGCGCCGATCTTGGCTGCGCCGTAGAACAGACAGCAGAACTCGACACTGTTGGGCATCAACAAGCCCACACGGTCACCCTTGCCGATGCCGAGCGAGGTGAGCACGTCGGCGCACCGGTTCGCCAGAGCATTCATCTCGGTGTAGTTCATTCGCACCTGTGTCGAGGGTTCGACATACGCCTCGAGGTGCGGAGAGACCGTTGCCCGTTGTCTGAGCATCGAGCCGATATTCTTCATGGAGCACTCGTCTTCCGTGTCGTGGGACTCGCCGTGCCGGCGGCGATCTGGAGTGACCGGAACGCCTGCTCGATGAGCTCGGCGAGGCGGAACGGCTCGCGCACGGCTTCCGGTGCCGCGCCGATGGCGATGCACAGCTCGGTACCGATGCTGGCAAAGGTGACGTTGAGTCCGGCGCCGGGCGGCACGATGGGCAGGCCCTGGAATGCCACCATCGGCGCGCCCGCCAGGTAGAGCTGCTCGCTCGGCCCTTTCATGTTCGATATCACCAGGTTGGCGCTCGGCACCTTTCCCAGCCAGGGCACGGCATCGGCCATGGTGAGGCTGCCGAGCAGTATGAGTGCATAGACCTGGCGCGACGTCGTCTGCATGCTGCGCCCCTTGTCTTTTGCGCGCATCGTTGCCGCGTTGATCTCCTTGAGCCGGTCGAGGAGACCCGCCTCGGGTGAGCCCATCGGGATCAGTTCGGCACTGACCTGATTGCCCCCGCCGCCGCCGGATTTGTCACGCAGGGACATGGGCATGAAGGCCACCAGGGGTACATCGGTGGGAGCCTGGTGCTCGACGAGGTAGTGATGCAGCGCGTCGTCGACGACGGTCATGACCACATCGTTGACGGACGTCTCGGTGGTCTTGGCGATGGCTTTGACATCGGCAAACGGTAGATCGACGTTCGCGTAGGCACGGGCTGCCGATTTCGGCGTGTTGTTGAAGAGTGTCCGACGTGCGGCGAAGGGTAGAGATGCTTTGCGCGCCTTGAGGTTCAACGCCTGTGCACCGAGATCCGCCACGTCCGAGCCCACGCCGATCACGTCGCCCGGCAGATTGCCCAGCCCGCTCAGCGCGCCGTGCAACCGCTCGGTGCGAGAGGTGGATTCGGTGCGGCGTGGCTTCCGGCCGCTGTCGAAGGACGTCCATGGGCCGGCCAGGGTCATGTCGTCGGGTGAATCGCTCAGGAAATTGCGCATCGCACGCAGGCCGCCTTCGCCGTCGATCAGCGAGTGGTGCACCTTGATCATCACGGCGATCCGGCTGTGCTCGATACCGTCGATGACGTAGCACTCCCACAGCGGCTGTCCCCGGTCGAGCAGGCCGGTGTTCAGAAACGAGACCGTTTCGTGGAACTGCTGCATGGAACCCGGTGCGGGAACGGCGATGTGACGGATGTGGTACTGCATGTCGGGCTCGACGGTTTCCCACGCCGCGACATCCTTGCCCAGCCACTTCAATTTCTGATTGAAGGGCTTGGCCGCCTGACTTCGGCGATATGCGTCGAACAGGCGCGGCCCGAAGGTCGACCCCTGTCCTTCCGGCTTCTCGAAGATGGTGTAGGCCGCCATGTGGTTTGGCCGGTTGGCTCTCTCCAGCAGCAGAAATGACAGATCGGTGGGGCTGATGCGATTCATGTGGCCGTGTCCTTGCTGTCAGGCCGGTGAAACTTCGGGGGTTGCGCCTGCCCGGGCCACCGCGAGCAACTCGTCGAGCGAGGACCGGAAGCCGCGGACCAGCTCCCAGGTATCCGGGACGGCCACCGCGTCGGCCAGCACGCACAGATTGAACTGGTCGCAATAGCTCCAGACGGTCATGTTCAGCGTCGCGCCATGGGAGATCTGCCCGGTGGAGAACCACTGCTCGACGCGCCAACGACCCAGGTACCTGGGCTCGCGAGGGCCGGGCACATTGGACACGACGATGTTCTTGAACGTGTCGAATCGGCCCTTGGTCCGCGCATTGCCACGCGCGAGGCCCGAGATCAGTCGTTCGGGAAGGAGTTCGACGACCGCGCCGATGTCGGCTTCCTTGGTCTTGGCGAAATGCTCCTTGGTCGCCTCGGCGGCGATGCTCGTCGCGCGCAATCGTTCGAGCGGGTCGGCGATCTCGGCGTGTAGCCAGACGTAGTCGACCGAGGAGTAGTTGCCGGGGTGGGCCCGCTCGGCCGCCGGCGTGACCGCGAGCGGCATCGTTGCCACCATCGCCTCAGCGGGCGGCGAGCCGGCCTGCGCGAGGTGATGGCGCACGCCACCGGCCACACACGCCATGAAGACGTCGTTGATCGTGGCGCCGAGTGTCTTGCTGACCTCCCGGACATCGGCGAGCGCGAACGACTCGCAGGAGAACCGTCGGCTGCGCGAAAGCCCGACCTGGAACGGCCCCGGCGGGGTGGAACGGTCGAGGATCGACGGGACGCGGCCCTCGCCGGCTTTGGCGAATTCGCGTTCGATGCGCACCCGGTCGCGCAGTGCCCGTGCGGTCGGCACAATTCTGCGGAGTCTGTCGGGCATGTCCCGGAAGGCCCAACCCAGGCGCTGCCGTGACGTCGGCAGCGCCTGTGGCGCCCACGGCTCCGGGGACACCGCGGCATCGTCGGGCGAGTCGTTGTAGAACGACGCCAGCATGTCCAATATGCCGACGCCGTCGGAGTACGCGTGGTGCAGCATGGTCACCAGCGCGACCCGGCCGCCGTCGAGCCCCTCGACCACCCAGGTCTGCCAGAGCGGGCGGTCCCGGTCCAGCGGGTGGGCGTAGATCTGTTCGACCAGAGCGCAGAACTCTTCCATTCCGCCGGGGGCCGGACAGACGACACGCCGCACGTGCGCGTCCAGATCGAAGTCGGGGTCTTCGACCCAGATCGGGTGATGCAGGTTCAGCGGGGTCGGCAGGTACCGAAGCCGGAAGACGGGGAGCAGGTGCACGCGCTCGGAGAACATCTGGCGGGCCTTCGGCCACGACCACCCGCCGGGGTCCGTCGAGGGATCGAGCACACTGATCTTCAGGGTGTGGTTGTAGGCGCTGCCGCCATCGAGGTACAGCATGAGCGCGTCGACGCCGTTGAGTCTTCTCACGATGTCGGGATCCCTTCGGCCCGCCCACGGGAGAAGTTTCGTGCCGCCCCT
>CAXEZH010000052.1:0-4814 GCA_964000695.1 uncultured Mycolicibacterium sp. | reverse complement strand
GGATACCAGCCGGCAGACGCGTGCGGCTGGTCTTTGTCGGGCGGCATCGCCGCTTTCTCCGGATCAGCCGCCCATCAACATGCGCCACTGGTCCAGGTTGCCCGCGCGGTAGACGTAGTTGCTGTCACGCACCTCCGACAGTGCGGCGCTCGGCTCTGCTGAGTACCAGTGGCCGGGGAACACGGTCGGGTCGCCGGGCAGGTGCGCCAGCGCCTGCAGGCTGCGGAACATGTCGTCGACGTTGCCGCCGGGGAAGTCGGTGCGGCCGCAACCCTCCAGGAACAGGGTGTCGCCGGCGACCAACCGACCGTCGAGCAGGAAGCACTGGCTGCCCGGGGTGTGGCCCGGGGTGTGCAGCAGCTCGATGTCGATGTCGCCGACGAGGACCTTGTCGCCGTGTTCGTGCGCGGTCAGCTCGCTGCGCGCGATCCCGGTGACCTTGGCCACCCAGTCGGCCTCGTGGACGTTGACGTGCACCGGGACGCTGACCCGCTCGAGCAGCTCAGCCAGCCCCTTCAGCGTGAACCCCATCATGGAGCCGCCGACGTGGTCGGGGTGGTGGTGGGTCACCAGCACCCCGGACAGATGCATGCCGTCGGCCTCGAGGACGTCCACGAGATCCTGCGCCGCGTAGGCGGGATCCACGACGACGGTGTCACCGGTCTGCCGGTCCCCGATCAGGTAGGCGAAGTTGCGCATCTGCTGGGCGATCATGTCGCCGGCCGCGAAGTCGCGGCCGGACAGCAGCTGCCGGAAGTAGAGACGCTCGGTGTCGGCCATACCGGCCAGCGTATGCATCCGCGGGGCACCGGACCGAGATCAGGGTCGCCCGGCGCACCGGATGAAACCATCGTCCGGCTCGGCGAATGGGCCCCGACAGACCGATCACCCGCCCGAAGAGCGGCAACGACCAGCGGTTTGGCGCCTGAAACCGGGAGAATGTACCCTCTTTAAGGCCCGCCACTCGACGGTGGGTCACGGCCCCCTTAGCTCAGTCGGCAGAGCGTTTCCATGGTAAGGAAAAGGTCAACGGTTCGATTCCGTTAGGGGGCTCGGTGGAAAAGGGCGGAGCGACGCGAAAGCGCCCAGCCCGGATCCGGCCGGGGCGGTGTAGCTCAGCTGGTTAGAGCGCACGACTCATAATCGTGAGGTCGGGGGATCGAGCCCCCCCACCGCTACAGACCTGTGCACTGAACGTAGAAGAAGAAGGACGACTGACGTGGCCTCCAGTACCGACGTACGGCCGAAGATCACTTTGGCCTGCGAGGTGTGCAAGCACCGCAACTACATCACCAAGAAGAACCGCCGTAACGATCCCGACCGCCTCGAGATCAAGAAGTTCTGCCCCAACTGCGGCAAGCACCAGGCTCACAAAGAGTCGCGCTGAGCGAACCGGCCGGGTCCATCTCGCGATGGCCGGGGCCGACTAGGTAGGTTCATCACCCGTGTCCTTTCTGGATGACTTCGTCGGAGCGCACTTTCGCTATCCCGACCACTACGTCGTGGGCCGCGAGAAGATCCGGGAGTACGCGACCGCGGTCAAGAACGACGACGCCGCCTTCTTCGACGACGCGGCGGCCACCGAACTGGGATACGACGCCCTGCCTGCCCCGCTGACGTTCATCTCGGTGTTCGGCTATCAGGCGCAGTCGGCGATGTTCGCTGCCAACAACATCGCGATCAGCGACGCGCAGATCGTCCAGGTCGACCAGTCGCTCAAGTTCGTCAGGCCGATCAAAGCCGGCGACAAGCTCTATTGCGACGTGTGGATCGACTCGATCCGCAAGGCGCACGGCACCGACATCATCGTCACCAAGAACATCGTCAGCAACGAGAACGGCGATGTCGTCCAGGAGTCCTACACCACCCTTGCTGGACGCAGCGAAGAAGACGGAGAGAGTGGCTTTTCACATGGCACTGCGTGAGTTCGGTTCGGTCAATGTGGGCGATCAACTGCCCGAGAAGGTCATCACCCTGACGCGGGCCGACCTGGTCAACTACGCCGGGGTGTCCGGCGATCTCAACCCGATCCACTGGGACGACGACATCGCCAAGCAGGTCGGTCTCGACACCGCGATCGCCCACGGCATGTTGACGATGGGTCTCGGCGGCGGATACGTGACCTCGTGGGTCGGCGACCCCGGTGCCGTCACCGAGTACAACGTGCGCTTCACCGCCGTCGTGCCGGTGCCCAACGACGGCAAGGGCGCCGAGATCGTCTTCGGCGGCCGCGTGAAATCCGCCGATCCGGAAACCAAGTCGGTGACGATCGCGTTGACCGCGACCGCCGGCGGCAAGAAGATCTTCGGTCGCGCCGTCGCCGTCGCGAAGCTGGCATAGGCGGGCACGGACATGGCACTGAAAACAGACATCCGCGGGATGGTCTGGAAGTACCCGGACACCTTCGTCGTCGGCCGCGAGCAGATCCGCCAATACGCCGCATCGGTGAAGGCGTTCGATCCGGGTTCGCACGACGTCGCCGCCGCCTCCGACCTGGGTCACGACGGGTTGGTCGCCCCGCCGACGTTCATGTCGATCTTCGCGGTCATGATCCAACGGCATTTCTTCCAGCACGTCGATGTCGGCCTGAAAACGATGCAGATCGTCCAGGTGGACCAGAAGTTCCTGTTCCACCGCCCCATCAAGGAAGGCGACCGGCTCGACGGCACGATGCACGTCCAGACCGTCGACGAGCGGTTCGGCGCCGACATCGTCACCACCCGCAACGTGCTGACCGACCACACCGGCGAGATCGTGATGGAGTCGTTCACCACACTGATGGGCCACGAAGGTGACAATTCGATCTCGGCAGGGTGGGATCCCGAGACCGGGCAGGTCGTGCGCAAACCTGTCACACACGAGGGCGAGGCCGACGACCCTGTCGAGGAAGCCGGCGTCGCGGATTAGTAACTCGGTGGCCCGGCGCGCTACACTCGGACCTCGGGGTTTTCCCAGTTGAGCGCGCTGTCCGTCGGGCCTTGATCGACCGAACGGGGAGCGCGCGAATTGTGTGGGCCCCGGCGCCGGACAACGGTGTTGGCTCCGTATGGCAGGGTCAGCGGTGTGGTCCATGAAGGGGCGTAGCTCAATTGGCAGAGCAGCGGTCTCCAAAACCGCAGGTTGCAGGTTCAAGTCCTGTCGCCCCTGCTCAACTGGATACTCGACAAGTGTGGACACTGGAAGGTGACGCACACGACCGACGATCAGAGAAGGAAGCAGCGGTGAGCGACGAGCGCGACGGTGCAGGCTCAGCCGGCACCGACAGCGGCGCAGCGACTGGCGCGGCGACCGACGACGGTGACAACCGCAGCCACTCCGCGCTGGTGACCCGCCCGCAGCGGCCCACCGGCAAGCGGTCGCGGCGCGTGGTCGACACCCAGACCGACGACGTCGAGGACAAGCCCGACACCGAAAGCGGCAGCTCGAAGGACGACGGGTCCAAGAACGGCTCGAAGGCGGTGAAGAAGACCGCCCGCAAGCCCGAGGACCGTCCGTCGAGCAACCCGATCACCTACGTCGTGAACTTCCTCAAGGAGGTCGTCGGCGAGCTGCGGAAGGTCATCTGGCCGAATCGCAAGCAGATGGTCAACTACACGACCGTCGTGCTGGTCTTCCTGGCCTTCATGGTGGCGATGATCGGATTCGCCGACCTGGGCCTGGGCAAGCTCGTGATGCTGGTTTTCGGCTGACGTAGTGACATTGAGAGAGGACTGACCTGTGACTAGCTTCGACGGCGAAGCGCCTTCGGGTGACACCGTCGACACCGTGGACGTCGACGAGACCACCAGCCAGGCCGATACGGATGCCGAGACCTTGAACACCGAGACCATGGACAGCGAGACCTTGGACACCGGGGCCGTGGACACCGACCAGGACGCCGCGCCGGCCGAGGTGGCCGACGAGACCGACGGCGCCGACGCAGCTGCCACGCCCGACGAGGACGAAGACCCGGCCGTCGCCCTGAAGAAAGAGCTGCGCCTCAAGCCGGGTGAGTGGTACGTCATCCACTCCTACGCCGGCTACGAGAACAAGGTGAAGGCCAACCTCGAGACCCGCGTGCAGAACCTGGACGTCGGCGACTACATCTTCCAGGTCGAGGTGCCCACCGAAGAGGTCACCGAGATCAAGAACGGCCAGCGCAAGCAGGTCAACCGCAAGGTGCTGCCCGGTTACATCCTGGTCCGCATGGAGCTCAACGACGAGTCGTGGGGCGCGGTGCGCAACACCCCGGGCGTGACCGGATTCGTCGGCGCCACATCGCGGCCGTCGCCGCTGACGCTGGACGACGTGGTGAAGTTCCTGCTGCCGCCGGCCGCGGCGAAGAAGCCGGGGAAGGCCGCTGCGTCGACCGCCGCGGCGGCGACCGAGACCGGAGGCATCGAGCGGCCCGCCATCGAGGTGGACTTCGAGGTCGGCGAGTCGGTCACCGTCATGGACGGTCCGTTCGCCACGCTGCCCGCGTCCATCAGCGAGGTCAACGCCGAGCAGCAGAAGCTCAAGGTTCTGGTGTCCATCTTCGGGCGCGAGACCCCCGTGGAACTGACCTTCAACCAGGTCGCCAAGATTTAGCGATTCCGGCGTAGTCCGTCACCTCTGACGTGCCGAACTGCGTCCGAATCGTGCAGAAAGGAAAGGAACAATGCCCCCGAAGAAGAAGGTCGCCGGGCTGATCAAGTTGCAGATCCAGGCCGGGCAGGCCAACCCCGCCCCGCCGGTCGGTCCCGCACTCGGCCAGCACGGCGTCAACATCATGGAGTTCTGCAAGGCGTACAACGCCGCGACTGAGTCGCAGCGCGGGAACGTCATCCCGGTGG
>CAXEZH010000051.1:0-64863 GCA_964000695.1 uncultured Mycolicibacterium sp. | reverse complement strand
GCCCTGCCGATTAAGAACCCGGAAAAGAACACCACCGCAACGATGAACACCGCAGCGGCGGCAATGCCACTCCACGCCAGTGCATGGTTGACCCCTTGGCGCTGTCCGGCGACAGCGATTCGATCGCTCATCGATTCAGGTGTATCGGTCATGCTTGCAATCTCCTTCGCTACACCCAACTCTTGAGGTGCTCGGTCGACCGGCGCCGCGCTATCCGCCGACCGTGAGCCCGCGGCACTTGAGTCATCGCGATTCCTGGTGTTCACCCAGCGGCGTCATTTGCCGCCGAAATCCATCCTTGCCGGTGTGGCTGCGCGCAAACCCGGGTGCTACAGCGGCTTGGGCCACGACCAAGCCGCTGAACTCGCGCGCTTGCGCTGTACATCGATACCAGCGAAATGCCGGACGGCTAGCGCGCCCGCGGTGATCAGGGCGGCAGACACAGCACAGTCATCGCGTCAATGAGCATCCACCCGCCCCGTACGTCGCCGTCTGTGCCATACATCGTGGTTGCGAGATCCTTTCACTTGACTGGCCGGGAAATTTTCCTGAAACCCACGATGTACTGGCAGGGCGTCCCGACAGTAGGGTCAAAGTGCCTCAACATGCCGGCAAAGAATGCGAAACCGTGAAGTGACTGTGTCCGTGGAACGGCATCGACCGACGAACATTTTCCCTGCAGATTTGCCTCGGCGCTAATCTGCAATACCCCGGCGGGTATATCGGCGATGCTCTCGGGGCCGGATCCAAGCAAGGATTGGCAATACATGGGCCGCGGCAACCGCACAGTCGGGGCGAGAAACGCCCTTGACCGCTTCCAAACGTGAAGCAGGGCCATCGGCGCCGCACCTGACCGCCGGGCGATCAGCGCCGCGAGCCGGGAGACGCGCGCTGCGGACGTTCGACTATTCACCGGGTGCCCCGTGCGACGCGACCGGCGCCATTGTGTACGTCAGATCTGCCAGTCCTGGGCTCCGTCGTTCTCGTCGTATATACCGACGGAATTCTTGACGACGACGGGGTCCCCACTGCCGAAGTTGTCGTAGAACCACTGCGCGTTCGCTGGGCTCAAATTGGGGCACCCGTGGCTGACGTTGCGCTTGCCCTGATCGGCGACTGACCAGGGCGCGCCGTGAACGAAAATGCCGGCGTTGTTGATGCGCACCGCGTCTTTGACCTCGAGCTTGTAACCTTCAGCGGCGTCGACCGGCACACCATAGGTGGAGGAGTCCATCACCATGTCGGCGAACTTCTCGAGCACGTAGTAGGTGCCGTTGGGCGTTTCGTATCCCGGCTTGCCCAAGGACACCGGCATGGTCTTCTCGAGTACGCCGTTGCGCATGACCTCCATTTGGAGGGTGGCGTTGTCGATCGTCGCCACCAACGAGTCGCCGGTGCGGAAACTCGATTTCGTGCCGCTGGCATCGATGCTGACCGTGGTGTTGGCGGGCCAGAAGTCGATGGGTCGCCATCGGAGTTGGGTCGTGCTCATCCAGTAGAACTTCCCGGGGACCGCGGGGGTGGAGGAGATGTGGACGGCTTGTTCGGCCAGCGCGCGGTCGGCGATAGGTCTTTGGAAATTGATGATGATTGGTTTGGCGACGCCGACCATCGAGCCGTTTGTCGGGTTGAACGTGGGGGGCGCGAAGACGGGCGGCCCGAGGTAGGGCGCCGGGTTCTGGCCGGCCGGCGGGTCCTCGGCAGCTGTCGGCGATGAGCCGGGGGGCGGCCCGGTTGGCGGAGGGAGGAAGGGAGTCGGTGCTGTCGAGCCGGGGGCGGTGAGGGGGTCGCCGGGTGCGGGCAGGGGTGTTTTGGGGTCGGCGGTCGCCGACGGGCCGGCCAGCACCGTCACGGCGGTTAGTGCGGCCGTCATCATTGCAACGGCCAGCTTGGGGGGCGGGCGCCCCATGCGGACCTCCTCCCTTCGACGATTTGTTGCTACGTAGTTTCATAGTAGATGATGGGCGTCGGATGCGGCATTACGGCCGCGGAACTGGGTCGTTGTCGAGCGTTATCAGACCGGTGGGTACGAAGGGGTGTCGGGCTTCGTGAACGGTGTCACCACAATCGCCACGTCTGGTCACTTCCTCCTCGCGGTGTTCGTAGCTGTTTTGGCCGGGTTCGTGTCGTTCGCCTCGCCCTGCGTCGTCCCTCTCGTACCCGGCTATCTGTCTTATCTGGCCGCGGTCGTCGGCGTGGATGACCGGGCTCGTGCCCAGCCGCACGCCAGTGCACGTCTGCGGGTGGCGGGGGCCGCGGGACTGTTCGTCGTCGGGTTCACCGCAGTGTTCCTGATGGGAACCGTCGCGATTCTGGGTCTGACGACGACAATCATCACCAATGGGGTGTTGTTGCAGCGCATCGGTGGAGTCATCACGATCGTGATGGGTCTGGTGTTCCTGGGTTTCTTCTCTCCGCTACAACGCGACGCACGGTTTACGCCCACGTCGTTGTCCACGCTGTGGGGTGCGCCGCTCCTTGGGGCGGTGTTCGGGCTGGGCTGGACCCCGTGTTTGGGACCGACGCTCACGGGTGTCATTGCCGTGGCATCTGCCACCGAGGGGCCCAACGTCGTGCGCGGCATCGTGCTCGTCATTGCCTACTGTGTGGGTCTGGGCGCTCCGTTCGTGCTATTCGCGGTGGCATCCGGACGGGCGGTGCGTGCCCTGGGCTGGCTGCGAAGAAACGCCCGGCAAATTCAGGTATTCGGCGGCGTGCTCCTTGTCGCGGTCGGCATCGCCCTGCTGACCGGGCTGTGGAACGAGGTGGTGTCGTGGGTGCGCGATGCGTTCGTCAGCAACACCACACTTCCGATATGACTCACACGCTTTCGAGCGCGGCGCATCTTCGCTGTTTCCGGGAACCCCCGTGTTGACTGTGATGCTCCGGAGTCTTGACGGCGAAGACACCGCCGGTTCGGAGTGGTGATGGCCACGTCCGCCTCTCCCCGGCGCGGGACGGTGCGAGCTGTGTTGCTCGGTGTTGCAACGATTGCGGGCGTTACCGCTGCGGCGATCGGCGCTTTAGCTTTGCCTGAGGTACTTGCGGTGACCGGGCTGAGCGATCCGGGGCCCTTCACTACCTACGGCCTGTCGTTCGTGCGCGCTGCCGGAGAGATCGCTGCGATGGTGGCGATCGGACACTTCCTGTTCGCGGCGTTCCTCGTGCCGCCGCAGTCCAGTGGAGTGCTCGACGCCGACGGTTACCGGGCGCTCAGGGTCGGGGGTGCCGCCTGTGCCGTATGGGCTGTGTGCGCGGCGCTGTTGGTGGCGCTGACGATCTCCGACGTGTCGGGGGTACCGTTGACCGAGCTCACACCGCTGGACGTATGGTCGGCGGCCGACCTCGTCGAAACCAGCGCGGCATGGCGCACCACCTCGATTCTGGCGGCGGTCGTCGCCGTAGCGAGCCTGACGGTGCTGCGGTGGTCGTGGACTCCCGCCCTGCTGGCGGGCGGCTTGATGACGTTGATGCCGCTGGCCGTGACGGGGCATTCCTCGTCGGGCGGCTCACACGACATCGCAACCAACAGTCTGATCATTCACCTGGTTGCCGGAACATTGTGGGCGGGCGGATTGCTGGCGCTGCTCGGGCACGCGCTGCGCGGCGGCAGCCACACCGACATTGCCGCCCGGCGGTTCTCGGGTCTGGCGCTGTGGTGCTTTGCGTCGATGGCCGTGAGCGGAATCGTCAATGCGGCGGTGCGGATCGATGTGTCGAACATCTACGACAGCAGCTACGGGCTCCTCGTCGTGGGGAAGGTGGCAGCGCTCGCCGGCCTCGGTGTGATCGGCTGGTGGCAGCGACGGACTTCGATCGTTGCGCTCCAGCGCGATCCGACGTCGCGCCGACCGCTGCTGCGCCTCGCACTCACAGAAGCCGCCCTGTTTGGCGTCGCAGTCGGCGTCGCGGTCGGGTTGGCTCGCACGCCTCCGCCGCCCGCGACGCGCGAACCGCTTCCGGCCGAGTCTGTGCTCGGCTTCGATCTCGCCGAGCCGCCGACGATCGCGCGGGTGTTCGTCGAATGGCGGTTCGACCTGATCTTCGGCACGGCTGCGATAGTCATGGCCGGCATCTACCTTGCTGCGGTGTATCGGCTGGCTCGCCGCGGCGCCCCGTGGTCAACGCGACGCACCGTATCATGGCTGATCGGTTGCCTGGCTTTGCTGTTCGCCACTTCATCGGGGCTTGGCATGTACATGGCGGCAATGTTCAGCATGCACGCTGTCGCTCAGTTGATACTCACGATAGTGGTGCCGGTGTTGCTCGTGCAGGGCGCACCGGTGACCCTGGCGCTGAAGGCATTGCAGGCAGTCGACCCCAACGGGGTGCCTGGCCCACGCGAATGGCTGGTCATCGCCTTGGATTCGTCACTGCTGCGTTTCATCACGCATCCGTGGACGGCGCTAACCCTTCTCGTAATGGGTGTCTACGGTCTTTGCCTCGAAGTGGTGTTCGATGCCGCCGTGAGCGAACACGCCTCGCACATGCTGATGATCGGGTACTTCCTGCTCAGCGGCGCATTGTTCTTCGCCTCCGTCAGCGGCGTCGAATCGGTGCCACGGATGATGCCCGGGCGGGGCCGGATCGCAATACTGTTGTGCGCGTTTTCGCAGTTCGCCATTGCCGGGGTCGTGGTGTTGAACATGCGCGAGGTTCTCGGCGACGTCTTCTACCGCTCCTTGAAACTGAGCTGGCATGCGGACTTGCTCGGCGACCAGCGGCTGGGAGGCCAAATGATCGCTGCCGGCGGGCTTCTGGCAGTGGGGGCGACGCTCGCGGTGCTGATCGTCCAGCGCCGCCGCTCGACTGCGACCGAACTGAGGACGGCCGCGCCAAGCCCTGGCTCATGATGCCGATGACGGTATTGTCAGCATGTCCGCCGCCTCAACGCTCGTCCCCGGGGTGGACCATGTGCCGTGGCACTGGCTCGGTGTCGAGTAGGGCGATCGCCCATCACGAGGACGCCCTTCTGTAGCAGATGATATGGCGCGGCACCCGCTTACGCCGAACGGGCAACGAGCCGATGTCGCACCACTAGCTGCGACAGCTAACAGGTCGTCATCAAGCGTCCACGTACGGAGGTGGATAGTAGGAATCGGGGCTTACCCGGCGTGCCGTCGGCCTTGATTGCCACTGGGGCTGACAAGCTACGACCGTGAAAGCCGTCGTCACCGGACTGGTCGCCATAACCGTTCTGCTCTTCGCGCCGACGCCCGTCGCGGTGGCTGAGACCGGACAGCGCATCGCACAGGCGGACGCTTACCTTGCCACTCGTCCGGGCACGGTCGGGTATGTGCTTCGCGACCGGACGACCGGACAGGCTCACCGAAACAACGCGGCCACCACGATGATGTGGACCGCATCCACCATCAAGCTGGCGATGGTGGTCGACCTGTTGACTCGGGCACATGCCGGGAAGATCACCTTGACCCCGGCCGACCGCCAACTCATGGCCGACATGATGCACTCTTCGGACAGCGACGCTGCAGATACGCTTTGGGAACGCTACAGCGGACCTGACAACATGGCGTTCAACCGCAATTTTGCCACGTACGGACTCACCAGCCTGCAACCGCAGCAGGGTTTCAGCGGCACGTACCCGTACTGGGGTTTTCAGAAGGCCACGAGCGACGACCTCGACCGGCTGATGAACTACACCCTCACCAGCTTGCCTGCGGCCCAGACCGCGGCCATCGTTGCGGAGATGCAGCACCTCGACGCCAACCAGCAATGGGGCGTGTGGGGAGCGGGCCCGGCCATGACTCCCGGAAACAAGAACGGGTGGTCCCGAGAACAGGGCGGCTGGGTCGTCAACAGCGTCGGTTTCGCCGGCCCTCGACAGCGCTACACATTGGCGATCATGAACTCGCTCGACGGGGAAGGCGGCTACGACGATGGCGTGGAAACGACCACGCGCCTCGCGCAGATTCTGCTGGCCTCCACCTAGCCAAATTCACCACCAGTGGGCCTAGGGCCCAGTCGCGAGACCCAACCGCAGTAAGCGTTCGGCCACCGTGGACCTCAAGTCTGACCGCGGCCGAGAACCGGTCCTGGAGTTTGTCGCCGACGCGTTGTCCGTTCGATTCGGCATAGCCGCGCAGCCGGGTCCTCTTCGAGTTAGCGCGTCGGCGGCGCGACGGAAATAGCTCGCACGGGCGCAAGCCAGTCATGGCATGCACCCTCTACAGCAACGTGAAAGTGATTACCTGACCGTGCATATGGGCCTGCGGCCCAGTGCAATACGGTGAAAGGCGATGACCGCCTCCGCGGCGCGGACGTCGAGACGGCGAACCCTGATAGCGCCACGACACCGTACTCGCCCAAGAAATCAGGTCAGGGCGCCAGAAGCGGAAGCTTGAGGATGCGCCGAAGTGTCCATAGGCGAGGAGCGTGGCCCGATACCGCCAGGGCGATCGCCCTGGCGTCGCCCTCCAGGTAAGGAAGTAACGCGAATAACCCGAAACGGAATCCGGCGAAGAACAGGCCGGCGGCAGCGGGGTGCTGTGCACCGGCGGTCACGGCGGGCTCGCCGTAGTCGTCGAGTACGCCGAGGTGGCCGACGAGGTGTTCGAGACCGGGCCGAAAGCCCGTGGCAGCGATGACGACGTCGAAGGCATCGGACCCGCCGGTCTCGAAAATGACGGCGGCGCCGTCGAACCCGGCGATAGCCGACCGTAGGTGAATCGCGCCGCGCTGCACGGCGGCGGCGAAGCCGCTATCCAAGGGTGGGGAGTAGTAGGTGTGGCGCATCGTTGAGAGTCGTTTGGCAGTATCGCCAAGCCCGTAGGGCGCCAGGTTCTGCCACATCCACCGGTGCGCGCTGAGGCCTACGAAGTCGAGGACAGCATCAGGCAGGAAGCGGCCAATCTCAGCGAGCACGGTGACCGGTATCCCGCCGATTTCTCGTTTCAATAGCAGTGGGGGGCTGCGCACGCTCAACGAAACCTGCGTGGAAGGCTCATCGGCGAGCAAGGTGGCGATCTCGACCCCGGAGTTACCGGTGCCCACCACGAGAATCTTCTGTCCGCGAAAGTCCTGGGCGCGACCATACTGCGACGAGTGAATCAGCGTCCCCGAATAGCTCTGAACTCCAGACCATTTCGGTATCTGCGGCACCCGGTCATGGCCGGTGGCGACAACGACGAAACGCGCCGACATCGCTCCGATGTCCGTCTGAACCAGCCACCCGGCGGACTTCTTGTTCAGGCGTTGAGCCGTCACACCGAAAGCGGTGTCACCTAGCGTTGCGGCGTAATCCTCGATATAAGCGGCCCAATCTTGGCGATGCGGCCACCGTCCGTATCTCGCCGGCATTCGTGTCAGCGGGAGATCGGAAAGCCAACGAGTCGTGTTGAGCCGCAAACCGTCGTAACGCATCCACCAGCTGGCTCCTGCACGTTCGGCCTTTTCAAGCAGGCGGACCGACAATCCGGAATTCTCAAGCACGCGGGCGACGGCAACACCGGCAGCACCGGCACCGATCACAATCACGTCGCAATCAAATGACGTCGCCATGGAGATTCTGCTCCTTCCTGGTGGCTTCTGGGGGATAGCCGTGGTGCAATCACGCCAAGCTCCTGGAGCGGCGGCCGAGCCGCTCGACGCCGATAGGCGGGCCGTGGTCGGAACGTGAGTCGAGCAGGATCATCCGGCGTACACCGAAATCAGCGCGAAGAGGGCAAAGCCGGCCGTCAAGAACACAGGATCCCAGCGAGAGGTCGCTCCAGAATGGGCCTCGGTCAGCATCTCCTCCACGACCACGCTCAACAGCGCACCCCCGGTGACAGCGAGGATGGTCAGCGTCACAATCTCCGGCGCGTCTCTCAAAGCGAAGTACCCTAAGGACGCCCCCACCAGGATCGGCACAGCGAACGTCAGCGCCATGAGGAGGCGTTTGACACGCTGCACATTCGCCCGGCGAAGTGTCGCGACTGCAGCGAATCCCTCCGGAATATCCGCTGGGGCCTGCCCCAGCGCGAGCAGAAGCCCCAGAGCAGGATTGAGTACCGTTCCGGTGCCGATCATCACGCCGTCGCTGAACAAGTCGAGTGAGACCCCGGAGAAGATGGCCAACGGCCCCGTCCTAGTTTCGCTGCCATCGCGGCGCGCCTGCAGATAACCTATGGTCCGCTCAAGTCCTATGAAGAAGGCCCCTCCTGCGACGAAGCCGACGATGGGTATCCAGGCAGGCGATGCTCTCAGTGCCTCGGGCATGAGCTCGAGGCCGACGACAGCGAGCACGATTCCGGCTGCCATATGAAGTGCAATGCTCAGCGCCTGCGCCGACACGTTGAACAGCTCAGCGACCACCGCGCCCAGGAAATTGCCGGCAGCGGGCAGACCGGCCAGCGCAAGAACTAGAGCGAAACCCTCCACGGGACCCCCTCAATGTCGAGCCGGTGCCTCATCTGCACAGCGAGCTAAAGTCGTCGGCCCCACCATCGGCGCACCTCGCGTACGTACCGTCTGTAGTCCTCGCCGTAGAGGACCTCGACCTGATGTTCCTCAACAGGTACCCATAACGCGTAGGCGCCAGCGATTGCAGCAGTGAGTCCGGCGGCGGTGAGGCTACGCCGACCCACCGCCGCGCCGCCCAGGGCGACGACGTATCCCAGATACTGCGGGTTGCGGGAGTAGCGATAGATACCCCTCGTGGCGAGGGCGTCGTTGCGGGTTCCCTCTACTTCAGCTGCGCTGGCGAAGCGGCTCATCGCTGCGACGCATAGTCCAGCCCCACCTGCGGCAGCAGCCCAGCCGACCGGAATTGCCCACCGCGGGGACTTCAATTGTTTGTCTGGTTTCGCGAGTGCCCATACTGTGACCGCGGCGTGAGCAGCATATGCACTCCACATGAGAATGGCGGTCGAGCGACGCAGCGAGCCACCGTTTTGCACGTCGTCTGCCATCCGAGACAGGACCGGTATCCGGAGGTTCATGCGATGCAGTTTCTGGGTCGGCATTACGCGGTAGACCGACTCTGACGGCCGCCATTTGCAATGGACTCGAAGCGAACGGCATGCGCCCCGTGGACCAACGTTGTTGTGTCAGGTTGGCGGATCTCTGGCATGAAGGCGCCATTGCCACTATTGCGAGGTGGCAAACCACTTCAGGCGGTGAGAACTGCGGTGCATAGCGGTCGGCGTTCCCGGCCTTCATGGTTCGCTCGGCACCACGGCGCGGCAACTATATATAGACACATGCGCATATGGCTATGTATCGTGATCTCATGAAGCGAGCGACGACACCCACGACGGTCACTGCGCCGAACCGCACGGGGCGGCCTGCGAGTCCGCGGACGGGGACACAGCTCCAGGCGGTGACGGCCAAGGCAAGTGCTGAACCGACTTTCGACCATGTCGACACCAATGCGGCCATCGTGTTCGTCGACATGTCTGGCTACACCGCACTCACCGAGATTCATGGCGATCACGTCGCTGCCCAGTTCGCCGAGGACTTCGCAGGCATGGCAGGCGAAGCGCTGGGGCCCGGCGACGAGCTGATCAAGACGATGGGTGATGCCGTCATGGTCGCCAGTGCGGACGCACCTGCGGCGCTGGCTTTCCTGCGCCGCTTGGGCGTTGCGGCCAGGCGTGCCGAGGGCTTCCCGATGCTTCGTGCGGGGGTCAGCGCGGGAACGGTGGTGAGACGGCGCGGCGATGTGTTCGGGACGATTGTGAACGCCGCGGCGCGGTTGGCAGCACTCGCTGCACCTGGGCGAATCGTATTCGGCCGCGACGTCGCCGCGGCCGCCGCCGATCTCGGACTTCCCGTCGAAGCGCTCGGGCTGGTCGGCATCAGAAACATGGCTAACCGGATGGAACTGTTCGCAGTGGACATCGGCGAGGAACACCAGCAGCACGTCGACCCGGTGTGCCGGCTACATGTGACCGCCGCGTCCGCCGCGATCACCCGAAGCCGTGGTGACCGAACCTACCGCTTCTGCTCGGCGGCTTGCGCCGACCGATTCGACACACTGGCCCGATCTGCAAGGGACTCTTCGGTCGCGGAGTAGTCGCTCGTGCGCACAACGGTTACGAATTGAATGGAGGGGCCACGATGGCAACGGCAGCACTGATGCTTTACGGGATATTTATCGTTTTGGGGTTCGGGTGGCGCAGCTATCGGCAGTGGCGCCGTACAGGGTCCACGGGTATGCGCGGCTTCCATGGACGGCCCGGGTCGTTAGAGTGGCTCGCCGGTGCCGGCTTCGTGGTCGCGATGGTGGTGGGTGCGCTCGCGCCGATCCTCCAGGTAGCCGGTTGGCTGTCGCCTATCGCCACGCTCGGCGCCCCCGTATTTGGGGCGCTGGGAACCGTGGCGGCGGTGGTCGGTATCGCCACGACGTTGTGGGCGCAAGAGTCGATGGGTGACTCGTGGCGCATCGGCGTCGACGCCGGCGAAACCACCCAACTCGTGGACCGTGGAATGTTTGGCTGGGTCCGCAACCCGATCTTCACCGCAATGCTGATTTTCGGTGCCGGCGTAGCGCTGATGGCGCCAAATCCGCTGGCAATCATAGGGTTTGTTCTGTTGTTGACGTCGATCGAGCTGCAGGTCCGCTTCGTGGAGGAACCGTATCTGCACCGCACGCACAGCGAGCGCTACCGCGATTACGTCGGCCGCGTCGGACGTTTCGTTCCCCGCATCGGTCGGTCACCTGTCAGTGGACCGTCGGCTTGATGGCGCTCACGCCCGTCCGAGCCCTATCGTTGCGCAGGTATCGCCGTGCGCGACGGCGCCCAACAGTGACCCGTGCATGCGGAGCGATACGTCTACGACGCCTGTTCCTCTGGACTCGCGTTCTGGCAATTACTACGGCACCGCCGCCTGAACACCTCGAACGATGATCGACCCGGAGACGAATAACTCCGCAGACGCCGTCCAGCCGCGCTGGCGCGGTGCGGCGCTGCTCCGGTCGGGAGTGCTGGCCTTCGCCGGGTCTATCGGTGCCACCGATACCCACGCCCACCACGCAGTGCAGATCATCATGGCGACAACGCCTTTGACGGTCCTCGATGAGCAGGGAGCGCCACACACGGGCACGAAGGTAGTGGTGCCTGCCGACACGGTCCATCGAATCTGGGGCGGTGCCGAGGACGGCACAGTGATCTTCCTGGAGCCGGAATCAGCGCCGGGACGAGCTGCGCATCTGCGGGCGATCGACGCTGGATGGGTCATCAGCTCGGCGTTCGCCTCCGCTGCGCGCCGACCGCTTGCCACCGTGGTCGCCGACGTAGCCGCGCACCTTGCACCCGCTACCTCCGATCGCGATGTCCCGGCGCAACACTCCTCGGTCGACCATGCATTGCGGTTGCTGCCAGCTCTTGTAGCAGCCGGTCCCGTTAGCGGTACCAAACTCGCGGCGCAGGTGGGCCTTTCGGCGAGCCGCTTCACTCACCTGTTCACCGAGCAGGTTGGAATCCCGCTTCGGCGTTATGTGTTGTGGTCACGGCTGCGGATTGCGATCACTCTGGTCCAGGGCGGGGACGACTTGACTGGCGCCGCGCACGGTGCAGGCTTCGCCGACAGCGCCCACCTCACTCGCACCACCCGCGAGATGTTCGGCCTGCCGCCCTCGGTGCTGAGTCGCCACGTGTCCTGGGACCTCGACCCCAGCAGCTAGCCGAATCATTCAAGCCCTGGCCCGGTGGCTACCGCGACGATCAAGGCATGCGTACAACTTCCCGTGCGGCTTCGCCGTCCACCACCGCGCTCCAGGCAGTGGCCCGCTACGGCTACGTGCCGTTCATGCTGGTCGGACTCAACGGCGCAGGCATCGCCGTAGCCGCCGCTGGCGCCCCAAAATATTGGCTGCTCGCGATTCTGGCAGTCGCAATCGCAACCGCGCTCCTGGTGGAGCGAATCATCCCGTACGACTCAGAGTGGAACCACGATCGCGCCGATGGCATGCGCGACCGCATCCACGTCGCAGTCAACGAAACCCTCATTCTGGCCAGCGTCGCCGCGATCCCGCTGCTCGCCGCCATCGTCCCCGCGCCCCAGTTGTGGCCACACAGTTGGCCATTCGTCACGCAAGTCCTCGCCGCGATCCTGGTCGCCGACTTCGGCATTACCGTGGTACATCTGGCCAGCCACAAGGTCGGCGTGCTGTGGCGCTTCCACGCGGTGCACCACAGCGTCACCCGCTTCTACGGCCTCAACGGCCTGATGAAACACCCGCTGCACCAAACCGTGGAGATGGCCGCCGGCGTCGCACCTCTGATCCTGATCGGGCTGCCCGTCGATGTCGCATCAGCCCTCGCCCTGGCCGTCGCTATTCAACTGCTGCTGCAACACTCCAACGCCGAGTACCGCATCGGCCCTGCCAAGTACGTCCTGGCCCTCAACGAGGGCCACCGATTCCACCACCTGAAGTGGGCCGGCATCGGCGACGTCAACTTCGGGCTGTTCACCTTGCTGTGGGATCACCTCATGCGGACCTTTTCCTATGATCCCGCAAGGCGATTCGACTCCAGTCAGCTGGGTATGGCCGCCAAGCCTGATTACCCCAACAGTTATCTGCGCCAGATGATCTACCCGTTCACTCGACGCGGCGGGTGTGCGTCGGAGGCCACCACAACGCCGACCGGCGCCACTCAGACGTCGATCTCCGACCCGCTCTCGAAGAATCGCTGCTGATGGCTGGCCCACGGGCGGCAACCGGACGTCGCGCGGTGGCGCCGCAGATCCTCCGACTAAACCCGGTGTCGGTCAGGATTGCCCCGACCCCGTCGAATTCATATAAACATACGTTAGTATGTGGGTATGACGGAGCCGGTAGATGCCTGCGATCTTCTCTGTTTGGACCTGCCGCACGCGGAGTCCATCCGGGCTACGGTGCCCGACAGTGCCACCATCCAAGCCGCCGCCGCTGCGGCGCGCGGCCTGAGCGATGCGACCCGGTTGTCCATCGCGGCCGCGCTTTCGGCCGGTGACGAGTTGTGCGTGTGCGATATGGCGTGGGTGGTGGGACTGCCTCAGGGCTTGGTGTCGCACCATCTGCGCCAACTCAAGAACGCTTCGCTGGTGTCCTCGCGGCGTCAGGGCAAGTTGGTGATGTACCAGCTGACCGAGCGCGGGCGCCAGTTGACCGACTTGGTGCTCGGCGGCGTTGACACGGTGGCTGCTGGAAAGGAACCCGATCGTGTCTGATGCATGCTGCGGGCCGCAGGGTGCCGCCGAACCCGAAGCGGGTCCCGAAAAACTGTGGCAGGTTCGCGAATTGCAGTTCGCGACGCTGGCTGCAGTCCTGCTCACCGCGGGCTGGTTCGTCGGGCGGGCCGGCTTCGAGGGTGCCGCGCACGCCGTCGAGCTGGCTGCGGTAGCCGCCGGTGCGATCACGTTCGTGCCAGATGCGATCCGCAATCTGCGGCACGGTCGCATCGGGGTGGGCACGTTGATGACGATCGCCGCGATCGGTGCGGTGGCCTTGGGCCAGTTCGCCGAGGCCGCCCTACTGGGCATCTTGTTCTCGATCGCTGAAGGCCTGGAGCACTACGCGGTGAGCCGCACCCGCCGCGGGCTGCGCGCCCTATTGTCCCTGGTGCCGCCCAAGGCCTCGGTACTGCGGGACGGCGGTGAAATCACCGTTGCTCCTGGTGATCTCGTCGTCGGTGACGTCATGGTGATCCGGCCCGGTGAACGCGCCGCCACCGATGGCACCATCCGATCCGGACAGACGAGCCTCGACCTGTCGGCGATCACCGGCGAGTCAGTACCCGTCGAAGCCGGCCCCGGCAGCGACGTGTTCGCCGGCGCCATCAACGGCGGCGGAGCGATCGAGGTCGAGGTCACCGCCCTGGCCGCCAACAGCTCACTGGCGCGGATCGTGCACATCGTCGAGCAAGCCCAGGAACGCAAGGGCGCCGGCCAACGACTGGCCGATCGGATCGCCCGACCATTGGTACCGGCGATCATGGCATTGGCCGTAGGTATCGCCGTAGTGGGCGCGGTTTTCGGTGACCCGATGCTGTGGCTGGAGCGGGCGTTGGTGGTGCTCGTGGCCGCCTCACCGTGCGCGCTGGCGATCGCTGTCCCGCTGACCGTGGTCGCGGCCATCGGGGCCGCCAGCCGCCACGGCGCCCTGATCAAGGGCGGCGCCGCAGTCGAGGAGCTCGGCCGTATCAAGGTCGTCGCCCTGGACAAGACCGGCACGCTCACCCGCAATAAGCCCCGTGTCATCGACGTCGTCACCACCGACGACTTCAGCGCCGATGAGGCGCTGAGGTGGGCAGCCGCCTTGGAGGCGCGCAGCGAACACCCACTCGCCCAAGCGATCATGACTGCCGCCGGGGACGCACCGACCGCCAGCGACGTGACCGCAATACCCGGGCACGGCCTGCACGGTGACCTCGACGGCCGCCGGCTGCGCCTCGGGAAACCCACCTGGGTACCCCCCGGGCCACTCGCCGCCGACGTGGAGCGGCTGCAGGCCGCCGGCGCCACCGTGGTGGTACTCGCCCGCGACGACGTGCCAGTCGCCGCCATCGCGGTACGCGATGAACTTCGCCCCGAAGCCGCCGAGGCCGTCAGTCTCTTGAAGCGATTGGGGATCACGGTGGCGATGCTCACCGGTGACAACACCCGCACCGCCGAAGCAGTGGCCGCCGAGGCCGGCATCACGAACGTGCACTCCGAGCTGCTTCCCGAGGACAAAGCAGCTCTACTGCGAACCATTGCGCAAGGTCGCCCGATCGCGATGGTCGGCGACGGCATCAACGACGCTCCTGCGCTAGCCACCGCCGACATCGGCATCGCCATGGGCGCCATGGGTACTGATGTCGCCATCGAAACCGCGGATGTCGCCCTGATGGGTGAAGACCTTCGCCACCTACCCCAGGTACTGGCCCACTCGCGGCGCGCCCGGCGAATCATGGTGCAGAACATCGCGTTCTCGCTGGCCATCATCGCCGTCCTGATACCACTGGCCGCATTCGGTGTCCTCGGCCTGGCCACCGTGGTCCTGATCCACGAAACCGCAGAAGTCTTCGTCATCCTCAACGCCATCCGCGCCGCCCGCATCACCGCCCTGCCTGGCGTGTCGGCTATTGCCGTGCGGTCAACAACTCACTCGATCGACATAGGCCCGGCACCCACGCTCGACGACCCCTGCTGCGGCCCACAGTCGACGCAGTCGCCAGCCGCCAAACTCAACCTCCCATTGGTCGCGGCAGAAGCTGCATCAAACGACCACGGATGTGACTGCTGCGCTCCCGCCGGACCTCCACCGGCCGGTGACCCGACCGCATCCACAGAGACCAACCGCCGATAACACCACCATTTCTCCGCGCGACAGGAGTCAGCTCAATGCCAAGGATTAGTGAGCGTGCTCGGCGGGTCTATCGAGGTGAGATGACGGCTGCGAAGTATGCGACCGACCCCGCGGCCAGGTGGCGACATCTGGAGCGCGCACACGTTGTCTCGCAACCGGATCCGTGGCTGCACACCTGCAACCACGCCGCGATGCTTGCGTTGGCGCTACGCCAGCACGACCGCCGCGAAGCCATCGGCCAAGTCGTGCGACTCATCGTCGCTGCCCCCGGCTCACTGACTGGCCGCTATCCCGTCGGCAACACCGGCCGCGTCACGGCCGGCCTCATGACACCCATGCCCATTCCCGACGACCTCGCCGCCCTCACCAACAGATGAAACCGACGGCGCCGCTTACCAAACGCCTGCCGGAACGACCCCGCTGGGCTGTCGCGGCCGCAACGGGGATCACCGCTGCGACGCTGGGCCTGGGATGGTGGGCCTTCGACCTACTGACAATGACGATCTTCACCGCCGGATTTGCCGGCGGCCTCCTGCTGTGGCTGTTCTTCCCCGCCGGCGGGCACTGGGCAGATGTCCGAATGCCATTCTGGATTGCGTTGAGCCTCTTCCTACGTCACCGCGTCGAAGAAAAGCAGATGGAGTTCTTCGCGTTTATGGCGACGGTTACCGGAACCTCCAAACCCTCCGCGACATCCCTGCCAGTCCTGCTGCTCGTCGCGGTGTCGGTTGGCGCTTGGCTGCTGACACCCATCCTGATGCGCCGCAACCACCCCCTAGGTCGTTACCTGGCCTGGACATTCTTCGCCTCCATGGGTCTGACTGAACTCGCTCACTTCGCCGTCTTTCCCTGGCTGAACCCCAGCGGAATCACTGCCTACGTCCCTGGAATGTGGACCGTCCTCGCTCTTGCTCCCGTCGCATGGTGGGGCATGTGGCGACTTGTTCCCGGCTGAGGGACGGGCGTCTTGACAACCCCGAAAGCCACATGCCGAGGCTGGCGTCATCCCAGATAAGGTCGGCCGCCAGAGCGGCAACATGGAGCGGATGCGCCCCGGTGGCCGCTATGCGTTGCGGCGCTTCGACAGTCGCGACGTGCGGCGCGAACCATCGGTGCCATAACGCGACGCGGTGCGGCACGGCTGGGATCCGCCGCAGTGCAGGCAGCGCTGCTTGGCGAACAGCCCACGCCGTGGTGAGTCTGGCCCTCACCTGGAGGGGCGTGGCTGGTGTGTCGGCTGGGGGCAGGCTGGGCGGCGGTACGTGGCCGTAACGGGCGGTGTCGCAACACGTTGTTTACGAACTTTCCCGACGCTGCGGCGGCTGGCAGGGTGCGTAGTCTCGATGGCGTGGGGGCTCATGACAGAGAGGCGACACCGCAGGCACCGGCGGCGATGCTGGCTACTTTGGGACATCCTCCGGCTGGGGGCGAGTTTCGCTGTAGTGGTGAAGCACGGCGGGCAGCACATCTGAACCTCGCCGAGCGCACCTGAGTCTCCTAGCCCGCGCGGCCATGTGGGCCGTCATGCTGGCTTTCGTCTCGGCCACAGGAAATTTTCGTTGCGTGTTGCGCGCAATCTTCATCGAATCTTTGTCGAACCAGCACTGCAGGCTTATCGATCACCGGAAGGGTGAGCGATTGAGATGACTAGCCTTAAGGATGCGGGATGGGGATGGCGAGGACAGCGCAGGTCGCAGGGCATCGGAGCCGCTCTGGTAACACTGAACGAGAGACGCCATGACGAAGTCGACGATTCTCGACGTACACGGATTGAACTGGGCAAGTTCGACGGCGGTGGTGGAGGCCACTCTGCTTAGACGTCCGGGCGTGACTTCGGTCGAAGCCAATGCGGTAAATCAAACGGCGACAGTTGTTTACGACCCGGCGACGACCTCGGTCGCTGACCTGGCCGGGTGGATACGTGACTGCGGCTTCCACTGCGCGGGGCGGTCGGTGCCAGATCACGTCTGCGATCCGATGTCCGAGCCCCATCACCACCCATCGGCCACCCTGCACGAGCAGCCAACGTCGGCTCCGTCGCCGACAGCCGGGGAGGTGCATGCACATGAGGCCGCGCCGGCACGAACTCCGCAAGAAGCGATGGGTCACGGCGGCGGACACGCCGGCATGTCGATGGATCACATGGTCCGCGATATGCGCAACCGATTCCTAGTAGCGCTCGCGTTGTCGATCCCGATCATGCTGTGGTCGCCGATGGGCCGCGACATGTTCGGGTTCACCGTGCCTGCGCCGTTCGGGCTTCGCGATGACGTGTTCACCCTGTTGCTGAGCCTGCCGGTCGTCTTCTACTCGGCGTGGATCTTCTTCGACGGTGCCTGGCGAGCGCTACGGGCCCGCACCTTGGACATGATGGTGCTCGTTGCCGTGGCGGTCGGCGCAGGCTGGCTCTACAGCCTCGGGGTGACGCTGACCGGCGGCGGTGAGGTGTTCTATGAGGCCGCCTCGGTGCTGACGGCGTTTGTTCTGTTGGGGCACTGGTTCGAGATGCGAGCTCGCGGTGGCGCGAACGATGCAATTCGCACCCTGCTCGAGCTGGCGCCCCCGATGGCAGTTGTTCTGCGCGACGGTGAGCCGGTGGAAACTCCCACCGCCGAGGTGGCAGTGGGTGACCTCCTGCTCATCCGCCCAGGTGCCAAGATTCCCGTCGACGGCACGGTGGCCGAGGGAACGTCAGACGTCGACGAGTCGATGGTCACCGGGGAAAGCCTGCCGGTGTCAAAGGCGCCGGACTCGAAGGTGATTGGCGCCTCGATCAACACCACCGGCACGTTGCGGGTCGTGGCAACGAAGGTCGGCTCCGACACGGTGCTGGCACAGATCGTCGCGATGGTTCAGGAAGCGCAGAACTCCAAAGCCCCCGGGCAGCGGTTCGCCGACCGGGCAGCGTTCTGGCTGGTTCTGGTGGCGCTGATCGGCGGCACTGCCACCTTCCTGGTGTGGTGGGCGGTCGGCGCCGGTGTCCAGACCGCGTTGCTGTTCGCCATCACCGTCGTGGTGATCACCTGCCCCGATGCGTTGGGGCTCGCGACTCCGACCGCGATCATGGTGGGCACCGGGTTGGGCGCCAAGCGGGGAGTGTTGTTCAAGAATGCGACCGCGCTGGAGACGTCGGCGCGCATCGATACCGTCGTCATGGACAAGACCGGCACGTTGACCAAGGGCGAGCCTGAAGTGACCGACGTCGTCGTCGACGGCATTCCAGAGGATCAAGTACTCGCCATGGTGGCTGCGGTCGAAACTGAGTCCGAGCATCCGCTGGCGGGGGCGATCGTGCGTTACGCGGCCGCGCACGGGATCGCTTCGGCGTCACTGACTGGTTTCCGTAACGTGCCCGGTCACGGAGCTGTCGCGACGGTAGATGGGCGCCGCGTTGCCGTCGGCAATCGCAAGCTGATGGTCGAGGAGGACGTCGAGTTCGGCGTGTTGATGCAACGCCGCGACGAACTCGCCGCCAGCGGACGCACGGCGGTCTTGGTGGGCGTCGACGGCCGGGGAGTCGGTGTCATCGCCTTGGCGGACGCTGTGCGCGAGACGTCTGCCGAAGCGGTGTCCGCGCTGCACGACCTCGGTGTCGAGGTGGTCATGCTCAGTGGCGACAATCAGGCCACTGCCGATCGCATCGCCGCGCAACTGGGAATCGACACGGTCATCGCCGAGGTGCTGCCAGGTGATAAGGCAGCCAAGATCGCTGAATTGCAACGACAGCGCAAGAAGGTCGCCATGGTCGGCGACGGCGTCAACGACGCACCGGCGCTCGCCCAAGCTGATCTCGGCGTGGCGATCGGTGCAGGCACCGACGTCGCCATCGAAACCGCAGATCTGGTGTTGATGCGATCAGACCCGCTCGACGTCGCGATCGCGCTGCGGATTGGACGGGGCACGCTACGAAAGATGCGGCAGAACCTTGGATGGGCGGTCGGCTACAACGTGATCGCATTGCCCATCGCGGCTGGGGTTTTCGTACCTTCGCTCGGCTTGGTGCTGCGGCCCGAGATCGCTGCCCTCTCGATGTCAGGTTCCAGCTTCATCGTGGCCGTCAATGCGTTGATGCT
Organism: uncultured Mycolicibacterium sp.; assembly: GCA_964000695.1. GTDB lineage: Bacteria > Actinomycetota > Actinomycetes > Mycobacteriales > Mycobacteriaceae > Mycobacterium. The sequence continues at coordinate 45,516 of CAXEZH010000051.1, read as the reverse complement.
GAAGAGATTGAAGCTTCCCGTACCGGCGTCAGCGGAGGCGGGCGCCAAGTCGTAACGCTCCGCGTGCCGTCGCTGTTCTGTGTTTGAGGGACTAGGCGGGTGCGGCCGCAGTCTGAAGTGAGTCGATGGCGGCCTGCATCTTTCGCGTCACTTCGTCGGCGACGTCACGCAAAGCCGGCTCTCCGGTCACCTCGACCAGTATCTGCGGGTTCATCGCCTCGACGATGACGGAGGTGTCGTCTGCACGGTCGGCTCGGACAACGACGTTGCAGGGCAGCAGCAGGCCGATTTGACGGTCCACATTCACTGCCCGGTGAGCCAATGGTGGGTTGCAGGCGCCCAGAATGAGGTACTCCTCCATGTCCTCGCCCAGCTTCGCCTTGAGCGTCGCCTTCATATCGATCTCGGTCAGGACGCCAAAACCCTGCTCTGTCAGGGCGGCTCGGGTGCGAGCGACAGCGTCGGCGAACGACGTCTGCAGCGCTGTCGACAGTGCGATGGTCATGCCGGTCCTCTCGATGGTCCTGTGGGGCGAACACAGCCAAGGCTGCGCCGCGGACCTCCCGACGCCAAGGGCGGTTGCCGTTCTTTATCGAATCTTCATAGAACGACTAGTCGGGCCATACCGGCGGCGCGAATGCTCGAAGACAGGTCGGGATACCCGCGCGTCAACTGGGCGCGCTGCAGCCGCATCGACCGTGAAACCCGGGAAGGGACTTGTTGTGATGAAGAGGAAGACGCTGGCCGTCGGTGCGGCCACCTTGGCGGCGCTGGTCACCGTTGGTGCCTGTAGTAATACCAGCACTATGCAGGGAGCTTCGTCGTCGTCGGTGTCGGCGCCTTCGTCGACATTGGCCACCGAAGCCCACAATCAGGCTGATGCCATGTTCACCCAGCACATGATCCCGCATCACCAACAGGCCATCGAGATGAGCGACATGCTATTGGGTAAGCAGGGAATCGACCCGCGAGTGGTGGACCTGGCCAAGCAGATCAAGGCTGCTCAGGCTCCCGAGATCGAACAGATGCAGGCCTGGCTCACGCAGTGGGGCATGTCCACGATGCCGATGATGCCCGGGATGGACGACATGCCCGGTCACAGTGGGATGCCCAGCGCCAGTGCCGCGCCCAGCGAATCCGGTACGCCGACTCAGTCGATGATGCCTGGAATGCCGGGCATGCCCGGTATGGGTGATATGCCGGGGATGGAGGGCATGATGTCCGAGGCGGACATGGCCGCCTTGCAAAACGCCCAGGGGGTGGAAGCCTCCAAGTTGTACCTGACGCAGATGGTCAAGCATCACGAGGGTGCAATTACCATGGCGCAGAAAGAGATCAAGGACGGCCAGTTCCCCGAAACGGTCGCGTTGGCACGCTCGATCGTCACCAGCCAGCAGCAGGAAATCGACACCATGAACAAGATCCTGGCCTCGTTGTAGAAGTCAGGTCATGGCAGCGTGTCGCGCGAGTCATATTGCATGACAACGCTGTCGAGTTCCATTAGTCGTCACGGCGGTCCGTGCGTGCGGGTAGCTCGATGGTGAAGGTACTGCCCAGGCCTGGTCCGCGGCTGGCCGCCGTGATGCGGCCGCTGTGGGCTTCGGTGAGTGCTTTGGCGATGGCCAACCCGATCCCCGCGCCGCCGTGGCTTCGATCGCGGGCCACATCGGCGCGGTAGAAGCGTTCGAACACGTGCGGGAGGTGCTCGGCAGCGATGCCATCACCATTGTCGCGCACCGTGATGATTACTGCGCCGGGCTTTGCCGCCGCGTCGACCTCGACGCGGCCTCGCGCGGGGGTGTGGCGCAGAGCGTTGTCGAGAAGGTTCCCGATCACCTGTGCCAGGCGCAGAGGGTCTACCCACACCTCGGGCAGCGGGTTCGCGGCATCGAAGGTCAGCGCGACGTCCTTCTCCGCGTATCGGTCGACTGCGGCAGACACGGTGGTGACGATCGCGGCCTGGGGGTCGATCCACTGCGGTGTGACCGCGCCGGGACCTTCCTCGGCTTGAGCGAGCGCGGCGAAGTCATCGGAGAAGCGCACCAGCCGGCTGGCTTGATCGTTGAGCACGGCAACCGTCTCGGGGTCAAGGGTTTTCACTCCGTCCTCGACGGCCTCGATGTAGGCCTTGAGTACCGAGACGGGTGTCCTAATCTCGTGGGCGAGGTCACCGAAGAGTTGGCGCCGGGTGGTCTCGACCGATTCGAGCCGTTCGGACATCCGATTGAACGCGCGGGACAGGTTCCCGAAATCCTCCCCCAAGCGCAGCGGCGACACACGGATGTCATAGCGGCCGTCGGCGACTGCAGTGGCGGCCGATGCGACCTCGGCGATAGAGCGCTGCAGGCGACGGCTGAAATACCAGGTCACAACCAGCGCGGTCAATGCGGCTACGCCGATCGCCACCGCGACGGAGATTGCGGTGGCGTACCGGTAGGCCTCCTCGGCATGGAACTGTTCATTGGATGAGTGAGGAAGTCCGGCGCGGTTCAGGTGTTCCCGAAACAGCGGCGGACCGACGATGACGGCGACGACCCCGGTGGTTGCGCCGCCGGCGAGGAGCACCAAGGCTTGCGCCAGCAGGAGTCGCGCCCCGACTCCAGGACTGCGCCGCGACCTGGGTTGAATGCTCGTGTCTGTCCTCATTGGCCGCTTCCCATTCGGTATCCGACTCCGCGGACCGTGATCACATAGCGCGGGTCGGCGGGGTCATCCGACAATTTGCGGCGCAGATGTCCAATGTGGACGTCGACGAGATGTTCGTTGCCGCCCCAGGAGTCTCCCCAGACGGCCTCGAGGAGTTGGCGGCGGCTGAAGACCACGGCCGGCCGCGACGACAACGCCGCTAAAATGTCGAACTCGGTGCGGGTGAGCAGAACTGGTTCGTCGTCGATGAATACCTGTCGGCCCGCTACGTCGATGGACAACGGCCCGAAGGCCCGCGGCGGGGGTTCGTCGGCCGCGGCCGCAGCACTGGTCGGCGCTGCGACGGTGCGAGGCCGGCGCAACATTGCGCGGATCCGCGCGACCAGTTCGCGGGGACTGAAAGGTTTGGTGACATAGTCGTCGGCACCGACCGACAGGCCCACGATGGTGTCCATTTCGGTATCGCGTGCGGTCAGCATCACCACGTAGGCATCGGAGAACGTGCGAAGTTGGCGGCATACCTCCACGCCGTCGATGCCCGGCAACGCGAGGTCCAAGATGACCACGTCCGGGTCGATCTCACGGGCCTGGGCCAAGGCGTCGGCTCCGCTGTGGGCGAGGCTGACGTCAAACTGCTCGCGTCTGAGGTAGCTCGCCACGACTTCGGCCAGCGGCACCTCGTCGTCGACCACCAATGCTCGATATCCCGCCGAAGGGGTGACCGCAGGCTTGTCCATGTCTTCATCGTGCCGCCCCGAAAAGATTCAGGAACCCGCGACCCAAGTCTTGAGTGAATCTTCATAAAACCATCGTCGATTCGCTACTCGGCGGCATGAGTGTGGAATGCGAAGAAGGAGACGACCCGATGACGTGGTGGAACGAAGCCGGCGCCCACTGGGCTTGGGGCGGCTGCCTGCTGGCCATCGTGATGCTCCTTGCGTTTTGGGGAGCTGTGATCGCCGCGCTGGCGGCGCTACTCGGGGCGAACAGACCGCAGCGTCGGGAGGACATCGAAATTCAGCGCGACGCACAGGTACCCGGCCTCACCATTGATGATTGCGTCGCAACGACGAAACCCCCGCATTGGCGATGAACGGTGGGAGCGTCGGCACGACGATATTGACACGACGCACGTTCCTGGCGGCCACCCTCGCCGCCAGTACCGCCGCCATGGCCGCGTGCGGAAAGCCTACAAATGTCAACCCGGCTACGGATCCGATCGCGGTCGCTGAAGCCGCGCGGCCCCACACCGGGCGCACCGTCACCGCGGCGTTGACACCTGGGCCGGCGGACATCGACCTGGGCGGACCCGTCGCCCGCACATTGGCGTACAACAACAGCGTTCCCGGACCGTTGATCCGCGCCAACGTCGGCGACGAACTGGCGATCAGCGTCACCAACGGTCTGGACCACCCGTCTTCGCTGCACTGGCATGGCATCGCGCTGCGCAACGACATGGATGGCGCAACGCCGGCGACCCCGAACATCGACCCGTCATCGAACTTCACCTACCGGTTTTCCGCGCCTCATCCCGGTACCTACTGGGCGCACCCGCACACCGGCCTCGACGCCGACTACGGGCTCTACGCGCCGGTCATCATCGACGATCCGGCCGAGCCGGGACGCTACGACGCCGAGTGGATCGTGGTGCTCGATGACTGGACCGACGGAATCGGTTCCAGCCCGCGGCAGCTCTACGAGGGGCTGCGTCCCGTCTCGGGAGCCGGCGGCCACTCGGGTGGCATGCCCGGTATGCCCGGCATGAGCGGAACACCAGGAATGCCAGGGGTTCCCGGTGTCGGAGGCGTTGGCGCGAGCGCACTTCTCGGGGGCGACGCGGGTGACGTCAGCTACCCCTTCTACCTGGCGAACGGTCGCATTGCGGCGGCACCGACCACTTTCACCGCTCGCCCTGGGCAGCGGATAAGGATGCGGATCGTCAACGCGGCATCCGATACCGCTTTTCGGGTCGCGCTGGCCGGGCACCGGATGACTGTCACCCATACCGACGGTTTCCCTGTGGTGACGACCGAGGTGGACGCGCTGCTGATTGGCATGGGTGAGCGCTATGACGTGCTCATCACCACCGGTGACGGCGTGTTCCCCTTCGTCGCCTCGGCCGAAGGGAAGAACGCGCTCGCGCGAGCCCTACTGTCCACCGGCGCCGGTGCCGCACCCGATCCGACGTTCATGCCACCCGAACTGCAGCGCCGGGTCGGCACCGTCGGCGTGTTCACCGCCGCGCCCGAGGCGGTCTTGGATGTCACCAGGGCCGATGTCGCTCTGTCGGCCCGGCTTTCCGGTTCCATGGCGTCCTACGACTGGACGATCAACGGCAGACCGTTCGAAGACACCGTCCCACTGACTGTAAGGCAAGGCCAGAAGGCGACGTTGACCTTCACCAATACCACCATGATGTGGCATCCCATGCACCTGCACGGCCACACCTTTCAAGTGATCAAGCCGGACGGGACTCCGGGCCCACGCAAGGACACCGTCATAGTTCTGCCGATGCAGGAGCTGACGGTGGCGCTCGCCGCCGACAACCCGGGCGTCTGGATGATGCACTGCCACAACACCTATCACCAGGAAGCCGGCATGATGACGAGCCTGAACTACTCGCCCTAGCCCGGTGCCGCGCCCTTCGACGGTCAGCGGCAATGAGGCCCAAAGACCTTGAAGCGCAGTGCTCTTGACTCTGTCGGGACGAGACGCAAACCGTAAGACTGTGGCCAATCGGCCACGGATACATCAAGAGGAGGAACGGTCATGATGTTTTGGTACGACCACGACATGGGTTGGTGGGGATACGCGGGGATGGGCGTCGGGATGGTGCTGTTCTGGGGCTTGATCATCGTCGGTATCGTCGCTCTGATCAGATACACCACGGGCAGCTCACAAGCGCCACGCGGTGACGCGCCCACAGCCGAACAACTGCTAGCGGCGAGATTCGCCAGTGGCGAGATCGACGAAACGCAGTACCGCGAACGATTGGCGATACTGCGCGAGGCTGTGCGCCGATAACTGACGCCAGCGCCAAGCCCGCGGCGGGGGAGTTCCGCGCCGCGGGCGTATTCGCTAAAGCGTGAGGTACCCAGCCTGGGGTTATGGTGCGGTGTGGGCACTGCGGTACTCGTCGCCCCCTGGCGGCACTGTCGCAAGGTGGACGTCTTCCGTCTGCCCAGGGGATGCGCTGCTGGTGAACCGGCGAAGCCGCAGGCTGTTGCTGACCACGAAGACCGAGCTGAAGGCCATTGCGGCGCCGGCGATCAGCGGATTGAGTAGGCCCAGTGCCGCTAAGGGAAGTGCGGCGACGTTGTAGGCGAAGGCCCAGAACAGGTTTCCCTTGATGGTCCTCAGGGTTGACCGGGCCAATCGAATGGCGTCGGCGGCTGCGCGCAGATCACCACGTACCAGTGTCAGGTCGGATGCCTCGATGGCGACGTCGGATCCGGTGCCCATCGCCAGGCCCAGATCGGCCTGTACCAGTGCGGCGGCATCGTTGACGCCGTCGCCGACCATGGCGACGGTTCGCCCCTGCGCTTGCAGGCTTTTGATGGTGTCGACTTTGTCGGCAGGGAGGACTTCGGCGATCACGTCGTCGGGGTCGATGCCGACCTCTGCGGCGACGGCGAGGGCGGCGCGCCGATTGTCGCCGGTCAGCAGAAACGGACGCAGACCGAGCTTGCGGAACTGGCCGATGGCGTCCGCGGAGGTGCCCTTCACCGTGTCGGCGACGACGATGACGCCGCGCACCGCCCCGTCCCAGGCCACCCATACCGGGGTGTGGCCCTGGGACTGAGCGTGTTCGGCGGCGGAGGTGAGGTCGTCGGGGGCTGTCAGCGACCAGTCGTCGGTAAGCCAGCTGAGTCGTCCAACCAGGACCGCATGGCCGGCGACGACGCCGCTGACGCCGTAGCCGTTGTGGTTGGAGAAGTCTTCGACCGCTGGCAGCGTGCCGCCGGCGGCTGCTGAGGCGGCGATCGCTTCCGCGATGGGGTGTTGAGACGCGCTCTCCAAGGCTCCGGCGAACTCGAGGAGCTCATCGGAGTTCTGGCCTGCGCCGGGATGCACCCCCACGAGACTCATGCGGCCGGTGGTGACGGTTCCGGTCTTGTCGAGCACGATGGTGTCGACTCGGCGGGTGGACTCGAGCACCTGCGGTCCCTTGATCAGGATGCCCAGTTGGGCGCCGCGGCCGGTGCCGACCATGAGGGCGGTGGGGGTGGCCAGGCCGAGCGCGCAGGGGCAGGCGATGATCAGGACAGCGACTGCCGCGGTGAATGCGACTGTCGCTGAATGGCCGGTGAGCAGCCAGGCCGCCAGCGTTGCGACCGACAGCGCCAGGACGATGGGTACGAAGACCGCCGAGACCCGGTCGGCCAGGCGCTGTACTGATGCCTTGCCGTTCTGGGCGTCTTCGACCAGGCGCGCCATCTGCGCGAGTTGGGTGTCGGCGCCGATTCGGCTGGCGCGGACGAGCAGTCGCCCACCGGCGTTGACGGTGGCACCGGTGACGTGGTCGCCGGGACGGACCTCGACGGGCACGGATTCCCCGGTGAGCATCGATGCGTCGACTGCCGACGAGCCGTCGGTCACGACCCCGTCGGTGGCGATCTTCTCACCCGGTCGCACCACGAATACGTCTCCGACGCTAAGTTCTGCTGTTGGAATGCGGATTTCGGTACCGTTGCGCACGACGGCGACGTCTTTGGCGCCCATGTCGAGCAGGGCCCGCAGCGCGGCACCGGATCGTGTCTTGGCGCGCGCCTCGAAGTAGCGGCCGGCCAGAATGAACACCGTCACCGCGGCGGCGACTTCGAGGTAGATGTGCTCGGTCTCGGAACCCGCGTCGGGTAGCAGACTGAAGGCCATCCTCATCCCCGGCATGCCGGCGTGTCCGATGAACAGCGCCCACAGTGACCACAGGTACGCCGCACCGACGCCCAGTGAGATCAGGGTGTCCATCGTGGCGGCGCGGTGGCGGGCGTTGGCCCAGGCTGCGCGGTGGAATGGCAATGCACCCCACACCACGACGGGAGACGCCAAGGTCAGCGCGAGCCATTGCCAGTTGGTGAATTGCAGTGCGGGGATCATCGACATCGCGATCACGGGCACCGTCAGAATCAGGGAGATCAGCAATCGGCTCCGCAAGGAGTCGGCTTCGCCTGCGTCCGGGCCGGAATCGGTCGGGGCCGCGTCGTTCGGCGCGGCGGGGGCGGTTGCGGTGTAGCCGGTCGCTTCCACCGCGGCGATCAACACTGCTGGATCGACGGAGTTGGGGTAGGCCACCTTGGCCTTTTCGGTCGCATAGTTGACGCTGGCCTCGACCCCATCGATCCTGTTCAGTTTCTTTTCGATCCGGGCTGCACACGATGCACAGGTCATCCCGCCGATCGACAGCTCGATGCTGTGGGGTTGATCGACACCGACGACGTGATTCGGCAGGCTCATGCTCTGTCCTTTGGTTCGGGTTCGCGCGAAGTCGAGCGCTAGCGAGGTTGATCGGTGGATAGGCGGTAGTCGCCGGCCTCATCGAGTGCGGAGGTGATCTGCTCCGTGGTCAGTGGTGTGTCGCTGGAAACCGTCACGGTGGAGATGCCTCCGGTAACCAGATCGACATGAACGTCGGTGACACCGGCGAGTGCGCCGAGTTCTGCGCTCACCGCGGCGACGCAATGGCTGCAGGTCATGCCGGTCACGGCGTAGGACTTGGTGGTTGTGGTCGTGCTCATGGCGTTCTCCTTGACCGATGCTGGTGGGTGTGACCTCGGTGCGCAGCAACTGCAGCCCGAGGAGGTGGACGGGACCAGGGGCAGGGTGGTGGTGAGCTGTCGGGTCATTTCTGGCCACTTTCGCTTGCGGGATGGGCGGTTTCGGATGTGTGCTCAGGAACGGACGAGACGCGCGATTGCTGCCGAGGCTTCATCGATCTTCTGCTCGGCGATGTCGCCGCCCTGGTGGACTGCGTCACGGACGCAATGGGACAGATGTTCGTCGAGAAGCGACAACGCCACCGACTCCAACGCTTTGGTTGCCGCCGATATCTGGGTGAGCACGTCAATGCAGTAGGCGTCCTCGTCGACCATGCGTGCAAGGCCGCGGACCTGCCCCTCAATTCTGCGCAGTCGCTTGAGATGTGCGTCCTTCGAGGCTGCATACCCGGGTGTCGCCGCTTCCATGACTCCTCCTCGGTGGTACCCCATAGGGGTATAAGAAGCAATATACCCCTATGGGGTATCAATCTGTCAAGGGGCCAACGTCACCAGAAGTGCGACGGATACCTCAGCTGCATAACCGGGCACCACTGACTGCGTCGAACGTCATTGCGCCGTCTGTGCTTCGGAGGAGCCCTTGGCGTGTGGTCGCGAGGATCTCGTCGGCGTCCGCGGGTGATACTGCTAGGTCAGAGGCGGGGATTTCTGCTCGCCGCTGCCAGGACTGCTCATCGAGGCTGACCACCACAGCGCCCGACTGGCTGTCGTGACCGTAGACCCGGCTGTGGCGGTACTCGAGTGCGTGAAAATCGGCGCTGCCGTGCAGCGACAGGGATTCCCAGGATTGGCCGGCGTCGCTGCTCTTGATCAGGCCCAGGTGTGGCAGTTGTTGACGGTGCCGGATCAGGGTGACCGCTGGCCAAGAATTCGTCAGGCCCGGCGATGGTGAAGCCCATGAAGTCCTGGGCGAGACCGCCGACTCGTTGTGGCGCCCGATGGGGCTCTACTGTGTAGAGGCCCGTAATGAGTAGCTACATAGAGGGTTTCGTCGGACGGGTTGATGCCGAGACCGTGGATGTGCACCATGCCCGGCACTATCGCGGGCGGCGCACTGTCGGGGGCGTTCGACGAACACGCCGCGACGAGGGCTCCGGTCAGAATTGCGGCAACGAATCTGCGGAGCTGAACGGTGAAACCTTCCGGTCGCGGACTATCTACGTAGTGCAATAGTAGATGGGCGGCACAGGGCAACGGCGCGACGCTGGTATGACGCCCTGGGCAGGGCTGCGCGTACCGACAGGACAGTGAGGATTCTTCATCAAGTCTTCATCGGGACACGAACCGACCCATACTCGGAATCTTGAGGCTGGACCGAGGCGGCGAGAGCGCCTCCCGCGTGGCCTGGTGTCACGAAGTTGTATGGACAAGGATGCGCGATGCAGCACAAGCGATGTGGAACTGGGTTTGCGGCGTTGGCGGCGTCGGCCCTGTTCATCACTGCCTGTTCGAATGCGACAACAGACTCTCAGTCATCGCCGAGCGCTGCGAGCAGCGACGCGGCCCACAACGACGCTGATGTGACCATCGACGCCGGCCACGACCGCCTCGAACTGCTCGCGTTCTAAATAGCTGGCCACCACTTCGGCCAGGGGAAGTTCGTCGTCAGACGACCAGGACGCGGTATCCCTTCGCCTGCTCAGGTGATGTACCCGGGTGGTGCCCCATGTCTCATACCGTGCCCGCTGACGCGGCCGCGGCGGCGCACGACTGCCGGAGCGGAGCGATCTTCAGCAGATCTTTACGAGACTCATACCGATTGCGTCCTGCGGCTGGGGGATGCTCACTGTGGAGGAGGGCCTGACATGCGCTTGCTGATGGACGTCTGCCCGAACAGTCTCGGATGGCAAACGTGGCTGATCCTGTGCGCCGTCATTGTCGTGCTGTGGGCCGCCGCCATCGCGGGCGCGACGGCCCTGTTTCACGCTTCTGGGCGGCCGTGCCGCAGCGGGCGGCGTGAGGTACTGGAGGAGCCTGTTCGCAGCGGCCACACCGGAGCGGACTGACTGGTCTGCGACGCGGCCGAGGTAGCGCTCGCCGCGAGGTGTCAGTATTCGATCAAGCGCGTGACGTAGGGCGTCATCCCGGAGCTGCGTACGGGTGAGATTTTGACTACTGACCCGGTGTAGGGGGCTTCGAGCATCATGCCGTCGCCGAGGTACATGGCTTCGTGCTGGCTGGCGTTGGGGCCGTAGAAGATGAGATCGCCGCGCTGCATCTGCGATGACGGCACTTTGCGGCCGGCGTTGTACTGAGACCCGGAGTAGTGGTCGAGTTTGATGCCCACGCCTGCGAAGGCGTAGAGCATGAGGCCAGAGCAGTCGAAGCCGACGGTGTTGGCTCCCTGATCGATTCCCCGAGAGGGCCCGTTGGCGTTGCCGCCGCCCCAGGAGTAGGGAACGCCGAGTTGCGACATGGCTCGTCGGATCACGAATTCAGAGGCTTGACGGCCGTACAGGCGGGGAATGCGTCCGTTGGTGATGCCGGGATCTGCGGCGGCGGTCGCGGGGGAGAGGATGCCGAGTTTGACGAGGAAGTTTCGGCCCATGTCGGCGGTGAGTTGCAGCGAGGTCGCCATGATTTTGAGGACGGCGTTGATGATGGCTATCGGGTCGCCGGCCACATTGGCGCTGGGCACCATCGGCAGCGTGGTGTCCCACTGGCCGGCGCGCGAGCTGTCGGCCGGTGCCGGACTGGAGCGGTCCCATTGGCCGCTCGGCGGCACTGCGGCGCCGGGTTGCGCGGCCGTGGGCTGGTGTGCGGTAGCTGCTACCGGTCGGGCAGTAGTCAGTCGGGTTTGTGCGGAGTCGCGTTCGGCGGCCAACCGGGTGAGGTCGGACTGTTGATCGGTGAATGCGCGTTGCGCGGCAACGAGTTCGGTGACTGCGGCGTCCTGTCGCCGTTGCGCTTCGGCCGCTGCGGCGTCGGCGTCCAGGCGGGCTTGCTTGGCGGCTGAGAGTCGGTTGGCGCGTTCGGTCTGGCTTCGGCGGAGATCGTCTTTGACCCTTCCGAAGGCAAGGAGATGGGTCTGCTGCGTCGAGGCTGCCGAGAGGATGTCTTCAGGGCTGCTTGCCAGCGGCAGTGAGCGGGAGGGACCGTTCATGTAGGTCGAGGCGGCGAACTCGTCGAAACGCTGCTGCGTGGCGTCGATGGCGGTTTGGCTGTCGGCGAGTGCTTTCTCGCTGTCGGCGAGTGTGCGGTGCGCCTCGGTGACCGCCTCGCGGGCGGTGGCAAGCTCAACCAGGGCCCGATTGACGCTCTCCTGCTGGTGTTGGATGTCCGCGCCGATATCGGCGACTTGCTGGTTGGCTTCGGCGACGGCGGCGACAAGTCCTGCGACCGTTTCGCTGTCACCATCAGGTTCGCTTCCGTGGCCGGCCATTGCGATGCCGGAGGTGTGAAGCACCAGCACCGCAAAAATCACCCCGGTGGTGAGAAGTGAAGTGAGGCGCCGCATCAATTCTCCTGAGTGGGGCGGCTGCCGGGTGGCCGCGAGTCGGACGGGGCAGTGCGCCGAGGTGTCATGTGCAACGGCCTATGAGCGCTGTAACTACGTAGTTTCTTAGTATGTATTTGGAACGTACATCACTGCAGCATCAGGAGAAACGCCTGTCACAGTCTCAACTCGGTAACACCTGACCGGCCGGCAAAATCTGCTGTTGGCCCGAGGTGCCGGTGCCTTGGATCCGATTCAATGGCGCGCGCCGGGGCGCGATCGGTTGCGCATCACGGCGAGGTCCCCGGCATATGGGCTGTCGGCGGCTAGATTAGGACGCTGCAGGGTGCCGCGCTGTGCGCATCGGCCACCTCGTCAGAGCGAGCAGGAGTTGCGGCGGATGGAACAGCGAGGATTCGGCGATCTCGAAGCGGTGGTCATGGACTGGGTGTGGGATCACCAGGAACCGGTCACCGTGCGCGACGTGTTCGAGGACCTGTCTGAGCAGCGGCCCATCGCGTACACCACCGTGTTGTCGACCATGGACAACCTGTATCGCAAGCGGTGGCTCAAACGGCAGCGAAACGGCAAGGCCTATATGTACCGGGCGGCGATGAGTCGTGAGGAGCGGTCAGCGCGGCTGATGAAAGCTGCCTTTGACTCCGGCGGCGACACCAACACCGTGCTGGCATTCTTTGTCGAGCAGATGAGTACAGAGCAATCAACGCAACTCAAGGCGGCGCTGCGTAAGGGGCGGCGATCATGACGACGGCTCTGTGGCTGGTGCTCTACGGCGCGGTGTTGGCGTGGCTTGCTCCACCGGTACTGCGGCGCCTTACTGGTGGCGGGGTCAGCCCGTCCATGGGTGTGGCCGCCTGGCTGGCCACGGTGGCCGCCGTGCTTGCGGCATGGCTGGCGGCAGTGGTACTCGCGGTCGACGCGACGTCAAACAGCATCCTCGACGGCTCGGTCGTGACCCTCTGCCTGGAACTGTTCGGGTTCTCCGATCACACCCCGCTGGCGGGACGCCTCGGCTCTATTGCGCTCATCGGCGGGGGGCTATTGACCTCGGCGGTTGTGGCGCTGCGACTGGGACGCTGCCTGGCCAGGCTTCGCACTCGAAGTCACGAGCACGCACACGCCGCGCGGATCGTCGGTCGGCCCACCGACCATCCCCACGTCGTTGTCGTCGAGGCGGACCTTCCCGCCGCTTACTGTGTCATCGGCCGCCCCCATGCCATCGTCGTGACCTCGGCGGCCGTGAAATCGTTGAACCGAGCGCAACTGAAAGCGGTTCTGGCCCACGAGGATGCTCACCTAACAGGGCATCATCACCACATCCTCATGGTGCTGCGTGCCCTCGCAGCCACCCTTCCTCACCTGCCCTTGTTCGCCTGCGCGCATCAGGCTGTGGCGGAACTGCTGGAGATGTGCGCCGACGATACCGCCGCTCGTCGCGTCGGCACTCGTCCTCTACTGGCGGGGTTGCTCGCGCTGGCCGGTCACCGACCTCCGGTGGCCGAAGGTCTGGCCGCGGCGGCAACGGCGGTCATCACCCGCGCCGAGCGACTGGTCACCCCGACGCGTCGGCACGTGCAGTGGCGTCATCGCGCTGTCCTGGTTGCCGCCATCGCCACGATGCTCGCCACACCGGCATTCATCCAGGTGCTCTGTCACCACTAGGTGCCCCTAGCTCTGATCCGGGTTCGGGTCGGCCAATGCGCAGATCGACGGACGAGAACCCTTCGACGGTCGGGTATCGGCCCACCCAGCAAAGTCTTCGCTGACCGCCTGACGCCTGCGTCCACACCGTAGATCATCTACGGAGTCAAACCGTAGATGACCAGTGCAAAGGCTTGCTGTCGGCGGTTGCGCTGTACCGCCTGGATCAGCGAGGACGGCTGGGATCAACGCCGAAGGCCGTTGATGACGCGAGCCGGCGCTAAATGTCCCGATCGGCGCGTCATCTACGTAGTAACTACGTAGATTGAGGTAGACTATCTCGCGAGGGCGGCGCAGGATGCATGGGCGTGCTCGAGTTTTCGTGAACGGCTAGGAGGATGCCACGACGATCGAGTCGCACCGTGTTGTCGCCGGTTCCGTACCGCCAGCGGCGGCCGCCGGCCGCATCCGCGTGCTCCTCGTTGAGCCTCGACGCATCTATGCGGCCACCGTAGCGCGACACCTTCGTGCCGACGATTTCGCGGTGGAGGTGGCGTACTCGCCCCGTGCCGCGAGCATAGGTCTGCACGAGGGCGATCCCGATGTGGTCGTGGTGTGCGTCGGCACTCAGGGGCTGGGCACGGCCCTGCTTGACCGCATCCGTCAGGAGACGCAGGTCGGCGTGGTCGCTCTCAGCGACGGCGATATTACGCCGCTGCTCGTGAGTACCGCGGCCGTCTGCGGGGGCGACATCGAGGCGCTGAACGTGCGAATTCGGCTGGCGCTGAGGCGCTGCGGTGTCGGCGGCGAACCACGTGGCGGCGACTACGGCGACGAGATGCATCGCCGTGCATTCGGGGATCTCCGTATCGATGTGGCCGCACGCCGGGTGTCTCTGCGCGGCGAGGCACTGTCACTTACCCGCACGGAGTTCGAGATCTTGTGCACGCTGGCGGAGAGTCCGGGTGAACCGGTGACGTGTCGTCAACTGCAGCTGAGCCTGTGGGGGGATGCCTCCGACGGTGGCCGGTCCACGCTGGGGGTGCACGTGGGCAATCTTCGGCGCAAGCTGGGTGAGGACCCACGCTCGCCGCGCTATCTGCGTACGGTGCGCGGTACCGGTTACTGTCTGACCGGCTGAGTGGGTGCAGCGAGTGCCGGCTGCGGCGCAGTGATGAAGGCGGTGACAGATTGCGGCGAAGGCTTAGCTTTCGATGATGCGAACGACGTAGGGCGTCATCCCTGACAGCCGCACCGGGGAGATCTTGATGGGCACGCCGGTCTGCTGCGCCTCGAGCATCTGCCCGCCGCCGAGATAGATGGCTTCGTGCTGGCTCCCGCCCGGGCCCCAGAACAGCAGATCGCCCCGCTTTGCTTGCGAGGGTGGGACCTTGCGACCGGCGTTGTACTGGTCACCGGACCATCGCGGGAGCAGCACTCCCACGCCGGCGAAGGCGAACCGGGTCAGGCCTGAACAGTCAAAGCCCACAGTGCCGGCCCCCTGGTCGACGCCGCGGCTGGGACCGGTGAGGCTTCCGCCACCCCACGAGTAGGGAACGCCGATCTGCGTTCCCGCCCTGCGAATCACGTACTCGATCGCTTGCGCACCATTGATCCGGTTTCCGCGCACGCTGGTCGACGGATTAGCGGCCGGACTGACAATTCCCAGGCTGCTGAGAAAGTTGCGACCCATACTCATGGCCGTCTGCGTCGCCATGGCCGTGGCCTGAAGAGAGGCGTTCGCGATGGCAACCGGATCACCGGGAGCGCCTGCGCTCGCCACCTTCGGCAGCAGGGGATCCCACGGACCGGCAGCAGGTTGGGCCGACGCGACCGGTGCACACGCGACGAAGAGCAGCACGACGATGCTGATGACACCGGGGAGCCGCCGAACGCGTCTCGCACCGCGCATCGCCGGGTCAGACCGGTCGGAGACGGCAATTGCCGCACTCCTGCTCCGGACGTCTGATTCCATGTCTTCTCCTCGGTGCGCCGCGCGGTGTCCTACTTCGTTCACCAATAGCGGGGCTGAAAAAACGCATACGTACGGCGCAACACCAAAATACGTAGCTCCTACGTAGAAAAGCGTAACTCACAAAAGCCCCACCAGTAACAGTAGCCACATAATTACAATGGTGAAATTCGCTGCGACAGGGTGTCTTCAATGCGGCAAGCACTGGTCTAGATTCGTTTCCGGGCGGGAAGACGCGCGTGAATGGTGCGCGGATTAACTAACTGCAATGTGCGAGCTTCTCGGAAAGGAACTCTATAGGCCGTCCGGGGTGAGCAAAATTCTGCCCCGAGCGCTACATGAAGCCCCGTCGGCGGTAGCTGATCGCCATCGGTCATCGGGAGTCGATGGCCCCAGCGACGGCGGCAACCGCCCGTAAGGCAGGATCGTCCAAGGAGTGAACCGAATGTGCTGCGGGGAAACGGGTTTCAGCGATGCCGCGCGCCGCGCCATGTCGGCGCGGTGTCAAGAACTTCCGTCGCTTAGAGGTTGGCGTTTCCGGCTTTCCATTGCTCCCAGGGGATGTTCCAGTCTCCGAGGCCGTCGGTTCCTGAAAGGGTGGGGCCTGTCGTGTTGATGACTTCCACGATGTCGCCGCGTCGGGTGTTGCCGTAGAACCAGCGGTGAGGTTGCCCCCGGATGGTAGACACGGGGTCAGGCGGCTTGTGCCGGCTGATGTTGGCGGTTCTCGAACTCGACAGGACTGATCATGCCGATCTTCGAGTGCCGTCGTCGGCGGTTGTAGACCCGTTCGATCCAGTCGCCGACCGCGAGCCTAGCAGCTTTTTTCGTTGGCCAGGTGTGTCGGTTGTAGAACTCCGATTTCATTGTGCTCCAGAAGGATTCGGCCTGAGCGTTGTCCCAGCACACCCCGGTCCGGCCGACTGATTGGGCGATGTCGTGGCGGCGGGCGAACCGGGCGAGCTGCCCGGAGGTGTACTGCGTGCCGCGGTCGGCGTGGAAAATCACCTGGTCGGGCAAAGCGCCGCGCATCGTGACCGCCATCGACAGCGCCGACTCGACCAGATCGGTGCGCATGTGGTCCTCTACGGCCCAGCCCAGGACCCTCCGTGAGCAGCCGTCACGGACTGCGCAGAGATACAGCCAGCCCTCCTCGGTGGCCAAATAGGTGATGTCCGACGTCCAGACCTTATCGAGGTCGCCGCGGTCGAATCTGCGGTCCACAAGGTCTTTAGGGCGGTGCGCGTCGAGATCAACGACGGTGGTCACTGGGGTGAATGTGCGGGGGCTGATCCCGGCCAGCTGTTGGCGGCGCATCGCGGCCGCCACGGTCTTACGGGAGATGACCTCTCCGTCCTCGCGCAGATCGGCCAAGATCCGCGGAGTGCCGTACACCTGATCAGAGGCGTCGTGGAACGCCTTGACCTTGACGTCGATCGCGGCGCGGCGCTGCTGGGCCGCGGTGGGTCCCGCGGCTTGGGTGGCGCGCCATTTGTAGAACCCTGACCGCGATACCTCCAGCAGTCTGGTCATCCGTGTGATCGTGAAGTTGGCCTTCTCCGCTTCGATGACCCGGTACATTGCTACCGGTTCTGTTCGGAGGCGAAGAAGGCCGCGGCTTTTTTCAAAAAGGCGCGATCCAAACGTAATTCGGCATTTTCCTTACGCAGCCGTTCCAGCTCTGCGCGTTCATCGTCATCGAGCACTTCGGGATTATCGCTGGCCGAGCGCGCTTTGGCCGCTGCGACCCACCGGCCGAGCAATTGTTCTCCCACGCCGATCTCGGCGGCGACGTGCGCGATCGGGCGACCGGTATCGACGACCAGGCGCACGGCCTGCTCGCGATACTCCGGGGTGTACTTCTTGCGGTTTCCCGACACGGGAACATCCTCCCAGCAGGACCAGCAGTCCCGCGATCAGATGTCCACCATCAAGGGTCAACCCCAGGGTGTAGGTGGCGCTGCGGGGTCCACCAGGGTCGGTGTTTGGTCCGCAGGTGATCACCGTCGCGCTATCGGGGGATGGTGCTGGGGTGCATGCGTCGGCGGGATAGCCGGACGGGAGCAGCCGCCGGAGGTCCTCAAGCGCTGCGGGCGGGGCCGTGCTGGTCGTCTGTGGCGCCGCCGTGGGTGCGGTGTCGGGCGGGTCGGAGCCGCGGCCGATAAGCCACACCGAGAGGGCGACGATGAGCACGCCGGCGACTGCGATCGCTGCGAGCAGCTGGCGCCGCTGCGAGACGGCACGGGTGTGGGGGAGCAGGCTGATGAAATCCGCTGCTGCGCCGTGGGACTCGGCCCCGCCTAGCTCGGTGCGGGGTGGCGGCTCGTCGCGATCGTCGCGCGGCGCTACTGGCGCCAAGGGCAGGGGGAGGGTGGGTGCTGCGTTAGCCGCGGCCGCGAAGTCGCCGGCGGTGGGGTAGCGGTCAGCGGGATTCTTGGCCAGCGCCTTGGCGATCACGCTGTCCAGTTGTGGTGAGGCCCAGCTGAGCCGGTCGGACACCCGGGGCGGGGTGGTGTCCAGATGAGCTTTCACTGTGGCGCCGACCCCGGCGTCTGTCGGGTAAGGGTGTTCTCCAGTCAGCAGTCGAAAGAGCGTGCACGCGAGCGAGTACACGTCTGCGCGTCCGTCCAAAGCTGCTGTCCCGGTGATGACTTCGGGCGCGCTGTAGGCGAGGGTGGCGCTCATTGGCCCGTCGCCAGCTCCGCGGCTGTGGGGGGACAGGGCGGCACCGAAGTCGGTGAGCACGACGCGGTCGAGACCGCCCGGCAGTTTCTGGGCGGCGATCAGGAAGTTCGAGGGTTTGATGTCTTGGTGCACGACCCCGTGGGAGTGCGCGTAGTCCAGGGCGCGGGCGACCTCGGTGATGATGTGGACTGCCCGCTCGGGTGTCATCTGTCCGTCGCGCAGCGCAGTCTCGGCGTTGGTTCCCTCGACGTACTCCATGGCGATCCACAGTTGGCCGGTGTCGGTCTCGCCGCGGCTGAACACGCGCACGATGTTGGGATGTTCGAGCCCGGCGGTGATGTCGGCTTCGTGGAGGAACTGGGCGCGAACGTGGTCGCCGTTGGCGTGCTCGGGTTGAAGCACCTTGAGCACTTCCCGGCGCGGCAGGGTGGGACTGTGCACCAGGTAGACGGTCGCCATCGCCGTGACGGCCAGGACCCGCTCGACGCGGTATCCGGCGATGTGGGTGGGCGGCGGGGGCTGGCCCTCCGGTGCGGTCATGTCGAAGCCTTCCCTGCCGCACGGTGACGGCTGCGCACGTGTGTGCTCATAGGCGGAGCCGTTCGACGGCTTGTCCGGTGACTTGCGCGATCAGGTCAAAGTCCGTGTCGAGGGCAAGCACGGTGAGGCCGGCCATCTCAGCGACCGCGGCAACCAGCAGATCCGGGATCGCCGGGGCACGGTGCAGCCCACGGTCGGCCAGCTGGAGCTGCACGCCCACGGCGCGGTCCTCGGCGGCTGGGGTCAGGTACTCGAGCGGCATCAATGCCAGCGGCGGTGCGCCTGATTCGCTGCGGGCCTGCGGCCCGTTGCGGAACGAGTAGCCGATCTGTAGGCGGGTGACGGTGCTCATGCGCACGAGACCGCGTTCGATGCGCTCGACCCAGGCCTGGGCGTCTGGGGAGGCCACCAGTTGCGTGTAGGCCGATTTGTCGATGAGCCAGTTGGTCACCGCCACGCGGCGTCCATGATGTCGGGATCGTCGAGGTCGGTGGCCGCCGCGGCGGCGCGGCGTAGATCGTCGACGGTCATGGTCCGCGTGGGGGCGCTCACCGACCCTTCGGTCTCGAATCTGGTTCGCAGATACTCTTGGCGCGAGAGACCGCGAGCGGCGGCGTCGGCGTCGATACGCGCGATCGCCGCGTCGGAGAGACCGCGGATCAGCACATCACCCATCTGGCGTGACCTCCTGATATCATCGTTATCAGCCTACAGGGTGTCGAGCTGGGCCCCTGCCGCGACACTCATATCGACTGAGACCCGCCCGGCCGCGCTGACTCCTGCTGTCACCAGGGCTCTGCATGCCCGATAATTGGTGGCGTGACCATTCAGCTTGAGGCTGCCCAGGCGCTGGCGGTGGTCGAACGCGCCCGCTCGCTGTTCGGTACGCCCGGGCCTGTGGCGACGTCGGGAGCTCCTCTTCAGACGGCAGCGGAATCTGTCAGCGGCGCGGGTCAGCAGATGTCGGGTCTTTCCGGTCAGCTGGTGGATCGGCATGCGTCGGTGGTACAGCAGCAGAACCGGGAGCTGGTCACCGCCGGCCGTACCGACTCCACCTTGGAAGCGCGATTGGCCAACGCGGCGCAGATCACTGAGGGCGGCGCGCGCCAAATGGACACGATTGTCGCCCAAACCCGCTCGATCGCCGAGGTGGCTGGATCGGCTCGCACACCGGCGGCGGAGATGATGGTGCTCAAGGCCCTGCGGACGCAGGTCGCCCGCGCCCAGTCGGTAGTGGCCTCGACTCAGCAGCAGTCCAGCCAGGCCGCCGGAGAGGTGAGAGCGCTCAGCTACGGCTCCGGTGAGTTGCCCCAAGCTCCGGCCGACCTTCCTACCGACAAGCCGGGTGAAGACCCACCACACGGTGAAGATCCGCGGTACTGGCTCGATGTCACCAAGTTGACCTACGTGGGTGACGGCGAGCTCGCGCCACCGAACTACAAGCAGGTGGGCCCCAACCTCTGGTATCCAGACCCTGAGGGCGGCCTGGGGTATGTGCCGCCCCCGCCGCCGGCAAAGTACCCCCTCGATCTGAGCGACGTTCGGGTGATCGACCCCGACTCCGGTGCGCTCTTCCCGCCGGGCTATCAGCAGGTCGCTCCGGGAATTGGTGTCCCACACCCTGATTCCTATTACGGTGCGCAGCCGCCGTGGCCCAAGCCGCAGCAGCCCATTGATATCCGCGACGTGGTGGAGATAGCGCCAGATCAGCTTGCCCCGTGGGGTTACGTGGAGTACATGCCCGGGTGGTGGGTTCCCGATCCGTCCAGGCCCTAGCGAGGAAGCCACGGGGTTCGGGTTCGTAGCGTCAGATCAATCGCGGTTGGCCCTGGTGGTCCTCGACGATGCAACGTTCGCGGCGCAGTAGCGCGTCCAGAAGGGCGTTGATATGCGCGACGGCGCGGTCATCGAGGCGGACGGGCCCGTAGATGAAAACATGACCGGCGCCGGCGGTCAGTCCGACAGACTCCGGATCACCACCGGCACGTACATGCATCTCCCAGTGAATGCGCGATCCGACATCATCGGCGCGCGCATCGAGCAAGGCAAGACTGCTCGCTGAAACCCCCACCGGAAATTCGTAAGGGCACCTCAATAGGTTGCTGAGCAACAATTTTCGCCGCGCACCTGCTACCGCGCTACGCAAGACGGTGGGTCGGGTGGTGACGCGCTCGGGCATGCTGACCAAGCGATTGACCACGGTGTCGCAAACGCGCCCTAGCATCAGCGCCATGCTTGGTTTCTGGGTTATCGCGTGGGCCGGATCGCTTCTCTTCTCGGCGTTGGCTGTTGAGACGTACGTGAAGCGCCGATGGCCATCCCGCAGCACACTGGGACTGGGCGCGGTCGTTGGGCTCAGCGCCATCCTGTTCTCGTTCGCTGGTATCGGCGCCCTCGTCGAAGGCGCCCTTCATAGTGCGGCGTGGCTGCGCGACGACGAGATGGCGCTATGGGTCGGAATCCTGTGCCTCTGGTCCATCTTCGTGTTTGGTGCCCTCCGAGCGATCCCCTGGGTGGTCGCGCAGCGTGAGTGAAGATGACACCGCACTTCTAGTTAGCGTGCTGGCCGGAAGACTCAAATGTCCAGCAGCACAGCAGAACTGAGACCTGGGTTAACCGCCAGCTCGAACAGTGAACACCTCGTCGGCGACGCCTGCTAGGGCGGCGCGCGCATCGTCGAGGTAGGTGAACATCGTC
The DNA here is from genome assembly GCA_964000695.1 of uncultured Mycolicibacterium sp. Classification (GTDB taxonomy): domain Bacteria; phylum Actinomycetota; class Actinomycetes; order Mycobacteriales; family Mycobacteriaceae; genus Mycobacterium. The sequence continues at coordinate 24,104 of CAXEZH010000051.1, read as the reverse complement.
GCCCGGCCGACCAGGGCCGGATGACCGGGGATTCCCGTGAGGCCGACATCGAGCCAGTCACGGTCGAGCCGGTCGGCCGACACCAACTGACGACCAGGCCGGCCAGCGCCGTCGAGGGCAGAAGCGACCGCCATGCCTGAATTGGTCGGCAGCATTGTATGGATGACCTCGGCCACCGACCAGGCGCGTAGCCGGGAGACTGGCATGAGGTCGTCGACGATTGCGGCCACCACCGGCAGAACGGTGAATATTGGCATGCCGTCGAAGAATTCGATGTGTTCGTCGAGCGCCGCCTCAAGGTCTCCGCCGTTGAACAGCTCTCCGAAACGGGCCTCCCGAGTGCCCAATTGGGCGAGACGGTCAGCGACAGGCTGGCGGCTCTGTCCGAGGTGCACCAGCACGAAGTCCACCGCTCCAACCGTCACCGCGGGGGAGGCGGCCACCTCGGCTGCCAGATCGGTCATTCGTATCTCTGCGCGCCAATCGCGACACCAACTGACCGTGGCGGCGTCGAGGCTTTCGAAGTGCAGCACCGGCAGGCCCAGCTCCGCGGCGCCTCGGCGCGCCACGTGCAGCCCGCGTAAGTACTCGGCGAGGTCAACAACAGCAGCTGGTGCGCTCATCAGGTTGCACACTCCGTGGCAGCGGTCGGCATCCTCAATTCGTCACAGTGACGAAATAACGCGGCCGACCCGCAGCATATGTAGTGCGGTCGACGGGGGACGTGACGCGCACCCCAGTAGAGAACACCTGAAATTTCACTCGTGTCCGTTCTCATTGATTCTGGGGCATTCTCATTGAATCTGGGGTAAGTGCGTGTCTTTCTCATTGAATCTGGGGCACGAGGCTTAGCGTTTATGTGTGCTGACGTCGGCTGTTTCGGCTGGGCCAGGTGTAGCGAGTGCAGTGGACTTGGAGTTCAACACCCGCGAGGGATGCACGCGGCAATCGCTGGACCGATGTGCTGCAACCCGGTTTGAGTTGGACTGTTCACCAGTGCGGAATTTCCCCTCGTTTCGAGGTCAGCGTAACTTTCCCGGGCTGTGGTGGTTCGCCACAACCGGCGCACATGTAGGTCACGAGTCCTGGGTAGAACGTGACCAGTTGATGGCGTTGGATGCCGATCCGGATGTTGTTGGTGTTCTGTCGCAACCATTTTGGATTCATTGGCGTGACGGCACGCGGCATGCTCCTGACTACTTCGTGCGGCGCCGCGATGGATCTGTCGTCGTAGTCGACGTTCGTGAGGACGACCGGATCTCTGACGCTGATCGGGACGTGTTCGATCGGTCTGCCGCCACGTGCGCGATGGTCGGTTGGGATTACCTGCGTGTCGGTTCCCTCGATCCAGTGCTGCGGGCGAATCTACGTTGGTTGTCGGGTTATCGGCATCCGCGAGTATTGAAGATCGGTTTGGCTGATCAACTGGCGGAGGTCTTCGCTCGGGTCCGTCCGTTGATGGCTGGTGTGCACGCGGTCGGGACTCCTTTGGTGGTGCTGCCCGTACTGTTTCATCTGCTCTGGCACGGCCGTTTAGTTGCCGATCTGCAAGGAGCGGCACTTGGCGACGACACGGCGATTGGCCTCGGGACCGGGTGGTGACCTGACGTGCGAACGGGTGTCGTCCGAGAGGGAGACGAAATCCGTTTATCAGCAGGTGTTTTCACCGTCGTAACCCTGTCGGGCGGATCAGCTCGACTGGTTGACGCTGTCGGCGAGCAGATTGTGGTGCCGCTCTCGCAGCTGATGGTTGATCCGGCATTGGAATTGGTGTCGGGGTCGCGACCGCCACTGTGTTCTGAGGAAATGCTGGCTGGCATTCCCGAGGCAGCCGTCGAGCAAGCACGGTGGTGGGAGCGCCACATCGTGGAGATCCTCAGCGGCCGCCCGCCTGGGACGGCCGCGGGCATTCGTCCCCGCCCAGAGTTCGACACGGCGAAACGATCTCTGCGGCAGCGTGAGCTGGCCAAGTTGGACGAGCTGCGTGCCGCCGGCCACGACGTGAGTCGGAATGCGTTGCAGCGTCGCCGATTTGCCTACGAACGGGACGGGCTCCTGGGAGTGGTTGACGGGCGCCATAATCGGCGGCGCGCGGTATTCGGCCGTGTGGACGACCGTGTCGTCGCCGCGGTGCGGGATGCGATCGAGGGCGAGACCGACCTGTCAACGGGAACGGTGCAGCGTCTGCAACGGCGGGTCGCCAAGACGCTGGTGGCCACCTATGGTGCCGACGACGCGCCCGCGATGCCGTCGCAGCCCACCTTCTACCGGCTGGTCAAGCGCCTCGCGGAAGGACGGCACACGTTCGGGTCAGCACGGACGCGGCGATCGCTGTCCAAGCAGCCCGATGGCCCATTCGGGTCGATCACCGTGGTGCGCCCCGGCGAGATGGTGGAAATCGATTCAACCCTTCTGGATGTACGGGTAGTGCTCGATGACGGCATGGTAGACCGAGTCGAGCTGACTGCGATGGTCGACAACGCTACGCGGTCCATCCCGGCCGCGGTGCTGCGACCGACGACCAAAGCAGTGGACGCGTCACTGCTCTTGGCGCGGGCATTGACGCCCGAACCGATGCGCCCGGGATGGGCCGATGCGCTGCGGATGTCCCGGTCGGTACTTCCGCACCACAGCCTGACCAGTGTCGATCAGCGCCTGGCCGATGCTGCGGCCAGGCGGGTGATCGCTCCCGAGACGATCGTCTGCGATCACGGGAAAGCGTATCTGTCCCAAACATTTCGGCAAGCGTGCTGCACATTGGGGATCAATCTGCAGCCGGCTCATCCCGACTGCCCGACCGATAAGCCGAAGATCGAGCGGACATTGCAGTCGGTGGGCACCCTGTTCGCACAGTACGTGGCCGGTTACGTCGGTTCATCGGTGGAGCGGCGTGGGAAAAACGCCGAGGACGACGCGGTGTGGTCGATGATTGAGCTGCAGGCGCTGCTGGACGAGTGGATCATCGCGGTGTGGCAGAACCGCCCCCACGATGGCCTGCGGGATCCGGTGACGCCGGGGAAAGCGTTGTCTCCCAACGAGAAATACACTGCCCTCGTTGAGGTGGCTGGCTATGTACCGGTCCCACTGGACGCCGACGACTATATCGAATTGCTTCCCGTGCAGTGGCGCACAATCAACAGTTACGGGGTCCGGATCAACCATCGCACCTATGACGCCAAGGCGCTCAACCCATACCGGCGCCAGCATTCCGGGGTCGATGCCCGTAACGGACAGTGGGAAGTGCACTACGACCCGTATGACGTGTCGAGGATTTGGGTGCGCAATCACCACGAAGACGGATGGCTGGCCGCGACGTGGACGCACCTTCGGTCCTCGCCGGTGCCGTTCGGCGAGACACTGTGGCGCCACGCCCGCTCCGTAGCCGACCGCAGAGGGGCCCAGAAGACCCAGGAAGCGGAGATTGCGGCCATCGCGGAGGACTTGCTGGACCGCGCCGCCGCTGGGCCGCAGCAGCAGACGAAAGCCGAGCGCCGAGTGACTGGACGGACCAGCGCCGCGAGCGCCGGCCGGGACTGGCCGGACCCGACGGAATCATCCGAACATCATGGCCCGTCACCGTCGGAACGGGCCGCCGACAACGAGACTTTCGACGATGACGGCGAGATGGCGGAGGTCATACCCCTGCCGGTGTTTGATGCACGCAAGGAGGCCCAAACGTGGCGACTGTGACCGAGATTGCGGCGGTGGGTCAGTTAGAGGATCGCCGCCAGCCGACCACGACGCTGGAGGGCTGGCGGCGTTTTGTTGATGCCGATCCGCCGGAGTTCACGTTGCTCGCCGACGACGAGTGGGCCAGCCTCGGTGAGGACGAGCGGACGGCCTACAACGAGGCCCGGGTTGCGCATCATTCGGAGCTGGTGGTGGTCACCACGTCGGCGATCGAAGCGATCACCCATCAGGGCCGGCTGTTGACATTGCTCAACCAGCGCGAGATCGGGGCCCGGCGCGGGCTGATCATCTCCGGCGGGGCAGCGACGGGGAAAACTACGGCGATCAAGCAACTGGGTCGGTTTCACGAATTGCGCACCCGTGCACGGTTTCCCGGCGATGAGAGCCGGATTCCGGTGGTGTATGTGACGGCCCCGCCGAAAGGGTCGCCCCGCAAGTTGGCGATGGAGTTCGCACGGTTTCTGGGGCTTCCCACGCTCAATCAGCGGATGAACGTGACCGATATTTCCGATGCCGTGTGCCAGGTGCTCATCGATGCCCGTACCGACATCGTGGTGGTCGATGAAATCCACAACCTCAACCTCGACACCCGCGCCGGCGAAGAACTGTCCGACCACCTCAAATACTTCACCGAGCATCTGCCTGCGACATTCGTTTACGCCGGGATCGAAGTGGAACGCTCGGGGCTGTTCACCGGCACGCGGGGACGGCAGTTGGCCGGCCGTTGCGGGGTGATCCACACCAGCGCATTCCCCGACGCCAAGGAGTGGCGACAACTCGTCGCCGCCATGGAAGGTACCTTGCGTCTGCATCGACACGAACCGGGAAGCCTTGTCGCCCAGGCCCGTTACCTGCACCGCCGCACCGGCGGGATGATCGGCAGCCTGGCCCACTTGATCCGGGCTTCAGCAATCCAAGCGATGCTCGACGGCACCGAGCACATCACCCGCGAGGCCATGGACGATATTTTGATCGACTACGCCGCCCACACGGCCGCGGCCCGCACGGCCAGCTGACGTGGCAACTGTCAGGCCGTGGCCGCGCGGACCACGCCAGCGGCTCCCGCGAACGATCGCACCGTTCCGTTGGGAAGCCGTATCGTCCTACATCGACAGGCTGGCCCGCGCCAACCATATCGGCGTCTCCACACTGCGCGGCCATGTCGCCGAATCATGCGCAGCCCGGCCGCGACCGGACTGGTTGGCCGTCGTCAGCGGCCAACCTGAGCAGGTAATCCGGTCCCGTCTCTGCGGGCTTGCTGGCGACCCCACCGCGCTCAAGCAATATCTCCGCCGCCCTTTGTGTCAAAGATGTATGGCACGCAAGGGAATACACGAACCCGTCTACTGCTACCTGCCTGCACATGTCTCCGTATGCCACCGTCACCGACGCTGGATCGGTTCACCAACGCGCGTTCTTGACGACCAGGTGGATCTTCGTGACCGGCCCACGGTGCTCAGTGCCGGGCGCACGCATCGGCGCTTGGCCCGTCAGTATTCAGAGGTCGACCTTCATGACGCCTTGGGCGACGCCCGCCACATCCTGGTCTTCTGGGCTCACGCAGAGCGTCACGTGGCGGCGGGGATTCTGCAGAATGGCCTAGAAGCGCACGTGGTGGCCTACCCCGATGTGATCGCCGTAGCCGCAACATTGCTCACAGCTCGCCCTCGGGTTGAACAGCCCAGGACGCCAACGGAACCCGCCTGGCCGACGCTACTGCTCGACCGCATCAACGAACGCACCGGCGCCCACCATGCCGACGCCACCCCCGTCGAGCAATGGGCGCAGTACCGACGCCTATTCGCCACTGCCGTATTGACGACACGCTCAGACGGCGCAGAACTGGCGTGTCGCGCTTAGGGGTCGGCAGTCTTGAATGTGCCTTATCAGTAAGGCACTTGTGGTGTGCATCTGACTGTGTCCGACGGTTGTATCTATCGGCTTTCTAATCGTTAGGGACAGTGGTATCTGGCTGGGTGTATCGGCCGGTGAATCATCACCGGCGGCGCTGCTTGCCGGTGATTGGCCGGCGGTGGGTGGTCCAGTACGCGGCCACCGCGCTGACCACCACAGCGAAGGCGGCAATGACGCTGGCCGGGAGGGCGTGGTCCTGCAGCCATCCGGTCGCGGTGGCCGACCAGCCGGTGAGCAGGTTGCCGCCGCTGGCGGTGTGCCCGGTGGCCGCGGGCAGCCAGTACCACGCGAGGTAGGCGCCGGTGGCGATGAGGACAACGGCGGTGACGCGGGTCCCGTGGCGGGCGAGGATACCCAGATGCCGGGTCAGGGCCGTGCCGGCGATGGCGGTGCCGACGCTGACCAGCATCAAGATGGTGGCGGCACCGGCTGTGTATGCGGTGAACACTGCCAGCAGACCGCCCCATCCGCTGGTGGCCTGGGCCTGGGCGATCACCGCGAGCAGTACCCCGAAGGTGCAGGACAGTGACGCCAGGGCGTAGCCGATTCCGGCCGCGAGCACACCACCGGCTGTTGGGGAGTCCGGCCGATGACGCGTCCGGGCAGGCATACGCAGACCGATGGTGCGGCCGGTGAGCATGAAGCCGCCCAAGATGGCCAGGGTGAGCCCGATCGTGATCCCGAGCCAGGGAGCAGCCGTCACCAGGGTCCGGGCACCGGCACTGATCGCGATACCGGCGAGGGTGAGGGTGCCGGTGAACCCGATGGTCAGGACGGCCCCGGTGCGCAGTGCCCGGGCCAGCCGCACGAGCACCGCATCGGTGCCGCCGGTGGCGATGGTGCCGGTGATCCACGCCGGTAGCAGCGCGAACCCGCAGGGGTTGACCGGGGCGAGCATGCCAGCGGTAAACGCGAGCGCGAGCAGGTTCACCGTGCGGCGCTGCTGCCGAGGGCGGCCAGGATCTGATCCTGGGACGGGGCGTGGCCGCGGTAGCTGATCTGCCCGGACGGGTCGATGACGAGGGCGGTGGTCGGCGCGGTCACCTGGTAGCGGCTGGTCAGGGCCCCGTTAGTATCGACGACCGCGGGCAGGCTGGTGCCGCCGATCTGGTCCAGGAAGTGGCGAACATCGGCGGGTTTCTCGGTGGGGACGATGTCGACGGCTAGGAACTTGGCGCTGCCTCCGGCTTTCTCCACGGCCGCCCGAGCAGCGGCCAGGGATTTACCGCCGCCGACGCATTCGCCGCACCCGTAGGAGAAGAACAGGATCGCGGTCGGGGCGGCAGCGGGCAGTTCGACGGTTTTGCCGTCCACCGTGGTCAGTGTCGCCGCCGTCGCCTGGGTTGTGGCGTTGGCGTGTGGCGGTGAGGTCGGATTGCTGGTTGTGGCCGATTGGCCGCACGCGGTCAGCGCGCCCGCTGCCAGCATCACAGCCGTAACGCCCGCCCACCTGTGGGGTGTAAACGAACGCGTTTCAGACATTGTCGATGCTTCCTTTCGTCAGGTCGTCGAGCGTGTGCGTCGCGGGTGAATGGCTGTCGGCGGGACAGCAGTGATCGCCGCGTTGACCGCGGCGGGCGAAGGCGACCACAGCCGCCAGCAGCAGCGCGACGGCTGCCCCGATGACCCATGGATTCTCGAGCAGTCCACACACGGCGGCGAGCACGCCGCCGGCGATCAGGACTGGCGCGGCGCAACACAGGGCCGTCACCAGCACCGCTGCCGCACCCAGCAGCACGGGATTTCTTCGTGGACGTTGATTCATTGATTTCTCCTCATCAGGTTGGGTGCGGCTGGTCAGCTGCAGCAGCCGGGGTGGGCAGTTGGCGGGGTATGGAGCTGGGTAAGGATTTGTGTGGTCAGGGCTGCGCCGAGTTGGTGGGCCTCAGCGACGCTGACGATCTGACCTTCGGGGTGCTCGGCGAGCCACGGCGCGGCGTCCTGCGCGCAGGTGAAGTAGTGCACCTGGTTGCAGAATGAGGACCGGATCGAGGTGAGGTCGTCGGGGTTGACCAGCGAGACCACCGCGGTCTCGGGCTGCACGCTGGTGACACCGTTTTCGCCGACCGAGACCCTGATCGGGTGCCCGCTGACGGGTGATTCGGATTCGATGCTGGCGGGCCGGTCCAGGATGGTGGGAAAGATGAGGGTGTCCAGGGCGCACCAGGTGTAGAGCTCTTGGCCGGCCACGGTGAATCGGTGGCGGGTCGGGCGCAGGGTCAGGCCCTGGCCGACGATGCGGCCCTGCTCGTCGTATTCGGTGTCGGGTACCGCGGCCAGACGCCGGGTCACCTCGTCAACCGGGAGGCCGACGGCCGCGGCGAGCGCCTCCACGGTGACCGGCTCGCCGGCGGCGAGCAGCCGCAGCAACGGCACCAGCATCGTCGGGTCGAGCCCGGACTCTTCCGGAATGGTCAGGCGGTCAAGGAAATTGGGCATCAGGAACCTTTCGAGTGAGCCATGCGTCAGGATGCGCAGCAGGACAGTCGGGACATATCGGCGCTGAAGGACTGGGCGGCGATTTTGATGCCTTCGGCCATGGTCAGATACGGGGCCCAGGACCCGGCGACCTGGTCGACGGTCATCGCGGCGTCGAGGATGTAGACCGCGGCGGCGGCGATCTCGCCAGCATCCTTGGCGACGGCGGTGATGCCGTGGATGCGGCCGGTGCCGGCGTCGGCGACGAGTTTGATGAAACCGCGGGTGTCTCGGTTGACCACCGCACGCGGCACATGTTTTAGCGGCAGCACCCGGCAGTCGCACCGTGTCCCGGCGGCGAGGAGCTCGGCCTCGGTCGTCCCGGCCGCACCGACCGCGGGGCTGGTGAACGTCACGCGGGGCAGATGGCGGTAGTCGACCCTGCGGCCGGCGTCGGTGAAGATGTTGTCGGCGACCATCGCGCCGTGATGGGCGGCGACGTAGACGAACTCGCGGTGCCCGGTCACGTCGCCGGCCGCCCAGATCCGTGGGTTCGACGACTGCAGCCCGTCGCTCACCACGACCTCGTTGTTCTCGCCGGTTTTGACCTGCACCGCTTCGAGATTCAGGCCGTCGGTGTTCGGACGGCGGCCGGTGGCGACGAGGACTTTCGCGGCACGGAACTGCTGCGTTCCGCCGGTGATGGTCGCGGTGACCGTGACCTGATCGTCGGCCTGCTCGACCTCGCTCACCGTGGCGCGGCGCACCACCCGGATGCCGTCGTCGGCGAACACCTCCAGCAGCGCCATGCCGACTTCCGGCTCTTCCTTCGATGCCAGCGTGGAGCGGACCAGCACCGTCACCGTTGACCCGAGCCGGGCGAACAGTTGCGCCTGCTCCAACGCGACGTAGCCGCCGCCGATCACCAGCAGCGACTCCGGGACCTCGGTGACTTCCATCGCGGTGGTCGAGGTCAGGTAGGCGACGCCCTCGAATGCGGGCGGGATGACTGGGTTCGCGCCGGTGGCGATCAGGTAGTGCTCGGCCTCGATGGTGGCATCGCCGACCTCGATGACGGGCGCGTCCGGGGTTCCGGCGAACCGCGCTTGGCCCTGAATGCGCTGCCAGCCATACGATTCGGCCACGTTGAGGTACTTCTCTGAGCGCAGCGACTCCACCAGATCGTGCGTGCCGGCGATCAGGGCCGCCATGTCCACCGGGCCGGCCGTGGTGGCGATCCCCGGGAACCGGGCAGTGTCGGCTGCGGTATGCCGGGCCTCGGCCGCTGCGATCAGGGCCTTTGACGGCACGCAGCCGGTGTTGACACACGTGCCACCGAAGATGCCGCGCTCGATCATGACGACGGACTTGCCGAGCGCGGTAGCGCGGATCGCCGCGGCCATCGCCGCGCCGCCGGAACCGATGACCGCGAGGTCCAATCCCTGACTCATGCACCCATCCTTGACCTTCAAGTAGGCTTGAAGGTCAAGTGTTCTGAGGAGACATCGTGAGAATCGGGAAGCTCGCCGAGGCGACCGGGGCCACCACCGCGACGCTGCGCTACTACGAAGACGAAGGCCTGCTCCCGCCCGCCGAACGTTCCCCGGCGGGGTATCGCGACTATGCCGCCGACACGATCGCCCGGGTCGGCTTCATCCGACGGGGACAGGCCGCCGGGTTCAGCCTCGCCCAGATTCGGCAGATCCTCGACATCCGTGACAGCGGCCACGCGCCGTGCACGCACGTGCGCGACCTGCTCGACATCCGACTGACCGACCTCGACGAGCAGATCAGCGCACTGGTGGCACTGCGCGAGACCATCGCCCGGCTGCGGCAGGGCGCCGAAAGCGTCGACCCGGAATCATGCAGCGCCGATGACGTATGTCGATACCTCTAGGAGCCACCTCCGTGGCACCGGAGGCATGTATTTCGTCAAGTCCGTTGACCCCGGCAGTCGTCATGAATTTCCGCCCCACTGGAGGTCGTTGGTGCGCGGGAGCGCGGGGCCTGCTGAGCAGTAGGCTCACCCGATGCGGTGGGATTTCACTCGAAGCTGGTCGCATTGGCCGTGCTGAGCCCAGCCACACTCGTTCAGGCGATCGCCACCTTCGCCATCACCAATATCGACGACATCGTGGTCCTCGCGGTGATGTTCGGCCAGGCGCCCGGTCATCGTGGCGCAGCCATCCGAGTGACCGCCGGTCAGTACCTCGGCTTCACCGCCATCTTGGCAGTTTCGGTCGGCGGCGCACTCCTGGGTGCCACGCTGCTTCCTCCAGCCGCACTGCCGTACTTCGGGCTGCTGCCCATCGTGTTGGGGCTGCGGGCGGCATGGCTGGCCTGGCGGGATCGCCGCACCCAACCGGCGCCGACCGATGATCCCGCAACACTGTTGACGCCTGGCACCTGGCAGGTCGCAGTCATCACCTTCGCCAACGGCGGCGACAACATCGGCGTGTACGTTCCGATCTTCGCCGTCTCAACGATCGCCACCATCGGTGTTTACATCATCGTGTTCCTCATCGGTGTGGCCATCTGGTGCGCGGCCGGCCGATATTTCGCCTCCCACCCGATCATCGCCAAAGCACTCTCACGCTGGGGCCACATCGTTCTGCCCGTTGCACTGATCACAATCGGGGCCCTCATCCTCATCAAAGGCGGAGCGTTCGCCCTCTAGCTCGGAGCAACTTCACCACTCAGGGCCAGGAGGCGCTCCTGCATCGGCATGTGTTGGCGTTCAACCACTTTGGTGATGTCCCGGCCCGTATCCGCTATGACAATCTAAAACGGGCGGTGGCCAAGGTGCTCAAAGGCCGCAGCCGGCACCCGAACTACCAACACGAGCGAGCGCACCACAGAATCATGATCGTGTGTCACGAGAGACACGATCACAGTAGTTATACCGAAGACGTACCCGAGCCAACGGAATCGACAGGAGACCATTCCGGCTACCCTGCTGCGCTCGCAGCCGGGCGCGGAAGCAGGGTTGCCCCAGATTCAATGAGAAACGTCGCGATCGAAATTCTCATCCAATCTGGGGCAATGCAGGTCAGACTAGTAAATGTGCCCCAGATTCAATGAGAACGGACAACTCGATCGCTGCCGGGCACCATTCGTGCCGGGCGGATGCACCGTCGGTGGCCGCAGGCCCATTCCGCGGCCGGCGCGCTCTTGACGCACGCCATCGACCGAGGTGATCACCGCCGTGACGCTACCGGGCCGACACCGGACACTGCTTGTCCGGCTCACACACCCCGCCGGCAACTCTGGCAGCTGCGTAAGAACGCAACATTAATACTGCTGCGCCACAACACATTTCGCCGATAATAGCGATTATGTCAACTAACAGTTGGCAGGTGTGCGAACTGACACTTGACGTATGCGGATTGTCCCAGAATACTTGGCGCTATGGCAATCCCCCGCCTCGTCGATCTGATCGACAGGTACCGGGCCGCTCACGGGGTCAGCGAATCCGAGGTGGCCCGCCGGATCGGCATGTCCCGGGAGAATCTGCGTAAATGGCGGGTCAACGGTGTGAGCCGCCTACCGGACCGCGAGAATCTTGCGGCCGTCGCGCGCGTGATCGGCAAGCCCTATCGCGAAGTCATCTCCGCGGCCCTGTTTGATACCGGATACCTCACCGACGACCAGGCTTCCACTCCCAGGCCTCACGATGAAGTACTCCACGACGCGATCAACGTGCTTACCGAAGCAACCCGACTAACCAATCAGCCTATGCGCCAGACGAGCTCAGGCCAGTGGGAAGTGGACCCCGATCCACGCGCTGCGCTGCGAATCGACTGGGCTGCCTTCGTGACCCTGGCCCTGGCGGGCGCTGCCGCCAACCTTGGAAGCATCGAGGAGGCGCTAGATGGCCGGCCGGGCTCGTGGGAGGCCGAAATGGTGAGGCGCACAATAGAAGCCACGGTTTTCGACGACAAGGACTTGTTGCGCCATCGCACCGAGCCGGTAGTGGTTGACCTCTGGGTGGAAAGCATCCTCGCCCAGGTCGACGACCGCAGCGACGACGCCTATGCCGACGCACAGGTCGAACTCGACGGCCGCGCCGACGCCGTTCCTGAGCCCACCGACGTGCCGCCAGGCCCCTTCTCCCCCGACGACCCCCGCATCGCGGCCGTGAACTGGGTGAATGTGGACGACAACGGCTACCTGGTCATCACCCACGACGACTGGACCGGCGACGCTGACGACGTCGCCCTGCTGACCGAACTCTCAGCGGAGGCCGAAGCCTATCGCGATCCGACCCCCGGGGAGATCGCCTATGAGCAGGCCATGCAGTCGATCGCGGCACTGGTCGACGCGCTCGATGACCAGCGGAGGCGCGAATACGCCGACTACGCGGCCCGACTCACCGAGGCTGTCGAAGCGAAGCTCGCGGCCCTGGAGCTGGCGGTGCCGCTCACGATCTCTATCACCCCCGCCCCTGAGACCCGGGATTCCGAGGACTTAGACAAACACGCACCTCCGGCGTACTCAAGCAGCGCCATCGAGGGCGCCATCGAAAGCGCCGTCATGGAAACCCCCACCCCTGCAGCCCTCCCCGGCAGTCCCCTCGAACGGCTCGAAGCAAGTCGAAAAGGTCAGTAGCAACAATGAGCGAGGTACTTCTTCACCACGTCGAGTGCGGCCCCGTGCAACTGCTCAACAGCGCGCCGACACCGGCCACAGTGCTGGCCAGCCTGCCCGGACCTGACGGCGCCGACCAGCTATGCATTCAGCTGGCGACACCCGTTAAGCACCGCCTCCCTGCGGGCGCGTCGGACGCCGACTACCCGCCGGGCCAACGCGGCCGAGACGCACACGGGCCATTCCTGTGGATCTACCACGCGGCTTTGCATCCCCGCGTCCCCGGGACCGACCTTGCAAAGCCTGCCCTCGATCTCCCCGTCGACGTCTCCTACATCCTCGACCCCAGCATCGGCCAGGCTGACGTCCTCGATGCCACGAAGATGGTGTGGGTCGCCACCGCGTTCCTGGACCACTCCCCCACACCGCTGCCATCATGGCCAGACCTGGAGGACCTCGAACCAGGCATCCGCACTCCCGGCGGCCCGCCGCCTTACGAGGCCCTAGAGCACCGCATTGAGCACGCCTTGGCGCAACTGACTGTGGTCGCCAGGATTTCGGCAAGGCGGACCCTCCCCGCCCGCAGTTCCAAGCATTTCCCGCAGTCGATGCCTCCGGCGCCGCCTATACCGTCGATGCGGACGGCTCTCTCCACTATCGGTGCATGGATGTCCTGACCGGCCAGCCAAGCACGCGTCAAACTGTCGACGCCGACGAGTTGCTGTACTGGATCGTCGACGACGCGGCCCGCGCGATCGCCTGGAATTTTGCCTACCGCTCCCCCGCCGCGCGCGGCGCCGACGCCGACACGCTCAAGGCGACCGTGGCCCTGCCACTGTGGGCCGCCTTCGTCAGTGCACTCGACCCGCGGTGGGGCTCGAAGACACAGGCCACGATTGACGCTCTCCTGCACAACTCTAAACCCACCCGACGCGCGAGCTAACGACCAAATGCGGAGGTGAGGGACGCGACGGCCCAAACGCTACACGGTCATTTTCTAGGGTTGATCCCCAGCACGAAAGTCGTGCATAAGGGAAGGAAACCCGACGTGACCATGAAGACTCGTACTCCGAAGATTCTCGTTTTTGATGTCGCTCCCAGCCGCTTGATGGAGATGAGCGTCGACTACTACCGCGAGTGCCAGATCGCGGGAGCCGGCAGCGTTGAGGTCGACGTCGCCGATGATGACACCACCATCGTCTCCGCGACCCGCTACCTGCCCGCCGACGCCGACGTTGCCGCGGTCGTCCACGACGGCGTTCTCCAGGTGCTCTGCACGCGCGCACACCGCGCCCCGATCGTCATGTGCGAGTTCCCTGAGTGGACGAACTACACCGTGCACCGCTCGCGCCGGTGAGCCGTGCATGCGCCCTCTCATGTGAACATCAAACGGAGACATCGACTGGCGTTAGCAATGCGCCGAACGGTGTCTCAAGAACCGCGATAAGGTGTTGACCGACCCCGACGACTTGTGGGCTGAGTATGAGTTCGGGCCTGTTCACTGTCACCGGTTCTGATGAAAGCTCTTCGAGTCCCCCTGGCCCGTACACATGCATTCGGAAGGTGGGCGCGCCGGGGCTGAGTTGGGGTAGGCCGATCGCTTGGATTCGCAGGCCTCCTGCGCCGTCGGATTGCGACGCGATGTGGGGTTCGTGGCCCTCGACCTGTACCCAAGCGGGCACTGAAATGGGGCCCGCTGTCGACTATCGAGGCTCTCCTCGCTTCCCGGTCCCACTAACGACGACACCCGCTGATCCACCGGTGGCTCGCCGACCACCCAACATCTGCCCAACTCCGGCATGCCGGCGCCGGGTGAACTCCAATCTCACGCCATGGGGCCGCCCTTCGGGGGCGGCCCCATTTTGGTGTCTCAGATCTAGAGAAACGAGGTCGATCAGTTCTTGTCTCAGGTGGAGGTGTGTAGCGGCGATCTAGGGCCGGTGGCAAGTTCGGCGGCGGGTGATGCGGATCGGTGGAGATGACTAGGTGTCATTGCTGGTTTGGGCGTGACGACCGGCGGTGGGCGCGGTGCTGAGCGCGGCGGTGGCGGCTAGGACAGTAGCAAATACCAGTAGCGCAGGGGTCAAGGTGGCCGCGGCGGCGAGGGCGCCGACGAGTAGTGGCCCACCGGCATCTCCGAGTTCGCGGCCCACTTCGGCAGAGCCCATGGTTTGGCCGAGCCGTTCAGCGGGAGTGGACGCGGCCAGAGAGGCGAACCCGATCGGGGTGACGACGCCTACGCCAATGCCGATCAGTACGGCAGCGCTGGCCAGGCCCATGATTCCTGGTATCACCACCGCCGCGCACCCCGCGGCAGCGAGCAGTAGGCCGGTTGACAACCCGGTGCGGTCCCCGATGCGCCCGTCATCGCGAGCGCGCCCAACCCCGGGCTGAACTACGGCGGTCGCCGCTGCCAACACCGAGACGACCGCTCCGGTGAGAAGTGGGCTGAGGCCGCGGCTGGCGCCGATGACAGGAAGGAAGCCAACACCGACCGATAACGCGGCGGTGGCCGCGGCTAGTGCGAGGGTCGGGCGCAGAAAGCCCGGACTGGAGAGTCGGCGGCCCAGGTCGAGTACCGTCTGGCGGACCCGCGGCAACGGTGCCACCCCCGGCACCATCAGCAGCGCCCACGCTGCGACCGCCGTTCCTAGTGTGGCGAGCGTGGCGAAGAGCAGGGTGTAGCCGCCCCAGGTGATGAGCACCCCTCCCAATACCGGTCCCAGGGTGTAACCAAGTCCTTTCCAGGCACCGTAGCGACCGAAGCCGCGGCCTTGCTGCCCCGGCGCGGTTAGCCGCGACACCAATACCCCGGCGGCAGGTGAGAATGCTGCTGCGGCGGCGCCCTGAGCGAATCGGGTCACGCCCAACCAGGCAGGATCTCCAGCGATGACGAAGGCAGCGGATGCCGCGGCGAAGGCGAGCAGTCCGCCGAGCAGAACGGGGCGGGCGCCAATGCGATCGGCCAACGATCCGAACACCGGTTTGAGGATGACTTCGGCTCCGTCGTAGATGGCCAGCAGCAGGCCCAGGGTGAGCAGCGATGTGTGTGGCCCGTCGGTATAGCCGCCCAAGGTGGCGGCGATGCTGTGAGCGCCGAATGCGGTGACGAATCCCGCCGCGTACAAAGGCAACAACTGAGTTCGGGTCCCCCCGAGGCCTGTATCGGCAGAGTTGGGCGTACTCATGCCAGTGACAGTGGGTTTGTGCTGGCGGTGGCGAGTGTCATAGCTGGTGCAACGCGGTGAAAACCCGCTCGGTGTAGCCGGCGAGGCGTTCGATGCAATGCTTGAGCTGCTGGTTGGCCTCGGTCACCTCGGGGGCGCCGAATACATCACGCGCGGTCAGCTCGCGGTGCCATCGACGCAGTCGCTCCAGGCTGTGTTCCTCTTCTTCGAGCTCAGCGATCGTGAACTTGGCGATTCGAATCTCTTTGTCGATTTCGGCGTCGAAATTGGCGCAGTCGGAGATGAACTCAGCCCACTCCTCGCTCCGTTCAGCGGTGAACAAGGCTTCCAGACGCGCGGCGTCGGATTCATTGCGTCCGGACGCGGCCAGCACCGTCACCTCGCCGTCACCGCGTTCAGCTAGCTCTTCGGTTCGGGCGATTCCATCGGCGAATACCGGGGCATCGGGCACCGCCCATACCCCCTGCCCCAACAGGGTGGCCCCAGCGCGCCGCAGCTCGCGCCACACCGCGACTCGGTGCCGCGAAGGCTCCGCAGGCATTCGTACCACCAGAACCAACCATCGGACCGATGCCTCTGCCACATCCAAAAATGTATCAGCGGTTACATTTGTGCGGCGACCACACCCCCGGGTCGCATTAACGCCAGTCTCAGTTCTAAAAGAAACGAGGCCGATCACATCCTGTCTCATCTGGAGTCCCCGTCCCTTTGACGCCGGAGCGGCCAGGCCCTGCCACCAGACTCGATCACGCCCATCGCGGAGCCTCGCTGAGGATGTGACAGATGCGGGCGTCGGTGCAGTTCAAAGGATTCAGCGTCCGGCTGCGGTGAAGGAGTCGACGCAGTTCTGTTGCTAGCGATGCCAGCTCTTGTTGGCGCTGTGTTATGTCGTCGAGCTTGCCGCTGAGTAGCGCGTGTACGTGCTCGCAGGGTGCCGTTCCGTGGTCACGAAGGTCCACGATGCTGGCGATATCGTCCAGGGTCAGTCCGGCGGCTTGTCCGGCGCGGATGAAGTGCAGTCGGGTGATCGCAGTGCGGTCGTAGCGCCGGTAGCCATTGGTGCCGCGGCGAGGTGCTGGCAGTAGTCCGCGTCGTTCGTAGAAACGGATGGTCTGCGGCGATAGATCCACGGATCGTGCCAGCTCTCCGATCAGCATCCTCGCCACACTAATCCTTGACCTTGTACTGCACTGCAATGTTTAGCGTGACCTCATGACTTGCAAACGTGTGCACCGAGGGGCCGGTTGCGGTGCGATCACCCAGGTGGGGCGATGACTGCCCGCTTCGATTTGATCGTGATCGGTGCCGGCATGGCCGGTATCGCCGCCGCCAATAAGTGCGCCGCCCAGGGCTGGCGCGTGGCGATCGTCGACGCGTTGCCCTACGGCGGTACCTGCGCGCTGCGCGGATGCGACCCGAAAAAGATCCTGCGCCGTGGCGCCGAAATCATCGACGCTTCCCAACTGATGCGCGGAAAAGGTATCGACGATGGCCAGATCCGCATCAACTGGACCGATCTGATGCGCCACAAACGGGGCTTCACCGATCCGGCACCAGCGAACATGGAAAACGACCTACGTCGCCACGGCGTCCAAACACTGCATGGTCAGGCCCAGTTCGTAGACGCCCATCAGATCAGCATCGGAAACGACTCCCACCACACAGACCGGGTCTTGATTGCTACTGGAGCGCGGCCCCGGCCGCTGCAGTTCCACGGAAACGAACACCTCATCGACAGCACCGAGTTCCTCGAATTGGAGGTTTTGCCACCGCGAATCGTGTTCGTTGGGGGCGGTTACATTTCTTTCGAGTTCGCCCACATCGCCGCCCGGGCGGGCAGCCACCCGATCATCCTCGATCACGGTCCGCGCCCACTGAAGGGGTTCGACCCCGATCTAGTCGACCTGTTGATCGCCGGCGGCGACGTTGCCGGAGTTCACGTGCGGCCGTCCACCACGGTCACCGCTGTACGTGCGACGGCGTCCGGATACCAAGTCCAGGTCGATCAGGATGGAACTCTTACCACCATCGATACAGACTTGGTGGTTCACGGCGCCGGACGCGTCCCCGAGCTGGCCGAACTCGACCTCGACCGTGCTGGCATCGCGTGGTGTGAGCGAGGAATCAGTGTGGAGCCGTACCTGCAAAGCACGACACACCCCGGCGTCTACGCCGCCGGGGATGCCGCAGACACCGCCGGGCCCCCGTTGACGCCCGTGGCCGTCATCGAAGGCAAAGTAGCCGCCTCCAACATGCTCAAAGACGCCAGCACCGTGCCCGACTACACGGGTATCCCGTCGGCTGTATTCACGATCCCCGAACTGGCGCGCGTTGGGTTGCTCGAAACAGAAGCCCGCGACCTGGGATTGAAGATCGACGTGCGCTACACCGACGCCAGCACCTGGTATTCGAGCTACCGCCTCGGCGAAGATACCGCCGCAGCCAAGATCCTCGTCAATAAGGACGACGACCGAATCGTGGGCGCACACCTGCTCGGACCGGACTACACCGAACACGCCAACATCGTGGCCCTGGCCATCAAACTAGGCCTCACCACACGCCAGCTCAAGACAACCACCGCGGCGTACCCCACCCTGGGCTCCGACCTCGGCTCGATGCTCTAAGCGGCCGCTATTGAGCCCACGCCGGACGGAAGACGAAGAGCGACGTCCCATGCTGTCTCGTCTCTAGAGAAAAGAGACACCATCGGTGCTGCATCGCTATCACCGCGTAGTCGCAGGTCGCGCTGTCTCATTTCTTGTCTCACCACGCGTATCTCAGATCCTCAATGTCGGAGCTCGATGAGACTGTGGTGGCGCGACAACGATCCTTGGGTATGCGCGGGTGAGCACCGCGGGCCAAGACCTCGATGGACAGCCGATCGCACTTGCAGTCCAGGGCGTCGAATCCGGCCAGGTTTTCACCGACAAGCTCTCAGTTGCTGTGAACACCGACAGACCGGGCCGGGCCGCCCAGCTGCACTACGCCCGCGAGGGCGACACCGTGGTCGTCACCGCCATTGATCGTCCCGGGCGTTCCGTCGCCGAAGTCACTCGCACCATCGCCGAACTCGGTGAACGTCGAACCCTGTTGCGCGCCTTACACGAAGGCATAGATACCGACACACCTACAGGCCGCGCGGTGGCCGCCATCATGGCCACCCGGCGGAGCTGCCGAAGTTGGATCCCGACCCGCACCGTGCAGTGCAGTGCAGTGCAGTGCAGTGCATATTCCTGCTGGCCACCGCGGTTAATCGACTCCGAAACGACGCCGGCACCGGCCACGGACGACCTGGACCACCACGCAAGACCAGCGAACTGAGCGCAGCAGAGGCCCGCCTCGTCGCTCACGCGACCGCACTCGTCGCAGGAGCGTTGCTCGACAAACTCGACGGCGGCTGAGGCGCTACCTGGGGTTGTGTCTAAACTGTGGTGTCCCGGGCATCGAAGTGCCGAATACCGCCAACGAGGTCGATCAGAACAACCCGGATCACGCCCCCGACGTTAGCGCGAGAGGCCCTGTGCTCTAGGCATGCACGTATTCCAGCCACAAGGCGCTTAGTGGACCTACAGACGTTCGCGACGTTCGACGGACTACGTGAGGGCTGCCGGACCGGGCCTGGTGGTGGATTCGCCGCCGTGAGGGCCACGGGGCGTAGCTGGCGTCTCGAGCCGCCCCACTACTTCCAAGTCGCACCCGAGGAGCGACTGAGCCTAGTTCCGCTCCCCTCCCCCATAGTGTCGCCACGGCTGTCCCGGCAATTCTTCGCTCTGGTAATTATCCATGAAATACTGGCGGGCATGGCCGACGCTTCCGAGCGGTGCGACGACGCTCGAGGGTTGCGTCCGGAATGGTTCGCCGCTTTCTTGGCCGACCGAGGTACGCGTAAGCCGTCGGTGCACACGATGAAGGCTTATCGTCAGGATTTCGACGCGATCGCGACTCTGATCACAGGTCGCGCCGATGAAGTGGCGCGGATGGCGTTGGGCGACATCACCACCGAGTCGATGCGTACCGCGTTCGCCCAGTACGCCCAGACCCATGAGGCCGCGTCCATTCAGCGCTGCTGGTCGAGCTGGAATGTGTTGTGCACCTTCCTGTACACAGCGGAGTTGATCGGGGCCAACCCGATGTTGCTGGTGGGGCGGCCCAAGCTCGCGAAGACTCTGCCCAAGGCGTTGCCGACGGACTCGGTGGTCGCGCTGTTGGCGGCACTGGAGGCAGATCCGCAGCCGCGGCGGCGCAGCGACTGGGTCGAACGCGACCGGGCCCTCATTGTGACCGCCCTGCTGGCGGGGTTGCGTGCCGATGAACTGTTGCGCGCCAATGTGGGGACCTTCGCCGCACTGACGCCGGCGCGGTGGTGCATGTCCGCGGAAAGGGCGGGAAGGATCGCCGGGTCCCGGTCGAATCGGTGTTGGTCGACATCCTCGAGCGTTATCTCACCAGCCGCACGCTGCGGTTCCCTGCCACGACCAAGCGCCGCTCCCCCGGCACGGGACTGGCCGCCTGGCCGGCCAACGCACCACTGTTCGTCGGTGCGTACGGTGAGCGGATCTCCCGCGGCACCTTGCAGTACCGGGTGCTGCGGGCGTTTCGCCGCGCCGGAATCGACGCCGGCCGTGCCCGCGGCGCTGCGCTGGTGCACGGGTTGCGCCATACCTTCGCCACCGAGCTCGCCAATTCAGAGGTCAGCGTCTATACGCTGATGACGCTGCTCGGCCACGAATCGATGGTGACCTCGCAGCGCTACGTCACCGCGGCAGGCGTCGAAACGCGCGCTGCCGCAGCTCAAAACAAGCTCTACGCCCTCGTGCAAGACGGACACTGACACGACTGATGGGTCACGACACCAGTGCGCCAACTCCTCGGCGTCGGACCGAGACGATCATGTGTCCCACCGACTTCGCGCCAACTAGGCCGGCAATGCGCCTGGCACACCACGGTTGGTCCGGTTCGCCCGGCCGTGGAGCCGCTGAGGAAGCCTGTGGGGACAGCCGGTGAGCAGGCGCTCTTGATGGCCGCGTCGTCGGTCACTGCGATCCTTCAGGGCGGGTGGGCGCCCGTGGAGAGTTGTGCTGTTGGCATCACCGGCGCGATTGTCGCTGGCATCGGCGACCGCCTGCTCAGGCGTGCGAGGTGAGCGCCACCGCAGCCGAATCTGCCACCTGGTGGGACGGTGTCCACGCCATGCCGCAGACCCCGATCCGCGATCTGGTGCCAGCTTTGACCGAGGTCGCTGACCAACCCGTCCCGTACGGCTGGCTGCCGGCCCGTGCCCGCACGGTGTTCGGCGAACAGCTCACGACCTGGTCGGACTTGGCCGATGAGACGATCTCGTCATTGCTCGATCGACCCAAGGCCGGGATCGGCACGGTGCGTGCTATCATACTGGCTGCCCGCGACGCTGCGATGTCTCGGTCGGCCCCGGCTGAGACCACGGCGGACGCGCCGAGCGCTATCGGCAGGCTGCTGGACCGCTTGAACCGCTACGACTACACGGTGTTGGCGGCGCGCGGCTGGGCGCTACGCCCCCTCTCGGTGAGCGCGACCGCCGAACAACTCGGGGTGGCCCCGGTCAACGTTCACCGTAACCAGCCCCGCGCGGATCGCCGGTTGCGCGATCTGCTCGCCGACCCCGCCCACGTCGCGGTTCTCGACCACGCCCAACGGCTGCGCCGCCGGCTTGGACCCCTGACCCGCGAGCACACCGCCGAGGGTGCCCTCAACGATCTCGGCCTCGATCTGGGCACCGCCGCCGGGCAGCTGCTGCTGCACGTCGCTGGCCCGTACACCTGTGTCCAGGGGTGGCTGGAAGGCGCACAGGCTGACGGGTTGGCCACGGTCACCGCGACGCTGGACGCGGCGTTCGAGCGCTGGGGCGCACCGACGGTCGACATTGTGCTTCGACAGTTCGAGCACATCGGCGTCCCGCGCGACACCGCCATCGACTTCATCGAAAGCCAGCCCGGGCTGCGCCGGGTCGACGGTCGATGGGTGCGCTGGGGTTGCAGCGTCGCCGCCCGGGCCGAAGCCGCTCTGCATCTGGCCGGCACCCCGCTCTCGGCGCCGGCCATCACCGCCGTCATCGGCGGCGACTACCTGCAACGCTATGTCCGCGACGTGTTGAACTCCGATCCGCGCTTCACCCGCGCCACGCGGCTGACGTGGGCGCTGTCCCGCTGGGGCGTCGAGCGCTACACCGGGGTGTTTTCTGAGATCGCCGCCCGCATCGACGACGCCGGCGGCGCCGTTGACATCAACGCCCTGGTCGAGGACATGGCGGCGGCGTTTCCTGATGTCGCTGAAACCTCGATACGCACCTACTTGACGACCCCTGGTTTCGTCACCAGCCGCAACATGGTCCGTCGTCGAACCCCCGCCGACGGGTGGCCGCCTGTTCCGCCACCGACGACGATCCGCGGCACGTTCCACAACGGCCGCAACGAGATCCGTGTCGCAGTGCCAGTGACCTTCGATCTGCTGCGTGGATCCGGACAGAACGTCGCGCCCGCGGTCGCCACCGCACTGGGCGTCCATCCTGGCCACCGGCGGGTCTTCACCGGCAAGCGCGCGACGGTCAGCCTGTTCTGGCCGTTGTCATCCACCAACGGCGCCAAACTCGCATCGCTGCGTGCGCTGGCCACAACCTTCAACGCCGCAGTCGGCGACACCATCGTGTTGGCCTTCAATGTGCGCGACAGCACGATCGCCGCGACCCTGCTAGCAGCTCAGGCCGCCCCCGCGCAACGACTGCGCGCGCTGCTCGGCAAGCCCGCGCGCACCCCGCTAGCCGACGTCGCGCGGGCGCTGCGCTGCCGGCCCGACGAGGTCGCCGGGCTCCTGGAATGCCGGGGGGACAACAGCCTTCGCGCCCTGCTCGAACGCAGTGCCGAGGCCATCCCTGCCGCCGCGCCCGGTGACCGACATAATCAGCCCCGCGAGGCCAGCGGGCAGTAGGGATCGTGATCGGCGGGCGCTGCACCTGAACACAGGTATGGCCCACACCGGTGTGCGCGGTGATCGGGTTTCTGTGGGAACTGTTCGCCCTACGCTGGCTTCGAGGTCCACCCGCGGTGAGGAATTCTGGCGAGGATGCGTGGCGCTGTCGTGCGCCGGGGCGGTGGGTGAAATTTGTGCACGAGCGTCGCTTGGGGCGGTCATAGGCTCGGTGTCGTGGCTTGTCTGTGGTGCGCTGTGACCGGTGGTGGTTCCGAAGCGTGTTCGTCTGGTTCGGGGGCGGGTTGAGGATGTCGGTGGGGACCACTGACGCCGCCGTTGTGCATCGCAGGGCGACCGCGTTCTTTCTGGGTTGGCTGATTCTGGCCGCGTCGATGTCTCTGGCAGGCAACGTCGGTCACGCGCTGCTGATCGCTCCTGTCGAGATGGGGTGGTTGGCTGCGGGGGCGGCGCTGGTACCTCCGATCGTGCTTCTCGCCGCGACTCATTCGGCGACGTGGCTGGTACGTGCCCGCTCGGCCGGGTGGGTGTACTGGACGTGTTTGGCACTCACGGCCGCGCTGGCTGTCGGGTCGTTCGCCTTGTCGTTCGATGCGTTGCGCTCATTTGCCGTGGTGCTGGGGATTCGTGAGTCGCTGTCGTGGATATGGCCGGCAGTCATTGATGTGGCGATCGCTCATGCCACGTTGTGCCTGCTGTCGATGGCGAGACCCGCTCGGGTGGAGAGCTTTTCGACGTCCCGAGCTGCTGCCGCTGTGGGGGCGCCGGAACTGTCGGTGCCGGTGGCGGTTTCAGCGGAGGCCTCCGGTGTTGTCCGGGACGGTGTCGATGACGCGCAATCCGCCAACCCTGTGTCGGCGCCAGGGCCGGGACCGGCGGTGAACGCGAGCTCATCTGCTGGGTCGTCTTACGCGGGTGGCTCCGCCGCAGCGACCCGGCGCGAGGCGCCCGCCGACTCAGGTGCTGTGAGAGAAGGGGTTGCACCGGCGGGTGGGTCGCATCCTGTGCACGAGAACCCTGAGCAGTGCCCGCAAAGGCTTGCCCAGCGCTCGCTCAGTGCGGTAGCGACCGTGGTGGGTTCCGGCGCGTCACCCGCGGGGTCGGTTGCCGATTCGCTGCCTGGTCAGGGCTTGTCCTCAGGAGGGGTGCAGCGGTGGCGGCCGGTCGCGGAATCGTTGGTGCATGAGGGTGTGACCGCCAAGGATGTGGAGTTGGTGGCCCGGATTCTTGCCGACGGTGCGGCGGGGACGGCGCCGAGCACGATCGGGCGCAGGCATGAAGTGCACCACACGACGGTGAGCCGAATCTTGGGCGCCGCTGCGCGACTCGGCGCGACGGGGTGAGGTC
>CAXEZH010000050.1:0-7554 GCA_964000695.1 uncultured Mycolicibacterium sp. | reverse complement strand
CGCGAAAATCATCCTGACCGCCGACGACATTCCCGGCGACGGAACAATGAACGGCCGCAGCCGATTAGAGGCCATTGCTCCAGACGCTGCGCAGCGCCTCATCGCAGTTGCCGACACCGGGCTACTGAACTGCACGGACAAGGACACCGTCACTGCATCGGGTCCCACCGCGACCGTCGAGGTGCCCCTGAACGGGGCACCGTCTGCTCACCGACGTCTACATCCAAAACGGGCTACGGCGGCTGGGTGCCGAAGTCGTCGAGCAGCGGTCAACGAGGTGTTGCAGAAGGGGAACGAGCTGCTCCGGCCTCGATAGATGCCGATCGGGAGCGCATCGACGCGGTGGTCGCCGAGATCAACGCGGAGAGGCCGGACGGGCAGTAGGAGCCTTTGGCGTCAATCGGTGTCCCGGGTGGTCTCGAGCCTCTCGTAAGCTGGTTTGAGCCATGCCGCGCGATGTGCAGTGCGGCTGATGTGGGAGGAATCGAATGGTCAGGCTAGACGGGGGGCAGCTCGGGTGACGATGCCGCCTTCGGGTCCATGGCCGCCATCGCCGCCCGGACCTGGTCAGCAGCCTTCCTCGTGGGGTCCGCAGCCTCCGTGGGGACCGCCGAAACAGGGCGGGAATCGTGGGAAGTGGGTCCTTGGTGGGATAGCCCTGGTTGTCGTCATCGGTCTGACGGTCGTCGCGACGTTGTTGGTGACAAGGGACGGTTCTGGTTCTGGTGAGCCCACCGCATCGGCGCCGCCGAGTACCTCAGCACACACGTCGGACATCGCGAGTGCCGACGATCGGGGGCCAGTCGGGATCATCACTGAGGACCCGACGTGTGCAGCTTGGGGGCCGATCAACGACACTCTCTCACTAATTCAGCGCGAGGGCTGGGATGCACGGGATCCGTCTCTGCCTAGAGCCGCCTGGACCGACCAGCAGCGTAACCAGCATCACGCTGTGGCAGCAGCAATGCTATCGGCCGCCGATCAGACCGTTCAACTAGCTAAACGCACTCCCCACCGTGTGATGCGTGAGCTCTATGCGCAGTCAATTGCCTATTGGCGTGCTTATGCGAAGAGTGTCGACACGTACGAGCCCTCCGACAATCATTTGGCGCTTACCGCAAACAGCGTGTCTGCGTCCCTCGTGTGGATCTGCTCAGCCATTGACTACGGAGCCGCGGCCGCCCGTTCGCCACTGGTTGTCCCCAGTGCGCCGCCCAATCGTGTCGCGGCGGTCGACAACATCACTGCTCCGAACCGGGCCATAACCGCTCCCGCGCCATCGCCTTTCTGCTCAGATTGGAACGGCATGGTCGTCGATTTCTCCGAGCAGATCAAGGATTGGAACGACGGAACCGACCCTAACTTGGCTAGCATTGACTGGCCTGCAGAACAACGAGCCTTATTCCTCGAGGTCGTTCCCCTTTTTCAGAAGAACGCTGAGGAAACTCAACAACTCGGTTTGCAGAGCGGCATTCCAGTAATATCCGATTTCGCCGCACTTTCCGCTCAGTATCGACGTGCTTACGTACAGGCTATTCCGAGTTACGGCCCCGCCGACACCTACCTAAACAATGCGGCGTCGCAACTGCTTTCCGCGGTTCAACAAGCTTGTCTTGCTGCAGAAGGCTAGCGCACATGGGCATTGAGAAGATCGCTGGCGAGTACATTCAGGAAATGACTGAGCCTAGCGGCTGGCCGGACATCGACGAGAATATACTCTTTGCAAGAGCTAATGAACTATTGGAGCTGCGCAATGCAGTAAGTGCTGCCGTGGACCAATGGAATCGCGAGTACAGTTCCATTTTTGAAAGTGGCTCCTGGAGGGGGTCCGGCGCCGAAGCTGGCGGCTCCTCAATCCAGACTAGTCTTCGCGCGATGTCGCAACTTCAGAACCACCTAGCCAAGGGCTACGCCTACTACAACATGGTTGCTGGACTAGTTGCCCAAGCCAAGACGACTATCAACCAGAATCTGCAAAGCGCTCAGGAGATGATCCAGACTATCCGTGAGACGCCCGGTCTGGACGAGCAATCCAAAGAGGAGATCATTCGCGGTTATGTGTTGTCTCAAAGGGGATTAAACGCGAGCGTAGTGGTGTCGGGCGCATCGCAGGTGCGCGCATTCGGGCAATGGACACCACCCATCTATGCAATTCCCCCGGTTGCCCCGCCACCAATCGGCGCGCCCCGTGTTTCGCCCCCAGAACAGCCGTCGGTAGTGAACGTAATTCCTGACTCGCCGGTGAACGCATCGCCTATGAAAAACGCCTCTTACGTTTCTTCTAGAAGAGGTAACGATAACAGTCTCCCCCAAGCCGATTCGGCTACGCCGCTGTCGCCGCAGAGGGCGGATTTGGCGCAGTCGCAATCCTCTCACTCGCTGACCCCCACTCCCAGTCCCACCGCATCGACTGTCGGCGGCCAGGGCTCAGGTTCCGCACCCACTGGCACTGCCACGTCGACCTCTTCGGGTTCCTCGAACTCCTCGGGTTCATACTCTTCCAAAGGATCACCTCCTTCGGCATCCAACGACGCAACCGCGGCGCCAACCACTTCCGGCGGCAACGGCGAACGCTCAAGTACATCAGCGGCTTCCAGAGATTCGGCTAGAGGCGGCCAGACGACAACTTCAGCACCGTCAGTTCGAAACCCGCCGTCGTCCTCCCTTACGTCCCCGGCCCCAGCAGCGCCGCATTCGTCTACGTCCGCACCAACGAGTCAATCCGCCGCCGTGTCCTCCTCGGGTGGTTCATCCCCACCCGCGAGTGGTGGCGCGTCCGGTGCCGCGCCCAGCGGCACGGCCCCCGTCGGCGCTGCCCCTGTGGGCGGTTCGACGGCAGCTCCTCCCCCGGTTCCTTTGGGTCCTCCAACCACCCCCGCCCCGGCGGCACCTCCACCCGCCGGTACCGCTCCTGCCGTTGCGGGGCCCGGCGTAGCCCCGATGTCGGCGGCCAGCGCCAGTGGCGCCGCGGCGGCCCCTGCACCGGTTCCCGTGTCGACGGCACGCGCTGAGCGCGACGCGATCTTGGCCGCTTCCACTCCGGGGGGACGGCGTAAGGCCGGCGACGGTGATCCGCTCCAGCGGGCACGCCACATCGGCGCCGCCCTCAACGTCGGCGTCATGGACTTCGGCTTCTTCTGGGTCACCGGCGTCACCGCCGACGGCACGATCGTCGTCGCCAACTCCTACGGGCTGGCCTACATCCCCGACGGGATCTACTTGCCTGAGCATGTGAAGATGGCGACCGCCGACGAGTCGATCACTCCTGCTGAACGCGCCACCTGGGCGACCTATCCGATCTTGGCTGTCCAGGGTTGGTGCCGCCACCACGACATGCAGCTGCGCGCTGTCGTCGCCACTGAAGAGCAGTTCGCGAACTTCGATCCCGGAGTCGCGAAAATCATCCTGACCGCCGACGACATTCCCGGCGACGGAACAATGAACGGCCGCAGCCGATTAGAGGTCATTGCTCCTGATGCTGCGCAGCGCCTCAACGAGGTCGCCGACACCGCGCTGACCGAACTGCTCCCTCCGGCGGCGACGGACCTTGAACCGCCCGCCGATCAGAGCGCCAAGCTGTGGTTCGACGTTGCGAAGCCCTTGATGAGCACCAGTCCCCAACGCGGCGCAGCGCACCTGCACGCGTTCGTCGCCTACGCCGACCACGCCCAAGAATTGGCGCTGCACCGAGCGCAGACCGCTTCCGAGTCGGATGCACAGCGTCACGCCATCACCGACTGGATCTACTGGCAACACCTCGGCGTCCTCATGAACGACGCCGTCGCCTCGGAGGCGCCTGCCTGATCCGGCCGCGCAGCCGTCATTGTTCCAGCACGGCAAGAACACTGTCGCATTGGAAGATTCGGTCATAGCGGCCCGCTGTCCGCTGCCGAAGGATTCCTTCCTCAACAAGCTTCGCGATCGCAGTATTCGCCGCCTGGTAGGAGACCCCGTACATCGATGCTGCCAGCGATACAGTGATCATCGGGTAACCGATGAGATCGTCGGCGATCCGCAGCGATACCCCCTTCGCGCCTCGCAACGTTTCTCGGAAGCTCTCCTGGAGCGCCAGAAGCTTTTCCATACGGTCAATGACCTCCAACGCCTCAGCATGGATGGCTGCCGCGATAAAGCTCACCCAGTCGTCCCAACGTCCCGTCTGCGAAACACGCAGCAGCCCGTCCTGGTACTCGGTTCGGCGTTGCTCCAACCACGGCGCGATATTCAGGACGGGATAGCGCAGGTCCCCAGCAGCCATCAGCTGCAGCAGCATGACCAGCCTACCGAGGCGGCCGTTACCGTCGTGGAAGGGATGCAGCGCCTCGAACTGATAGTGGGCCAACGCAACTCGCACGATCGTCGGCACTGGACTCGGTTCACGAATCCACTCTTGCCATTGCTGCAGGCCGTCCAGCAGTCGGTGATCAACTGGCGGTGGAACGAAACGTGCCGAACTCACGTTGCGATTGCCGACGCCGATAAAGATCTGCGTGGTCCGGACGCTGCCAGCCTGCGGGCCGTCGCTCGGCGTCCCCCGCAGAAGTACGCTCTGCAAACTCTCGAGCATCCGAATAGAGATTGGTTGGCCGTCGGCGATCATGTCGTACGCCGATTCCGCAGCAGTGACGTAGTTCCTCACCTCACTGACAGAACTCGTCAAGTCCTCCGCTGCCAGAAAATCGGCTTCGAACACATCGGACAACAGGGCGTAGGTTCCCTCAAGGGCCGACGTGCTCACCGCTTCGCGGCGGGTTGCCGGACGTGCGAGCAAAAACGGATTCGGTAACAGCGCTGCCGACTGATCAGCCCGAGCCATCGCTGCGGCAGCGTCGATGACGACTGAATAGGTGTCTGCGGCCAGTTCAACCGTCTCCGGAAGTGGGTTCGGCACGTAAGCGACGTACTCGTACTCCTTCCCGATCCGCGGATCATGACCCTTGATAGGCGCCAACCGGCCGACCGGGCTATCACGGAGCGAATCGATGTCCACTGCGCGAACCCCCCAAGCCTCAACCTTGAATTCACTGACTCAAATTTCAAGCTTAGTTGCTTAACCTTGAAATTGGCTCTTAAGACTTCCAGGTTAGGTCTTCAAACTTGGAATTGCACCGGCAGATTCCAAGGTTGCATCGGAGCCGCAGACCAATCTTCCTCACGTCTAGACGCCGGACGCCGAATCCGTAGTTACGGCCCCCTGGTGGGTCAGAAAGGGGCAAGTGGAGCCGACGGGTGGTTGGTGCGGCCCGCGCTCTCACGCTGGATGGTGATTCTGGCAACGACAGCGAGGGTCATGTGTAGGGAAATCCCTATATCCCAAACGTCGCCGACGGCGATAGCGTCGAAGGCCAGCGCATTCGCAGCAAGTTTTCAGGCGGCCTGCTCGGCAGGCGATTCAAGGGGGTCACAGGTGGGTTCGACCGGCAAGCATCGGCTGCAGACACCGCACGAAGGTGCCCACCGCCGCGTACAGGTGCGCGCCTACTCCCAGAACATCGGCCGGGTCGGCGGGCTGGCCGCCGCACTCGGTGTGGGGGCTGTGTTGTTCGCCGCGCCCTGGACCGCGGCCGCTGACTCCGACGACTCCTCATCGTCAAGCAGCAGCGCCAGTTCCTCAGCATCGTCGTCCTCGTCGTCCGGGGCGTCGTCAGACTCTAGCTCTGACGGGTCAGTTTCCTCCGGCGAGCGATCCGCCGACCCCGACACCGACACCGATGAGGATGCCGAGGACCTCGGCGCGGAGATCGATGCGGAGATCGACGACGAGGACGGCGACGATCTCGACGCTCAGGACGACGTGGCTGACGACAAGGACGCGGACGACTTGGCCGCCGACCTCAACGACGACAGCGACCTTGCCGAAGTGGACGTTGCCGACGCGGACCCCGACGTGGACGGTCTAGACAGTGGTGACGACGTCGACGATGCTCCCGCTCCGCAGACGCCAGCACCGCCCACTGAAAGCCCCGTGTTGCCGGTGGCGGTGAGTACCGAATCATCTCGACGTTCCGTGCTGGCCCCCGCCGCGGCCGCGGCGGCACAGCCCGCTGCCACTGCGACGGTGGACGATTCCGCTGAGGCCCCGAATGCGGCAGCCGCGGCGTTCCGATACGCTCCCGCCACCTTCACCCAGGTCGCCGCCACGCTGGTCTCCCAACAAGCAACGCCGTTGACCGAACCCGCGCCGGCATCGCAGGCCTCGGTGCTGGTGGGTGTGCTCAGCTGGATCGGCGAACAGATCGGGGCGTCCTTCGCCGACTTCAGCGTCTCTATTGGTGGCAACCAGATCATCCAGCGAGGCACCGCCATCGCCATCTCCGACGGCTTCGGCTCTATCGCCATCGCTCGCGGCGAAAACGCCGTGGCCACCGCCGAGGGCTGGTTCAGCCGCGCCATCGTCCGCGGTGATGACTCCACCGCCGACGCCATCGACGGCAACTTCAACACCGCTCGCGTCTACGGCGACAACAACACCGCCACCGCAAGTGGCGAGGGATTCAGCCGGGCAATCATCATCGGTGAGAACACCAACGCCTCAACGTTTGCCGGGGCTGGGTCCCGCAGCAAGGCTGTGATCATTGGCTCGGACAGCGTCGCCAACTCCGTCGGTCTTGAGGGGTCCACGGCCATCGCGCGCATCATCGGTGCCGGCAACGACATCTTTGCGTTCGGCCAGGGCGGCGCCAACTCGACGGGCCTCATCATCGGCACGGACAGTTCGGCGAGCGCCTCGGCAGAAGGGAACGGTGGTTTCGGCCGGGGCGCCACAGTCGTTCTCAATGGGGAGGAGAACGTCGGTTCGGCTGCGGCCACCGACTCGCGTGCCACAGTCCTGGTGCGCGGCACCAGCAATAGCGGGACCGCGGCAGCGACCGACGGCGGTGACGCCTACGCACGGGTCATCGGCACCGACGACACCGCCGACGCCGACGCCATCGGCAGCGGCATCAGCCGTGCCCTGGCCGTTGGCACCGACAGTTCCGCGCAGGCAAGCGCGGTCGACGGGGTGGCCAGAGCCACAGCGGGCACCGAGAGCACCGCAGTGGCCAATACCGATCGCGGCTGGGCCAAAGCTGCTGCCTACCGCTCCAGCGTCGCCAGCGCCGACACCACAGACGGCAGCCTGGCCTACGCCTACGCCGACGACGACAGCGCCGCCTCCGCTAGCGCGGACGGCGGCCTGGCTACCGCCGTCGCCACCGACGGCAGCGCTGCGGAAGCCACCAGCCAGTCGGGTGTGGCCCGCTCGTCGGCCAGTGATAGTAGCTCCGCCACCTCGAACGGATTTAACGGCGGCTCAGCCCGTGCGGTAGCCGTAGATACCAGCAGCTCCACCGCATTCGGCGCGGAGGACAGCCTCGCTAGTGCCGTCGCCCGTGTCAGCAGCATCGCTAATGCCGTCGCTATCGATGACAGCCAGGCCGCCGTGCGCGTGCAGAAGGGCTCGGACGGTCTTGCCTATGCGCAGAATGACGGCCGCGCCGAAGTCGCCAGCGACGCCAACAGTTCAGGAAATGCCGCCGCCGAGAACGGTGCACGCGCTTACGTCACAGTCGG
>CAXEZH010000049.1:0-5905 GCA_964000695.1 uncultured Mycolicibacterium sp. | reverse complement strand
TGCACGGTTTGGACGCGGCCAGATGCAGATAGGTGAACAGCGTCTGCCCTTTGCGCATCCGGGAGTACTCGGGCTCGATCGGCTCCTTGACCTTGAGCAGCAGCTCGGCGTCGGCCCACACCGCGTCGGCTCCGTCGACCATCTGAGCGCCGGCACGGGTGAAATCGTCGTCCGTGATCGCCGAACCCTCGCCTGCGCCGGCCTGGATCAGCACGTCATGGCCGTGGCGCACCAATTCGGAGACGCCCGCCGGGGTGATCGCGACGCGGTACTCGTTGTTCTTGATCTCGGTCGGAATTCCGACACGCATGATCGCTCCTCGCGCTTGCTCAGGTAGATGGAAAAGTCCTTCAAAGTGTGAAGAAACCTCGACTCTGGCGCAATATCAATGAGTATTATTCGCTAGCATCCGGCTATGACGGCAGAATCGTCAGCAGACGGACCCAGTCGACCGCAGTCGCCGAAGGATGTTCGGACCGTTTCTCTCGACGACATCGACCGTCGCATCCTCACCGCACTGCACGCCGACGCGCGGATGTCCAACAGCGCGCTGGCCGAACTGGTCGGCATCGCCGCCTCGACGTGCCACGGACGGGTGCGCCGGTTGCAGGAGGCCGGCGTGATCCGTGGCTTCTACGCCGACATCGACCCCGCCGCGATCGGCCTGACGCTGCAGGCGATGATCTCGGTAAGCCTGCAGTTCAACGCGCGCGGCAAGATCCGTGACTTCATCGCCCAGATCCGGGCCAAGCCGCAGGTGATGGACGTGTACTTCCTGGCCGGTGCCGACGACTTCATCCTGCACGTCGCCGCGCGTGACACCGACGACCTGCGGGCGTTCGTCGTGGAGAACCTCAACGCCGACGCCGATGTCGCCGGGACGCAGACGTCACTGATCTTCGAGCATCTGCGCGGCGCCTCTCCGCTGTAGGCGCACTCAGGTACCGGCGGCAAAGCGCCGAAGCCAGGCGAACCAGTCGGCCATGCCCTCCCCGGTGCGGGCGCTGACCGCCAGCACGGTGGCTGTCGGATTCACCTGTCTGATCCGCTCGGTGTAGGTCGCGACGTCGGCGTCCAGATACGGCGCCAGATCGATCTTGTTGAGCAGCACCACATCGACGGCGCGAAACATCACCGGGTACTTCAGCGGTTTGTCCTCGCCTTCGGTGATCGAATACACCATCGCCTTGGCGTGTTCGCCGACGTCGAATTCGGCGGGGCACACCAGGTTCCCGACGTTCTCGATGATGACGAGATCCAGGGCGTCCAGCTCGAGACCGGTAAGAGCGCGGTTGACCATCGGTGCGTCGAGGTGGCATTCACCGCCGAATCCGTTGTCGGTGTTCAGCAGTGAGATCTGCGCGCCGCGTCCGGAGAGCCGCGCGGCGTCCAGGTCGGTGGCGATATCTCCCTCGATGACCCCGACGGCCAGCTCGCCGGCGAGTTCGTCGAGGGTGGCAGCCAGCACCGTGGTCTTGCCGGAACCGGGCGAGCTCATCAGGTTCAGTGCTCGGATTCCGTTCGATTCGAAGGCTTCCCGATTGATCGATGCGCGGACGTCGTTCTCGGAGAAGATGGCCTGGAGGACATCCACCCGCTCGGTGGCGGTGGCGTAGCCGCTGTGGTCGCCGTGCTGATCGGTGCCGTCGTCGTGGCTGTGCACGGTGCCGTCGTCATGCGTGTGCACGGTTCCGTCGTCGTGGCGATGAAACCTACCCACGACCGGCCCCATGCTCGACGACCTCGTCGTGGCTGCGCACATCGATCGACGTCACCAGGAACTCCTCACCACGTATCACCTCGACGGAGCCGCTGCCGCACGCCGGGCAACACACCGAGAAGCGCGACGCGACCTCCGATGTCGCGCCACAGGCGCCGCACTCCACAGCGGCGGGCACCGACTCGATCTGCAACTCCGCGGCCCCCAGCCCCTCATGGTCACGCACGATGCTCCAGCAGAAGAGCAGCGAGTCCGGGACCACCTGCCGCAGCGCGCCCACCCGCACCCGGACGACCTCGACCGGTCGCCCCTCGGCATGCGATGTCACGACTCCGGCGATCGCATGACACAGCGACAACTCGTGCACATCCGCAGGGTAATCCTGCGACCACGGCCTGCGCAGGGTCCACGGTCAACGGAAAAGCGCAGACCTGTCTGCGAGATTGCGATTGTTGGCCCCCCGGGCGAGGGATAGCCTTGATCGGGCCGATCTGTGTCGACAGCCCACTGACGCAGAGCTGAGGAGACCCGCGCCCATGAGCGCATGTGCGGAAACCGGCGGTGTGGCCCGAGTCGCTGACACCGTGCGTCTCCGGCTGCGCATCACCGGCCTGGTTCAGGGTGTGGGGTTCCGCCCCGAGGTCGCCCGCATCGCCGCCGACCACGGGGTCGCGGGCTTCGTGCTCAATGCCTCCGGGGCGGTGTACTGCGAGTTCGAGGGACCCGGCGAGCGGGTGGCCGCGGCGCTGGCCCGGCTCCGCGACGCACCGCCGCCGCTCGCGCGCATCGACGCGATCGACGTCGAAACCACCGCGCCCCAGGGCGACACGACGTTCGCGATCCGACACAGCGACGACGCCACCACCACGTCGGCGCGCACCCTGGTTTCGCCCGATATCGCCATCTGCGCCGACTGCCTGCGGGAACTGTTCGACCCCAGCGATCGCCGATACCTGCATCCCTTCATCACGTGCACGAACTGCGGTCCGCGCTATACCGTCATCACCGATCTGCCCTACGACCGGCCCGCCACGACGATGGCGGATTTCGCGATGTGTCAGGCGTGTGCCGACGAATACGCCGACCCCGCTGACCGCCGCTACCACGCCCAGACCATCGCCTGCCCGCACTGTGGCCCGACGCTGAGTTGGTACGGTCCGGGCGGGGGTCCGCCGGTGGCGGCGGCTGCCGCGGCGCTGAGCGGCGGATCTATCGTCGCGATCAAGGGTATCGGCGGCTACCACCTCGCCTGCCGGGCCGACGACGACGCAGCGGTGGCGACGCTGCGTCAGCGGAAGAGTCGGCCCGCCAAACCCTTCGCGGTGATGACCGCCGACATCGAGGGCGCCCGGCGCGTCGCCGAGGTGGATGCCGCCGCTGCCCGGTCGCTGCGCGGGCCGGCCGCCCCGATCGTGCTGGTGCCGGCGCGGGCCGGAACACTGAGTCCACTCGTGGCGCCCGGCCTGCGCGACGTCGGGGTCATGGTGGCCTATTCGCCGGTGCACCATCTGCTGTTCGCTGCGCTCGGACCCGGTGCCCTGGTCATGACGTCGGCCAACCAGGGCGGCTCGCCCATCGTGTACCGCGACGGTGACCTCGACTGGATCGACGGCCTCGCCGACGCGGTACTGACCCACGACCGGCCCATCCATGTGCCCTGTGAGGACTCCGTTGTCGCGATCGACGACGACGGCGCCGAACTGCCGGTACGCCGATCACGCGGCTACGCGCCGCTGCCGGTCGGGTTGGGGGGCGCGGCACGGAACCGGCCGACCGTCCTGGCCACCGGCGGCGACCTGAAGACCACCTTCGCACTGACGGGCCCCGACGGGCGCGCGCACCTGTCCTCTCATCTGGGTGACATGGCCGACCCTCGGACACAGCACTGCTTCACCACAGCCGTGGACCACCTGGCGTTCATGACTGGACATCACCCCGAGCTCGTCGCCTGCGATCTGCACCCCGGCTACGCGACCAGCCGGTGGGCGCAACGACGGGGCGTGCGCGTGCGCGCCGTCCAGCACCACCACGCCCACGCGGCGGCTCTTCTGGCTGAACACGGCCGCCTCGGCGACCCTGTCGTCGCCGTGACCTACGACGGCACCGGATACGGCACGGACGGGACGATCTGGGGTGGTGAGCTGCTGGCGATCAGCGACCCGACCCGGTTCACCCGGGTCGCTCACCTCGCACCGTTCGCACTTCCCGGCGGCGACGGCGCGGTGCGCCAACCCGCCCGGATCGCGGTGGACCTGATGGTCCGGGCCGGGCTGACCGGCATCGACGACCTGCCGCCCGCCGCCGCGATCGGCCCGGTGGGCATGAACATCCTGACCCAGCAGCTTCGTCGGCAGCTCGGATGCGTTGCGACGACCAGCATGGGCCGGCTGTTCGACGCGGTGGCCAGCCTGCTGGGGGTGTGTCAGGAGGTCAGCTACGAAGGGCAGGCCGCGGTCGAACTCGAACACCTCGCCCGTACCGCACGCAGCCGCCCGACACTGGATTTCGCGTGGGACGGCGTCGTGCTCGACCCGGCGCCGGTGATCCTCGCCCTGGCCGCTGGGATGCGGACGGGCGCCGATCCCGCCGGTTTGGCGGCGGCGTTCCACGACGCAGTCGTGCGAGCCACCGTGCGGGCGGCCGCCGATACAGCCGTCGCAGCGGGCATCACCACGGTGGGCCTGACCGGGGGTGTGTTCGTCAACCGTCTGCTGCTGACCGGGATCGCTGGCGGGTTGCGGGCGTGCGGCCTGGAGGTGCTCACCCACCGGGTGGTGCCGTGCAATGACGGAGGTTTGGCACTCGGGCAGGCGGCGGTGGCCTCAGCCTCGTTGTCGGAGTGCGTCGAAGAGGAAAGGAGCGGCCAGTGTGCCTCGGAATCCCCGGCAAGGTGATCGAGATCTGGGAGGAAGCGGGGACGCGGATGTCGACCGTCGAGTTCGGCGGCACGACCAAAACCGTCTGCCTGGCCTATCTTCCCGACATGCAGGTGGGTGAGTACACGATCGTGCACGCGGGTTTCGCGATCACCCGCCTCGACGAGGTGTCGGCCAACGAAACGTTGCAGATGTTCGCCGACCTCGGCGTGCTCGACGACGAGTTGGCGGGTGAACAGCCCGACCGTCCCGAGACGCCGGGGGGCATGAAAAGGACTTCGGCATGAAGTATCTCGACGAGTTCCGCGATCCGGCGGCGGCCAAGACCCTCGTCGACGCCATCACGCGCCGAGCCACCCGGACCTGGACGGTCATGGAAGTGTGTGGCGGGCAGACCCATTCGATCATCCGCAACGGCATCGACCAGCTGCTGGCCGGAGCTGTGGAGTTCATCCACGGTCCGGGCTGCCCGGTCTGCGTCACCCCTCTGGAGATGATCGACCGCGCCCTCGAGATCGCGGCGCGCGACGACGTCATCTTCTGCTCGTTCGGCGACATGCTGCGGGTTCCCGGCAGCCGGCGTGACCTGTTCGGGGTGCGTGCCCGCGGAGGTGACGTCCGCATCGTGTACTCGCCGCTCGACGCCACCCGGGTGGCCGCCGACAACCCGGACAAGCAGGTGGTGTTCTTCGGGGTCGGGTTCGAGACCACCGCACCGGCCAACGCGATGGCCGTCGTGCACGCCGAGCGGCTCGGCCTGACGAACTTCTCGATGCTGGTGTCTCATGTACTCGTGCCCCCGGCGATGAGGGCGATCCTGTCCTCGCCGACGAACCGGGTGCAGGGCTTTCTGGCCGCCGGTCACGTGTGTTCGGTGATGGGCACCGGCGAGTACGGTCCGTTGGTCGACGAGTTCGGCGTGCCCATCGTGGTGACCGGTTTCGAGCCGCTGGATCTGCTCGAAGGGGTCCGTCAGGTGGTCGAGCTGTTGGAGTCGGGCACTGCCGAGCTCCGTAACGCCTACCCGCGCGCGGTCAGCGCGCAGGGCAACACGGTGGCACAGCAGACGTTGGCCGACGTCTTCGCCGTCACCGACCGGCAGTGGCGCGGTATCGGGCTGATCCCGGCGTCGGGATGGACACTGTCGCCGCGCTACGCCGCCTTCGACGCCGAACGCCGGTTCGGAGTCGGCGACATCCGGGTGGCCGAATCGGACCAGTGCCGCAGCGGAGAGGTGCTGCAGGGTCTGCTGAAACCGAACGAGTGCCCCGCATTCGGCAAGGCGTGCACACCGCGTACGCCGCTGGGC
>CAXEZH010000048.1:0-4388 GCA_964000695.1 uncultured Mycolicibacterium sp. | reverse complement strand
GGGGGTACGCGAAACGGGCCGGACGAGCGCTTGCGCGAGGACCATCATCCGGACGAGCGCTTGCGCGAGGACCATCATCCGGACGAGCGCTTGCGCGAGGACCATCATCCGGACGAGCGTCATCGTCCACACGAGCGCTCGGCTCGGCGACGTCCTCGGAGTCACGCAGGTGACGGTGGAAGCGCCGCCGTGTCACCTCCGCGATCGATGCGACGTCATCGGAGCGGCCCTGTCCCGCCGCCTCTCTGATCGCGTAATGCCGATAGTCGGATTTCTTGGGCAGGCCGTCTTCGAACACGACCAGCGAGGCGACCACGTCGGTGCCCTGGACGTGACTGATGTCGACGCACTCGATACGCAGTGG
This sequence comes from uncultured Mycolicibacterium sp., assembly GCA_964000695.1. Classification (GTDB taxonomy): domain Bacteria; phylum Actinomycetota; class Actinomycetes; order Mycobacteriales; family Mycobacteriaceae; genus Mycobacterium. The sequence continues at coordinate 4,024 of CAXEZH010000048.1, read as the reverse complement.
AGCATCCTCGAGCTCGAGAGCCTCCTGGATGCTTTGCAGCGCAGCGCTTCTCGCGGTGAAGTCACCGGCCCGCTTGAGCTTGTGCTGGGTCAGGGCGTCCTTGGCGTTGCGGTGCACCGTTTCGGCCAGCGCCCGTTTGTCGCCTCGCTGCGCCACCCGCAGCGTCACCCGCGAGCCCCGCAGCTGGGACAACCACGTCTCGAGTTCGTCGGAGGTCTCGGGCAGCACCGGCACGAGCACCTGCCGCGGCACCGGGTTGGCCACCTCGTCTTGCCCGCCGTCGGCAGCAGTGCCCAGCGCCGCCTGGTCTCCGTAGAATTGGGTGAGAAACTGCTCGACCAGATACTCCAGCGTGGATTCCCCCGGCTCACCGGACTTTTCGACGACCCAGCCGCGTTGCCCACGCACGCGCCCGCCGCGGACGTGGAAGACCTGCACCGCGGCCTCCAGCTCGTCGTCGGCGAATGCGACGACGTCGGCGTCGGTGCCGTCGCCGAAGACCACCGCTTGTTTCTCCAGCGCGCGGCGCATCGCCGAGATGTCGTCGCGCAGCCGCGCAGCGCGCTCGAAATCGAGGTTGACCGATGCGTCGTTCATCTGCTGCTCCATCTCGCGGACCAGCTTGTCGGTCTTGCCGGCCAGGAAGTCGCAGAAATCACCGACGATGCGGCGGTGCTCCTCGGCGCTGACCCGGCCGATGCACGGCGCAGAACACTTGTCGATGTAACCGAGCAGGCAGGGGCGGTCAATCTGGCTGTGACGCTTGAACACTCCGTTGGAACAGGTCCGTGCGGGGAACACGCGGGTCAGCAGGTCCAGGGTTTCGCGGATTGCCCAGGCGTGGGAGTAGGGGCCGAAGTAGCGCACCCCTTTGCGCCGCGGTCCCCGGTAGACCATCAGGCGCGGGTACTCCTCGTTGAGGGTGACCGCGAGTACAGGGTAGGACTTGTCGTCGCGGTAGCGGATGTTGAACCGCGGATCGAATTCCTTGATCCAGTTGTATTCGAGTTGAAGGGCTTCGACCTCGGTGTTGACGACCGTCCACTCCACCCCGGCCGCGGTCATCACCATCTGGCGGGTGCGCGGAGCGAGTCCAGACAGGTCGGCGAAGTAGGAGTTCAGCCGACTACGAAGGCTCTTGGCCTTGCCGACGTAGATGACCCGGCCGTGGGCGTCCTTGAAGCGGTACACCCCGGGTTCGACGGGAATCGACCCAGGGGCAGGTCGGTACGTCGATGGATCGGGCACAGCTCCCAGGCTACTGCCCCACCCCGACGGCTCGGCTCAGTGAGGGTCGTGACGGGACGCCAGATCGGGCCGATACCGCTGCTCGAGCTCGCGGACCCGGTCCATGGCGTGCACGGCCCGCAACTTGTCCACGGTCTGGATCGCCATCACCGGGACGTACTCGTCGTCGGGCAGGTCCAGGCGCGCCCACCGCGCCCCGGGAGGAAAGGACACCCCGCACACGTCGTCCCACGCAAACAGCCGGTAGCCGAACAGGTTTCGCACCGCGACGCCGGCGGCACCGATACGCAGCCGGGGCCGGGCGAACAGGCACAGAAAGCCCGCGATCACGACGCCCACAGTGGCGATGGCCACCTGGTCGTAGGTGCGGAAGATCACCCCGGTCGAGCCCACCTTGAGCAGTGCCCCGACCGCGATGTGCGCGACCAGCACGATGGCCGCCGCACTGTAGGCGAAGATCGGCGCCAGATGCGGCTTGACCTCGAGGTCCCAGTCCGCCCCGGTCATGTCCCCGACCGCAGCCGGCGCAGGGTCAGCGCGGTCGACAGCGCCGCCGCGGCCGCCTGGGCACCCTTGTCCTCGGCCGAGGACGGCAGCCCTGCCCTGTCGAGCGCCTGGTGCTCGGTGTTGGTGGTCAGCACGCCGTTGGCCACGGGCGTCGACGAATCCAGCGACACCCGCGTCAGCCCCTGGGTGACGGCGTCACACACATAGTCGAAGTGCGGCGTCTCCCCCCGGATCACCACACCGAGCGCGACGACGGCGTCGTGGGTCGCGGCCAGGGCCTGCGCGACCACCGGGATCTCGATGGCGCCGAGCACCCGCACGACGGTCGGATCGGCGATCCCCGCCTCGGCGGCAACCCGCCGCGCTCCTTCGAGCAGCGCGTCGCAGATGGTCTCGTGCCAGGTGCTGGCGACGATCGCCAACGTGACATCGCCGGCCTGCAGCGCGGGCAGATCGGGGACACCGGCGGCTGGACTCATACCGCTCCGCCGAACTCTCCGGGTACCGCCTCGTCGTAGTCCTCCAGGCCGACGAGGTCGTGGCCCATCCGGTCCCGTTTGGTCATCAGGTAGCGGATGTTCTCGGCATTGGCACGCACCGGCAGCGGGACACGTTCGATGATGTGCAGGCCGTACCCGTCGAGCCCGACTCGCTTGGCCGGGTTGTTGGTCAGCAGACGCATCGAGCGCACCCCGAGGTCAACCAGGATCTGCGCCCCGGTGCCGTAGTCGCGGGCATCGGCGGGCAGGCCCAGCTTCAAGTTCGCGTCGACGGTGTCGTCGCCGGCGTCCTGCAATTGATAGGCCTGCAGTTTGTGCATCAACCCGATGCCGCGGCCCTCGTGGCCTCGCATGTAGAGCACCACTCCGCGGCCTTCGCGCGCCACCATCGCCAGCGCGGCGTCCAGCTGCGGGCCGCAGTCGCAACGGCGGGAGCCGAACACGTCACCGGTCAGGCACTCCGAGTGCACCCGCACCAGCACGTCGTGCCCGTCGCCGTGGGGACCCGCGCCGGGCCCGGCGATATCGCCCTTGACCAGGGCGACATGCTCGACATCTTCGTAGATGCTGGTGTACCCGACGGCGCGGAACTCGCCGTGTCGCGTGGGGATGCGAGCTTCGGCCACCCGTTCGATGTGCTTTTCGTGTTTGCGGCGCCACTCGATGAGGTCGGCGATGGAGATCAGCGCCAGATCGTGCTCGTCGGCGAAGATGCGCAGCTCGTCGGTCTGCGCCATCGCGCCCTCGTCCTTCTGGCTGACGATCTCGCAGATCGCGCCCGCCGGCTGCAGGCCGGCCATGCGCGCCAGGTCGACGGCGGCCTCGGTGTGGCCCGGGCGCCGCAGCACGCCGCCGTCCTTGGCCCGTAGCGGAACCACGTGGCCGGGTTTGGTGAAGTCGTCGGCAACCGCACCCGGATCGGCGAGCAGCCGCATCGTCGTGGCGCGGTCCGACGCCGAGATCCCGGTGCCGACACCGAGTTTCGCGTCCACCGTGACGGTGTAAGCGGTGCCGTGCTTGTCCTGGTTGACCGCGTACATCGGCAGCAGGCCGAGGCGGTCGCAGATCTCGCCGTCCAGCGGCACGCACAGGTAACCGGAGGTGTAGCGCACCATGAACGCAACCAGCTCCGGTGTCGCCTTCTCTGCGGCGAAGATCAGATCGCCTTCGTTCTCGCGATCCTCGTCGTCGATGACGACCACGGCCTTGCCCGCTGCGATGTCGGCCACCGCGCGTTCGACCGAATCCAGCCTCGTCATCTGCACCACCTTGCCGGTCCCGGGGTCTGGAACCACCCTGTCAACACCCCTCAGTATGAACCACGCCTCGAGGCCGGTTATTGCCCGCCGTCCGGCACAGCGCAGAAGAGTGTGATCGCCGACCGCCCGGCATCGACGCCAGGGTGACCCTCGTCACCCCGCGACTTTGCCGGCATCGCCGGTCGCCGGCACTGCCGGCAACTGGAGCGGTCGCTCCGCCCGCGCTCAGGTCGACGTACCGGCACCCGGCTCGGCACTGCCGGCTCCCAGCAACCGTTCGACATATTTGGCGATGACGTCGACCTCGAGGTTCACCGGCGCCCCGACCTCGGCGCGGCCCAGAGTCGTCAGGTCCAGCGTGGTGGGGATCAGCGAAACCTCAAACCAGTCCGGACCCAGGCCAGACACGGTCAGAGAGACGCCGTCGACGGTGATCGAGCCCTTCTCGACCACATACCGCGACAACGCCGCCGGCAGGGAGACGCGCACCACGGTCCAGTGCTCCGACGG
>CAXEZH010000047.1:0-10837 GCA_964000695.1 uncultured Mycolicibacterium sp. | reverse complement strand
CCTCTCGGCCCACGTGTCAGAGATTGTAACTTCCTCATCCTGAGAATAGTATTCTCATTTTCGAGATAACAGAAGGCCCTCGAGGATAGTGGGACGAGACACGCTCCACTCAACCGTCGTGTGCGCGCCGGCATTCCCCACGCGGCCTGTCGCGCCACCCGTGGTACCCGCCCATGTCATCCCCAACCCGTCTGGAGGACACACCCGTGTACATCGACTACGACGTTGCCGACAGGATCGCGACCATCACGCTCAATCGTCCCGAGGCGGCCAATGCCCAGAATCCCGAGTTACTCGACGAACTGGATGCGGCGTGGTCCCGCGCGGCCGCCGACAGTGAGGTGTCGGTGATCGTCCTGCGGGCCAACGGCAAGCACTTCTCCGCCGGACACGACCTCAAAGGCGGGGGACCGGTGCCGGACAAGATCACGCTCGAGTTCATCATCGAGCACGAGGCGAAACGCTATCTCGAGTACACGCTGCGGTGGCGCAACGTCCCCAAGCCGTCGATCGCCGCCGTGCAGGGTCGGTGCATCTCCGGCGGACTGTTGTTGTGCTGGCCGTGCGATCTGATCGTCGCCGCTGACGATGCTCAGTTCTCCGACCCGGTGGTGTTGATGGGCATCGGTGGCGTCGAATACCACGGGCATACCTGGGAACTGGGGCCCCGAAAGGCCAAGGAGATCTTGTTCACCGGCCGGGCCATGACCGCCGACGAGGTGCTGAGCACAGGCATGGTCAACCGCGTGGTGCCGCGGGACCAACTCGACACCGAGACGCGGGCGTTGGCCGAACAGATCGCCAAGATGCCGCCGTTCGCGCTGAGGCAGGCCAAGCGGGCGGTCAACCAGACGCTGGACGTGCAAGGCTTCTACGCTGCCATCCAGTCGGTCTTCGACGTGCATCAGACAGGGCACGGCAACGCGTTGTCCGTCGGTGGCTGGCCGGTCCTGGTGGACCTGGAGCAGATGAAGGCCGCCAACACCAGCTAGGTGCTCGCGGGAGGTGTCAGAGGACGGCCAGGCGGGGCGCCGAGCCGCGCGCCCGTAGGCCGGCACCGGCCCTGCGGGTCAATTCCCTTGAGCTGCCGAGCAACCCGTCGAGGACCAGTGCGCGTTTGACATGATGCTGCAGCGCGTGTTCCTCGGTGAAGCCGATACCACCGAGCACCTGCTGGCAGTGTTTGGCGGCCGTCAGTGCCGCCTTGCCGGCGGCGGCCTTGGCCAACATCGCGGTGAGATCGGGGCTCTCGATCCCGGGCAGGCGCAGTGTCGCCTCGGCGCCTTCGATGGCAACCAACGTGTCGGCCAAGCGGTGGCGGATGGCCTGGAAACCGGCGATCGGCTTGCCGAACTGCGTCCGGTCCAGCGCATGCTGGCGGGCCAGGGCGAGCATGGCCCGCGCCGGTCCGACCAGCCACCAGCCGGCCGCCCGGCGTGCCTCGCCCAGTCGCATGGTCTGTCCGTCGGGCACCCGATGCAGGGGCAGCCCACCCAGTGTCGGGTCCTCCACCGCCGAGCGGCTCCACACCACCCAGTCGCCGCCGGCATAGGGCATGGGCGGGGTGCCTCCGGGTACACCGCCGATGGTCTCCAGAATGACATCGTTGAGAATCGATGCGTGCGAACCTGTTTCGCCGAGGAGGCGGAACACGAGCGGGATCGCCTGGTCGGGTACGTCGGCCAGCATCTCGGCCCAGCCCAGCTCGGCCAGTGCGGCATCCAGTTCGGCGCCCGAATGGCTCAGCATCGTCTTGCGCAAGGCGTCTTCGAGCAGGTCGAGTTCGGAAGTCTCGGCGCGGTCGGTCATCGTCATTCCTTCCCGAGATCGAGCAGCCGGCGCGCGATGATGTTGCGCTGCACTTCGGCGGTACCGCCGTAGATGGTGGCCGCCCGCGAATACAGGAACTCGGTGCGCCACTCGTCGTCGTCGAGCTCGATCGTGCCCGGCCGTAGGTCGCGCACGGTGTCGTAGAGCCGTTGCTCCGCGCCTGCCAGCAACACCTTGTCGACCGAGGTGTCGGGCCCCAGCTTCGTGCCGTCGGCCAGTCGCTGCTGGGTGACCAGTGAGCGGCACCGCAGTGTGTGCAGCGCCAGGTAGACCTCGCCGAGCTCGGAGTCCACACCCTGACCCTGATCCTTGACGTCCCCGATCAGCGCATCGAATCGCGAGTACAGGTAGGCGATGCGCTGCCAGAAGCATGTCGAGCGCTCGTAGGGCAGCAGATCCATGGCGAGCTGCCAGCCGTCTCCCGGATTGCCCAGCATCCTGTTCGCGTCGACGACGACGTCGTCGAAGTAGACCTCGCAGAATTCGTCGACGCCGTGCATGGTGCGTAGCGGGCGCACCGTGATGCCCGGGGTGTTGAGGTCGACGAAGAAGGCCGTGATCGCCTGGTGATCGGGTGTGCCCGCGTCGCCGGTGCGGGTGAGCAGGATGCACCGATGGGAGTACTGGGCGAAGCTCGTCCAGACCTTCTGCCCGGTGATGACCCATCTGCCGTCCTTCTCGACGGCCCGGGTGGTCAACGAGGCCAGGTCGCTACCCGACCCCGGCTCGGAAAAGCCTTGGCACCATTGCTCGTCGCCCCGCAGCAGTCGCGGCACCATCTCGGCGGCGAGCTCCGGTGAGGCGTAGTCGATCATCGTGGGGGCCAACACCTCGAGCATCGAGTACGGTCCCGGCTCGGCCAGGCGTCGGCCGACGACCTCCTCACCCACGATGGCGCGCAACACCGCCGGCCCCCCGAGTCCTCCCGCATGCTCCGGCCAGCCGTAGCGGCTCCATCCGCCGTCGTAGAGCGCACGCTGCACCCGGGCGAACTGCCGGAGGTGGCCTTCGAGGCTGTCGTCGTCGGGGGGAGTGAGGTCGTTGTCGCCGAGCCAGGCCTGCAGTGCGGCCCGGAACGCGGCGGGCTCGAACAGGTCGGTCATCCTGCTTCGGGCCTTCCGATGGCGTGCGGGCGACCCGAGTCGTGGTCGCCGCTGCGGCGGATGAACGTCATCGCGCGGGTCTTCAGCCGCCAGCCGTCATCGGTACGGACGTAGGTGTCGTTGTAATAGCCGATGCGCATGTCGTGTTGGGAGTGCTCGATGAAACACAGTGGCTGGGTGCCGGTGGCGTTGTCCGGGTCCGCGGGGTCGAGTTCGACCAGCGACGTGCCGGTCATGAACAACCCTTTGGGCGCGGCGTCGACCAGTTCCGGGAAGCGCGCCAGCGTATAGGTCGACCCGAAGGCGCTGTACGTGCCGTCCGGCGTGAACACCGACATCAGCCCATCGGTGTCACCCTGGGTGATCGTGACCGCGTATTTGGCGAGGAGCTGCTGGATCTCGACCAGGTCCGCGGTGCGGGAGGATTCAGTTGGCGCAGTCATTCTTGAAGACCTTACCGCCCTTCATTACAAAATTGACATCCCGTGTAACGGTGATGTCCGACAGCGGGTCACCGGGGACCGCGATGATGTCGGCCACGCATCCCTCGGCGAGACGGCCGAGCTCGGGCTTGTCGATCAGGTCGGCAGCGACGACGGTCGCTGCGCGCAACACCGCCGCAGGCGGCATGCCCCACTCGACGAGGGTGACGAGCTCGTCGGCGTTCTTGCCGTGCGGGATGGCCGGCGCGTCGGTGCCGACAGCGATCTTGACTCCGGCTTCGTAGGCAGCCTTGATCGACGTCTCGGCTTTGGGAAACATTTCGGCGGCCTTGTCCTGCAGCACTTTCGGCGCTTTGGAGACATCCATCGCCTGCGCCAGGCGCCTGGTCGTCACCAGGAAGCGGTCGTGGTCGACCAGCATCTGGATCGCTTCGTCGTCCATCAGGAATCCGTGTTCGATGCAGTCGATGCCGCAGGCCACCGCATGTTTGACCGCTTCGGCTCCGTGGGTGTGCGCCGCCACCTTGAGGCCGCGGCGGTGCGCCTCGTCGACGATCACCCGCAGCTCTTCGTCCGAATAATGCTGGGCGCCAGCTTCGCCGGTCAGCGACATCACCCCGCCCGAGCAGCACACCTTGATCAGCTGCGCGCCATGCTTGATCTGATAGCGCACTGCTTTGCGGATCTCGTCGACTCCGTTGGCGATGCCTTCTTCGACGGTCAACTCGAGCACGCCGGGCATGAACGCCGCGAACATCGTCGGGTCGAGATGCCCGCCTGTCGGCGTGATCGCGTGCCCTGCCGGAATCACCCGCGGACCGTCGATCCAGCCCGCGTCGATCGCCCTGCTCAGCGCGACGTCCAGCAGGTATCCGCCGGTCTTGACGAACAAGCCGAGGTTTCGCACCGTGGTGAATCCGGCACGCAGGGTGCGCCGGGCGTTGCCGACCGCGCGCAGCACCCGGGTGGCCGGATCGTCCTGCACCTGGGACAGGCCGGGGTTCTCTCCCCGGCCGCCCATCAGCAGGTTGACCTCCATGTCCATCAGTCCTGGCAAGAGAATCGAGTCGCCCAGATCGACGACATCGCCTTCGTCGGCGGAGCCGACAGGACCAGCCTGAGCCGTGCCGCCGATGCCGACGATGCGGCCGTCGGCGACGGTGATGACGCCGGGCCGGATGATCTCGCCGGCGTCGACGTCGAGCAGACCCGCGGCCTTGACGGTCAACCGCACTAGACCACCGGCTCCTTGATCAGGTTGATGTAGGCCGCGCCGCTGTCGAGCACCCGTGGCTGCTTCCACACCTCGACCGGGAAGCTCACCATCACAATGGACTGTCCCAGATGCACCAGCGCCTTGGCGTCGTCGGGCATGCCCTTGAGCGGGAAGCGCGCGTCGACGTAGACCATGATGTCCTCGAGGCGAGCCGTGCCCGCGTCATAGAGCTCCTGCATCTCTTCCATCGACGAGTTGAGTCGCTTCTGATAGCGCTCCTCCTCGGTGGGCAGGCACCAGTCGCTGAACTTCTCGAGATCGGCGAACTCCTCGGGCAGCTTAGGCATTGACCTCATCCTTCGTGGGTGCTTCATGGCCGGCGCGAGTGCGATCGGCGGACGAACCGTTGCCGTTGAGGCTGGCTTTGTACCGGTCCACGTACTTGTGTGCGGTGTGGTGGAGGTGGCGCAGCAGCACCTCCTGGTCGCACAGCGGGAAGTCGAGGACGGCACGGGTGCCGATCTGGGTCTGGGTGGCCTCCAACGTGTTGGCGTCCTGGAACGCGTACTCCTTGAACGTCACCGCGGCGAGTTCCTGGGAGAGGCGCTCACGCAGGTTCTTCGGCGGCACGAAGTACAGGTTGGCCTCGAAGATGTGGGTGTCCACACCGGTGGGCCAGTAGTTGTACGTCAGATACCAGCCCGGCACCCAGAACAACAGCGTGAAATTCGGGAAGAACTCGAACGAGTCCTGGCCCCACGTCTTGTGACGGCCCGGATTGATCGCCGGCGGCAGTTCGTCGGGCAGAATGCCCTTGATGGCAGGCCGGTCCCAGGGCCCGAACAGGCCGCTGTGCAGGATCCGCTCGATGGGTTTGACCATGTTCAGATCCTTGGGCGGGCTCATGCCGCCCCACGACGAGATCATCGAGTGGTCGCCCTTGATGTCGTAATGCAGCGCTTCGAAGCCGAATTTGGCCAGCTTCTCGGCTTCTTCCTTCTCGGCCTGCTTCATGTGCAGGATCGGTGCGTGGTAGAACTCGACGAACGCGTCGATGAACAACTTCCAGTTCGACCTGACCTCGGCGCGATAGCTGTAGTGCTCGGTCATCTCGTGGAAGGGATAGCCCTTCAGGCCCTGGCCGAACTCGCCGAGATACTCCTCGAGCGAGATTGCGTCGTCATCGAAGTTGACGAAGATGAAGCCCTCCCACACCTCGCACCGCACCGGCTTGAGCGGGTAGTCGGCCTTGTCGACGTCGAAGAACTCCTGCTCCTGCTGGATGAACGTCAGGTTGCCCTGCAGGTCGTAACGCCAGGCGTGGTACTTGCACACGAATTGGCGGCAGCTCCCGGAAACCTCTTCGCCGGGGTAGTCATTCCACACCAGCTTGTTGCCACGATGGCGGCACAGGTTGTAGAAGGCGCGGATCTGCTCGCCGTCGTTGACGATGATGATCGAGGTGCCCGGGCCGACCGAGGGCAGCTCGCGGGTGATGTATCGGCCCTTCTTGGGGATCAGCTCCACCCGGCCCATCTGCAACCAGGTCTTACGGAAGATGGCCTGTTGCTCCAGCTTCCACTGTTCCGGGTCGATCGAGTCCTCGTAGTTGACCGGACCCGTGCCGAGCTCGGGCCAGTTCTCGGTCCAGCTGCCGACGTCCGGCTTCTTGAAAAATGCCACGGGTGTCTACCTCTCCTGATCGGGCTCTACGCCGAAGGTGTTGATCGCCATGGCCAGCGAGCCATAGCAGCCGATTGTGAAGACCAGATCCATCAGCTGGCGTTCGCCGAGATGGGCGGACAGCGTCGTCCAGGTCGGATCCGAGACGCTGGCGTCTCGCTGGAGTTCGTCGACGGCCGCGATGATGGCGGCGTCGAGCTCGTCGGCCGCCTCGCCGCGCTGGATTCCGGCGATCACGTCGTCGGAGAGCCCGGCGTCGCGGCCCATGGCGACGTGGTGGAGCCACTCGTACTCGCAGTTCATCACGTGCGCGACGCGCAGGACGGCCAGCTCGCGCAGCCGTGCAGGCAGCGTCGAACCGTACAGCAGGTGGAAGTTGAACCGCAGGAAGCCGCGCGCCAGTTTGGGGTGACGCATCAGCGTAGCCACCAGGTTCCCGGTCGCCTCGGGATTGCGGCGCTCAGCGGGCATCAGGCCGGACAGAGCCTGGTCGACGGTCTCGTCCCACTGGTCCGCCGGCAGTGGAGCCACTCGCACCGACGCCCTCCTCTCGTTCATGAGAATCAGATTCTCATATTCGAGCAATAGGTTTCCAGTTTTCTGTCGGAACGTCAACGGCATCGGTCCGTCAGCGATGTCGTTGATGTGGCGACCGAGGGGCAATGCCCCTGCCAGGCGGCGCCGATGCCCATCCCAGACGTTGATTCTCGCCTGTGGAGAAGATAGTTTCCTCGGTAGGAGAACAGCAGTGGTATGCGATCTGCACCGACAGACCCGCAGGTGGGAGGAGCTTCACCATGCACAGGGACGACATGATCCTGATCAGCGTCGACGATCACATCGTTGAACCGCCGGACATGTTCAGGAATCACCTGCCCAAGAAATACCTGGATGAGGCGCCGCGGCTGGTGCACAACGAGGACGGCTCCGATACCTGGCAGTTCCGCGACGTGGTGATCCCCAACGTGGCGCTCAACGCCGTGGCGGGCCGGCCCAAGGAGGAGTACGGCCTGGAACCGCAGGGTCTCGACGAGATCCGGCCGGGTTGCTGGAAGGTCGACGAGCGGGTCAAGGACATGAACGCCGGCGGCATCCTGGGCTCGATGTGCTTCCCGTCGTTTCCCGGTTTCGCGGGACGGCTGTTCGCCACCGAGGATCCGGAGTTCAGTCTGGCGTTGGTGCAGGCCTACAACGACTGGCATGTCGAGGAGTGGTGCGGGGCGTATCCGGCGCGGTTCATCCCGATGACGCTGCCGGTGATCTGGGATCCGGTCGCGTGTGCTGCCGAGATCCGGCGCAACGCTGCGCGGGGTGTGCATTCACTGACCTTCTCGGAGAACCCCTCGGCCATGGGTTATCCCAGCTTCCACGATTTCGACTACTGGAAGCCGATGTGGGATGCGCTGGTCGACACCGACACCGTGCTCAACGTGCACATCGGGTCCTCGGGACGGTTGGCGATCACGGCTCCGGATGCGCCGATGGATGTGATGATCACGCTGCAGCCGATGAACATCGTCCAGGCCGCCGCTGATCTGTTGTGGTCCAAGCCGATCAAGGAGTATCCGGGTCTGAAGATCGCCTTGAGCGAGGGCGGCACCGGCTGGATCCCGTACTTCCTGGAGCGGGTCGACCGCACCTATGAGATGCATTCCACGTGGACCGGTCAGGACTTCGGCGGCAAGCTGCCCAGTGAGGTGTTCCGGGAGCACTTCCTGACCTGCTTCATCGCCGATCCGGTGGGCGTGTCCACCAGGCATTCCATCGGTATCGACAACATCTGCTGGGAGGCCGACTACCCGCACAGCGACTCGATGTGGCCGGGAGCGCCGGAACAGCTCGACGAGGTCTTCAGGACCAACAATGTTCCCGATGACGAGATCAACAAGATGACCTTCGAGAACGCGATGCGCTGGTATCACTTCGACCCGTTCCGCCACATGAGCCGGGACCAGGCCACCGTCGGCGCGCTGCGCAAGGCCGCCGAAGGGCACGACGTGTCCATCCAGGCCCTGTCCCATCGGGAGAAGACCGGTGCCTCGTTCGCCGACTTCGCGGCCAGTGCCAAAGAGCTGACCGGCAACAAAGACTGAGTGCGGCAGACGCACACAGAGCGAGGAGTGACGACGATGCCGGGCGGCATGAGTTTCGAGTTGACCGAGGATCAGGAGCTGATCCGTAAGTCCGTGGCGGAGTTGGCGAGCAAGTTCGACGACCACTACTGGATGCAGAAAGACCAGGCCCACGAATTCCCGCAGGAGTTCTACGACGCCATCGCCGGCGGCGGCTGGCTGGGCATGACGATTCCGGAGGAGTACGGCGGTCACGGGCTGGGCATCACCGAAGCCACGCTGTTGCTCGAGGAGGTCGCCCGCTCGGGTGGTGCGATGAACGCCGCGAGCGCGATCCACCTGTCGATCTTCGGTATGCAGCCGGTGGTCAAGCATGGATCCGACGAGCTCAAGGCCCGTACGCTGCCCCGCATCGTCGACGGCGACCTGCACGTGTGCTTCGGTGTCACCGAACCGGGCGCCGGATTGGACACCAGCCGCATCACCACCTCGGCCAAGCGGGAAGGAGATCGCTATCGCATCAACGGCCGCAAGGTCTGGATCTCCAAAGCGGTTGAATCCGAGAAGATCCTGCTGCTCACCCGGACCACACCGTATGACCAGGTCACCAAGAAGACCGATGGTATGACGTTGTTCCTGACCGATATCGACCGCGATCACGTCGACGTTCGCCCCATCAACAAGATGGGCCGCAACGCGGTCAGTTCCAACGAGGTCTTCATCGACGACCTGATGGTGCCCGTCGAGGACCGGGTCGGCGAGGAGGGGCAGGGCTTCAAGTACATCCTGGACGGGTTGAACCCGGAACGGATGCTGATCGCCGCCGAGGCGCTGGGCATCGGCCGCGTCGCCCTGGAGAAGGCCGTCAAGTACGGCAACGAGCGGCACGTGTTCAACCGCCCCATCGGGATGAATCAGGGTCTGCAGTTCCCGCTGGCGGACTCGCTGGCCCGCCTGGATGCCGCCGAGCTGGTGCTGCGCAAGGCGACCTGGCTCTACGACAACGGAAAGCCGTGTGGTCGCGAGGCCAACACCGCCAAATACCTCTGTGCCGACGCCGGTTTCGGTGCGGCCGACCGCGCGCTGCAACTGCACGGCGGAATGGGCTACTCCGAGGAGTACCACGTGTCGCGGTACTTCCGGGAGTCGCGGTTGATGAAGATCGCGCCGGTGAGTCAGGAGATGGTGCTGAACTTCCTGGGCGAGCACGTGCTCGGGCTGCCCCGGAGCTACTGAGGTGGGCTACTTCGACCTGACCGGTCGTTCGGCGTTGGTGACCGGTGCGGCCGGGGGGATCGGTTCCGCGGTCGCGACAGCGCTCGCCGACGCCGGCGCGGCGGTGTTGGTGACCGACCTGGACAAGGACGCCGCCGCGGCGGTGGCCGAACGGATTTCGAGCGGTGGGGGCCGGGCCGAGTCCGCAGCGTTGGACGTGTCCGACCGCGACTCCGCCGACGCTGCGGCCGCGCAGGCTGCGGCGCTGACCGACGGACTTCTGCACATCGTCGTCAACAACGCCGGCGTCACCAAGCCGGCGATGTTCGACAAGACCACCCAGGAGTCCTTCCGCCTGCTGTTCGACATCCACGTGATGGGCGCGTTCAACGTCACCCAGGCTGCGCTGTCGCACCTTGCGACGGACGGCACCGGACGCATCCTCAACGTGACCTCGGCGGCCGGGCTCACCGGCACCCTCGGTCAGGTCAACTACTCGGCCGCCAAGGCCGGCATCATCGGATTCACCAAGTCGCTGGCGCGCGAGCTCGCCACCAAGGGTGTGACCGTCAACGCGCTGGCGCCGCTGGCGGCCACCCCGATGACCGAGACGATCCGCACCAACGAGAAGTTCGCGGCCACCATGATGAACCGTATCCCGATGAAGCGGTGGGCCGAACCGTCCGAGGTCGCGGGCGCTTTCGTGTTCATGGCCTCCGATGCGGCGTCCTACGTCACCGGGCAGGTGCTGCCGGTCGACGGCGGCATGGTTATGTGATGTTTCATGAGTTCAGCTGATCGGTCCGGTGGCATGCTGTCCGGGATCACCGTGGTGGCGCTGGAACAGGCCGTGTCGGCACCGATGTGCACTCGCGTGCTGTCGGATTTCGGGGCGCGGGTGATCAAGGTGGAAAACCCCAAGGGGGGCGACTTCGCCCGGCACTACGACGACGTCGTACTCGGCCCCGGAGGCCTGGCCGCGCACTTTGTCTGGTGCAACCGCAACAAGGAGTCGGTGGCGCTCGACCTGAAATCCGCTGAGGGGCTCGAGCTGCTGCACCGGCTGCTCGACGGTGCCGACGTGCTGGTGTCGAACCTTGCGCCGGGGTCCACCGGACGGCTGGGCATCACCGCGGCCGACATGGCCGAACGGCACCCCGGGGTGATCGCGGTCGAGATCGACGGCTACGGCCCCGGTGGACCGTTGTCCCACAAGCGGGCCTACGACCTGCTGATCCAGGCCGAGTCCGGAACCTGTGCGGTGACGGGGCAGGG
>CAXEZH010000046.1:0-6682 GCA_964000695.1 uncultured Mycolicibacterium sp. | reverse complement strand
GCCGACACCCTCGCCGGCGGCGCGCAACGTCTGCAGTACGTCCAAACCGGTCATGTCCGGTAGGTATACATCCAGCAGGATCAATTCCGGATGGTGCTCGCGCACCGCGTCCAGCGCCTCGCGTCCGGTGCGGGCCACCCCGACGACACGGAAACCGTCGACGCGTTCGACGAAGCGCCGGTGGATCTCGGCGACCATGAAGTCGTCGTCGACGACGAGAACGTCACGCATGCGCGCCTACCCGGGTCCTGGGCAGCCGCACCGTGAACACCGCACCACCGCCGGGCCGATCCGATACCTCCACCGAGCCGCCGTGCTGAGCGGTGACCATCCGCACCAGGGCCAGACCTATTCCGCGCCCGCCTGCGACCTCCGGCTTGGATGTGACGCCGCGGGCGAAGATGCTGTCGCGCAGGTGAGGCGGAACGCCGGGACCGGTGTCGGACACTGCGATCTCCAGGCCCGCCAGATCGGACACCCGCACCGTGACTGCGGGTCGCGCGGAACCGACGGACACATCCACGGCGTTGTCGACGAGATTGCCCAGCACGGTGATGACGTCGGTGGCCAGGCCCGGTTCCAGCGGCGACAGCTGGGAGTCTTCGGCGATCTGCAACGAGACCCCGCTCTCCGCGGCCAGCGTCGTCTTGGCGATCAACAGGGCGGCGACGGCGGGATCGGAGATGTGCCGTGTCACCGCATCGTTGATCGCCGCCCGGCGCTGGGTGAGTTCGTCGACGAACGCGCGGACCGCGTCGTACTCGCCGAGTTGCACCAGCCCGGAGATGGTGTGCAGCTGGTTGGAGAACTCATGGGTCTGCGCGCGCAGCGTGTCTGTCGCGCTCTTGTGCGACGACAACTGTGCCTGCAGGGCAGCCAGTTCGGTGCTGTCGCGCATCGTGGTCACCGTACCGATGTCCTGCCCTGCGCTGGTCGCAGACCGTCGGTTGAGGGCAAGCACCCGCGCGCGAGTCGCGATCACGACGTCGCGGTGGTCCTCACCGGACAGCAGGAAGTCCACCACGGCGGTCTCGAGCCCCACCGAGTCGACGCGTTCGCCGACTGCCGAGTCCGACAGCCCGAGTAGGTCCTGGGCACTGTCGTTGAGCAGGGTGATGACGCCGTCGTTGTTGACCGCGACCACACCCTCGCGGATGCTGTGCAGCAACGCCTCACGGTGGTCTGCCAGCCCCGCGATCTCGGCGATCTCCAGCCCGCGGGTGTGGCGTTTGATCCGGCGCGACAGCAGCCAGGACGCCACCAACCCCAGCGCCGCTCCGAGTCCGAGATAGAGCAACAACCGTTCCCCGGCCCCGCTGAGCAGGCCCCACCACGACGGGTACGGCTCACTGACCGACACGATCGCCAGCACCCGTCCGTCCGAGGCCAGGATCGGAACCTGGGCCAGCAGGCTGCGGACCCCGCCGACCTCGGCGTCACCGAACCACGCCCGCCCGGTCTCGGCCGCCCCCAAGCGCGTGCTCTCGCCGAGGCGCGACGGGTCGGACGACGCGCGCACCACGCCGTTCGGTGCGAGGATCTCCGCCAGTTCCGCGCCGGACAGCGCCACCGCGCGGTCGACTTCGGGTGCCAGGGCCTGCGCGGCGAACGGGTCGGCGTAGCGGTCCCGCACCACCGGTGTGGAGGCGAGGTTCTCGGCGGTGGCGAGCATCCGCGCCCCGCGCACGTCACGGAATTCGTTGGTCGACTGCGCGACCGAGACGACGGCCACCGCGCCGAGCACGACGACGACGACCAGCAGCTGGAAGGCCAGGAACTGGCCGGCCAGGCTCCGCCTGCCGAAGGTGCGCACCGCCACCGACCACTGTCCACTCACCCAGCGACACGTCCTTCTCGTTGGTGACCCAGCTCACGCGTGCGTCCAGTATTGCGTAGCATCGTGCTGCCTCGACAAGGACTGATGTGACAAGACTGCTCGCTCTGACGGCGGCCGTGGTGCTGGCGGTGCCCGGGGTGGCGGGGTGCGGCGCGGCCGACGACCCCACCCCCGGGCTGTACAGCCTGCGCATGATGGTGCCCAACAGTCCGGGCGGCGGTTACGACCTCACTGCGCGTACCGCCGTCCGGATCATGGAGGACGAGGACATCACCGGTCGCGTGGAGGTGTTCAACGTCATCGGCGACAGCGGCGCGGTCGCGATGGCGCGGCTGATGAACGAAGTGGGCAACGACGACCTGATGATGACCATGGGCCTGGGTGTGGTGGGGGCGACGTACACCTTCGACACGGGTGTCCGGGCGTCCGACGCGACGGCGCTGGCCAAGTTGATCGAGGATCCCGGTGCCATCGTCGTCCCCGCCGATTCCCCCTTCGCCACGGTCTGCGACTTCGTGGCCGCGTGGCGGGCGGACCCGGCGGCGGTGACGATCGGTGGAGGCTCCGCGCCCGGGGGGCCCGACCATCTGTTCGCGATGCGCCTGGCCGAAGCCGTCGGAATCGATCCGGTGTCGGTCGACTACGTCACCCATGACGGCGGCGGAGACCTGTTGGCTGCGTTGTTCAGCGATGAGGTCAGCGTCAGCACCTCCAGCCCGGGGGAGTTCCTCGCCCAGATCGACGCCGGTCAACTGCGGGTGCTTGCCGTGTCCAGCAACGACGCGGTTCCGGGAATCGATGCGCCGACGTTGCGGGCGTCCGGCATCGACCTGACCTTCGCGAATTGGCGCGGAGTGCTTGCCCCGCCAGGGATTTCAGCATCGTCCCGGGAGTCGATGATCCGGTTGCTGACCGAGCTGCACGACACCCGCCGTTGGCAGGAGGCGCTGAGGGACAACGGGTGGACCGACTCCTTCGTCACCGGCGCAGACTTCGAACGATTCCTCGACGACCAGGACGATCGGGTTTCCACGACCTTGGCGCGGCTCGGCCTGATCTGACTCATCTGACCTCGACGTCGGTCGCGGCCTCTACCCGCTCCGCTTCGGGGCGGACCCGCAGCTTGTTGTAGACACTGATCCCGATGACGATGAGCAGCAACGTGTACAGCGTGATCGTGATGGGGGTGCTCACCAGCGTCAACGGGTTGTTCTGCGAGTTGTTCATCGCCGAACGCAGCGACGACTCGGCCAGCGGGCCCAGGATGACCGCGATCAGGACCGGCGCGATCGGCACGCCGTAGCGGCGCATCGCGAAGGCGATCAGGCCGAGGACCAACATGAACACCACGTCGATCATCGCCGCGCTGGCGGCATAGACACCGAAGCAGGCGAACATCGCGATGCCGGCGTACAGGTACTCCTTGGGGATGGTGAGCAGCTTGGCCCACAGCGGGGCGAAGGGCAGGTTCAGCACCAGCAGCACGATCATCCCGATGATCAAGCTGGCCAACAACGCCCACACCAGTTCGGCGTTGCGGGTGAACAGGAGCGGGCCGGGCTGGATGCCGTACTGCTGGAACGCTGCCAACAGCAGGGCTGCGGTCGCCGAGGTCGGCAGGCCCAGCGCCAGCAGCGCACCCATCGCGGTGCCGGCGGTGGAGTTTCCTGCCGCTTCCGGCGCGGCCACGCCGCGGATCGCGCCGGTGCCGAACAGTGGTTTGCGCCGGCGGCCGTCGAGGCGCTTCTCCAGGCCGTAGGCCAGGAAAGTAGGAACCTCGGCGCCCCCGGCGGGGATGACGCCGAAGGGCACGCCGATCGCGGTGCCGCGCAACCACGCCGGCAACGCATCGCGGTACTCGGCGCGGGACAGGAAAGGCCGTCCGGTCGACGGGGTGAAGCTGCGGTCGTCGGGTCGGCCGATCCGTGAGGCCACGTAGATGACCTCGCCGACCGCGAGCATGGACACCGTGATGACGACGATGCTGACCCCGTCGAACAGCGCGACGCTGCCGAACGTGAAGCGTTGCGAGCCGCTGACCTGATCGGTGCCGATCATCGCCAGCACGAGTCCGATCAGCAGCGCTGCAAGGCCCTTGAGTACCGACTCCGACACCACCGCGGAGGTCGCGATGAACGCGAACACCGCAAGCGCGAAGTACTCACCGGGGCCGAACTCGGTGGCCCAGTCGGCCAGGGCCGGCGCGAAGAACACCACCAGAACGGTGGCGATCATGCCGCCGATGAACGCCCCGATCGCCGAGGTGGCCAACGCCTGCGCGCCACGACCCCGCCGCGCCATCCGGTGTCCCTCGATCGACCCGGCGATGGCCGTCGAGTTGCCCGGCGTGTTCATCAGGATGCCGGCGATCGCGTCACCGAACAGTCCGCCGAAGTAGATGCCGGCGAACATCACCAGCGCGGCCAGGGGATCCAGGGTGAAGGTGATGGGCAGCAGCAGCGCCACCGCCATCGAGGAGCCCAGCCCGGGGAGCACACCGACCGCCGTCCCGATCAGCGCCCCGATGAGTACGTACATCAGATTGGTCGGTGTCAGGACATCGCCGAAACCGCCGAGAAGACCTACCAGTGCATCCATCAGAACATTCCCATGACGCCGGGCGGCAGGCTCAGGCCGAGCAGGCCGCTGAAGATGATTTGCATGACCGACGAGGCCGCCAGCCCAATCAGGATGTTGGGGACATAGCGGGTGCTGCCCAGGCCGACGGTGACGCCCCAGAACACCACGGCGCCGGCGATGATCCAGCCGGCCGGCACCAACAGCACCGCGAAGGCCACGAAGGAACCGATGGTGATGCCGGTGGAGCGCCAGTTGCTGGACAGCTCAGCCTCGGGCACCTCGGGATTGCGGACGATGCTGATGGCCAACAGCGCTGCGATCACGAAGCAGAAGCCCGCGGTGATCGCTGGAAAAGACCGGGGCCCGAACAACTCCGAGTCGTCAGCCAGTTCCATGTCGACGATGCCGAAGATCAGCAGCAGCCCGAGTGCGACCAGCAGGCCGGGCATGACCAGCGCGCTCTTCCCGGACCAGAAGGTGCGCGTCCGGGCGGTGTCGGGCGCGGTGTCGCGTTCGTCGTTGATCGTCATGCCAACCCCAGATCTCGCAGAATGGTCGCTATCCGTTCCTGTTCGGTGCGCAGGAAGACGCCGAACTCGTCACCGGTCAGGAAGGACTCGTCCCAGCGGTTGCGGTCGATGGCGCTGCGCCACTGCTCGGTGGCGACCATCTCGGTGACGATGTCGATGAGCTCCTGCTGTTCGCCCGCGTCCAGCCCGGGTGGCCCGACGTAGCCGCGCCAGTTGACCAGGTCCACCTCGGGATAGCCGGCCTCCCGGGCGGTGGGGGCCTCGAGTCCCTCGAGGCGTTGCGGCGCCACCACCATCAGCGGGCGCAGCCGGCCTTCGATGAGCAGGTCGCGAAAGTCGTTGTAACCGCTGATCCCGACGCTGGGGGTGCCCGGAGCGGTCGAGAGCAGGTTGATGGTGAGCTCCCCGCCGCCGGCGTACGCCGCATAGCGGATCTCGGCCGGATCGACGCCGGCGGCCAGGGCCAGCTGGGCGGCGACCATGTGGTCGATGCCGCCGGCCGAGCCGCCCCCGATGGGCAGCGCCGCGGGGTCGGCCCGCCATGCCTGCAGGAAGTCGTCGATGGTCTGAAACGGCGAATCCGCCTGCACGGTGATGACTTCGAAGTCCTCGGCGAGGCGCGCCACGGGCGTCATGGTGGACAGGTCCACGGGGGAGTCGTTGCGGATGATGCCGCCGAGCATCACTGTTCCGGTGACCATCATCGTGGTGGGGTCACCGTCGAGCCGGGACAGTTGGCTCAGGCCGATGGTTCCGGCGGCGCCTGGAACGTTGACCACCTGCACGTTGTTGACGATCCCGTCGCTGCGCAGGGCCTGCTGTGATTCCCGCGCGACCAGGTCCCAGCCGCCGCCGGCCGCGGCCGGCGCGATGAGGGTGAGTTTCGCGCGGGCGTTGGCTCCGGCGCCGGTCCGGCTGGCGTCGACGCCGGCGGCCACCACCAGAGCGCCGACGCAGACGACGGCGACCGTCCACCGCAGCGCTGCTTTGATCTGCACCTTCGTTCCTTTCGGTGTGTTCTGTGCAGATCGTCACGCAAGGATGTGACCCAAGTCACTCTTGTGGCCGTAATGGAGCTTGTGGTCGTTGTGGTCGCGTCAAGCACTCACGCGATGGCGGCCCCCACCAGATGACCGATCGCGTACGTGATCGCCAGCGCCAGCCCACCGCCGATGAGATTGCGCAGTACCGCGCGCTGCTTCGGGGCGCCACCCAGGGCCGCGGACACGGCACCGGTGATCACCAACGCGACCAGGACCGCGACCACGGTGACGGGGACCCGCCACGTGGTCGGCGGCAGCAGGATGGCGATGAGGGGCAGCAGCGCGCCCACCGTGAACGCCAGCGCCGACGACAGCGCCGCCTGCCATGGATTCGTCAGCTCGCCCGGGGTGATGCCGAGTTCGATCTCGGCGTGTGCGGCGAAGGCGTCGCGCGCGGTGAGCTCCTGGGCGACGGTGCGCGCGGTGCGCCGCGTCAGCCCCTTGCCTTCGTAGAGCGCGGCCAGCTCGTCGAGTTCGGCGTCGGGGTCCTCCCGGAGCTCTCGGCGTTCCTTGCTCAGCAGTGCCTTCTCGGTGTCGCGCTGGGTGCTGACCGAGACGTACTCGCCCAACGCCATCGACACCGCCCCCGCGGCGAGGCCGGCGATACCCGCGGTGAGGATCGGGCCGCGCTCGGCGGTCGCCGCGGCAACGCCGACCACGATGCCTGCGGTCGACACGATGCCGTCGTTGGC
>CAXEZH010000045.1:0-15029 GCA_964000695.1 uncultured Mycolicibacterium sp. | reverse complement strand
CGGAAGTGGACGCGTCGTTCCGCTCGGCCGGCCACCTCGGCTTCGATGATCTGATCCACCCCGAGGAGACCCGCGACGCTCTTCTCGACGGCCTGTCTCGCGGTCTCCACCGCCGTCAGGCGGCTGCTGAACCGGTCGCGCGCACCACGATCACCCCCTGATCGGACCTTTCCGCCCGAGCAGGGCGTGATCCGCGCCGCGCAATCACGGTCATCGACCTTGCGCGTTGTGACGTGCACCTCCTACCCGGAGTCGACGTGATTGACAGCACACGCCCTCGATGTATACATTTTGGTCAGTTAGTAGACATGGAGGGGAAATGGCATACGAAAGTGCCGCGAGTCGGATTGCGAGCCAGTTGCGGAACGAGATCCTGCACGGAGAGGTGGCGCCCGGTTCGCGTCTGTCGCAGCTGAGCATCGCGGAGCGCTTCGGAGTGAGCCGCATACCCGTGCGGGACGCGATCCAGTTGCTCGCCGGCGAGGGACTGCTGCACCCGACATCGAAGGCGACCGCGATCGTCACCGGCATGTCGGTACCCGAACTGCAGGAGCTCTACGAACTGCGCGAAGCGGTCGAACCGCTAGCGACCCAGATTGCGGTGCCCAGTGTCGGGCGCGCCGACATCCTGTCGATGCGCAAGCACATGGAGCTGATGGAGTCGAGCAACGAAGCGCCGATCTGGTTGGCGGCCAACGCCGAGTTTCACGCGTGCGTCTACAAACGGGCGAGTCGGCCCCGCATGATCGAACTCGTCGAGCAATTGCGGCGGCTCACCGACCGGTACCTGTACATGCACCTGGAGGTCATCGGGCACACCGAACACCTCCACGCCGAGCACGTGGGAATCCTGCGCGCGGTGGAAGGCGGAGACGCGGCGCTCGCGGCGAGGCTCACCCGCGAGCATCTGGCGACCTCGCATGACTACATCCTCTCCTATCTGCTCGAGCATCCCGGCGCAGCCGGGGGCGACGACGTCGTGAACTACCACGACCGCGGCAACCAAGAACCCGCACCCACGGCAAAGAAGCCGAGGGGCGCCCAAGTGAAGGGAACTCAATCGTGAACGGATTGGGACAACGGCTCGCAGCTGCTCTGCTCGCCGCGACCACCGCAATCGCCATGTCCGGGTGCGTTTCCCGGCCCGGATCGGAAGCCAGCGGCGGCGAAGGGGGCGTCATCCGCTTCACGTTCGCTCCGGATCCCGTCTGGGACTACATCACCGACCAGGGAATTCTGGCGGAGATGGAGGAACAGTCCGGCTTCACCATCGACGCGTCCTCGACATGGGACGAGTTCGGCGTATTCGCGGGCGGCCACGCCGACATCGTGTCGTCGGCCTCTTACGAGGTGCCCGTCATCGAACAGGAGACCGGGCGCGACACCGTGGTCATCGGCAAGTACAACATGGACCGCAGCGTCATCATCGCACGCGCCGACAATCCGGCCACCACGCTGGCCGACCTGAAGGGTGAGGACATCTCGGCCTTCACCGCCGTATCGGCCACGCTGGTCTGGGGTGCCTACGCCAAGAAGCTTCACGACGTCGACTTCCGTTCGGGGGGCGGCGATTACAACATCATCGTGTCGGACCCGCAGCAACAAGCCGAGCTCGTGGAGAAGGGCGAGGTAGCCGCATGCGTGTGCCTGCCCGAGTTCGCTACCCCGGGGCTGCGCAGCGGTGAGCTGAAGGTGCTCTACGACGGCAAAGCCTCATCCGACATGTACTCGGAGCTCGTGGTGCAAGGCCATGAGGGCCCGATGATCAACGTGTTCCTCGCCGGTGCCGAGTGGGCAGAAGAGAATCCGGAGAAGGTGGAATTCTTCCTCGACGTCTGGCAGCGCGGCCTGGAGGAGTGGGAGGCCAACCAGTCCGCGATCATCGAGACGTATCCGCAGCACTTCGCGGTCGAGGCGCCGGAAGACATCACGTTCGTCCAGGATTACGTCGGTGACCACGACTGGTTCGTCCGCGACGTGCGATTCGACCAGGCGTGGGCCGACAACGAATCCCAGGTGTTCCCGTTGCTCAAGGAGACCGGGTTCATGGAGCAGGACCAGGCACTGCCGAAGTTCCGGCCGTCTGAACAAGGCGGCGCTTCGTGACAGTCACCCAGAGCAAGCCCGCGAGCGGGGCGGGCGCGGCCCCTGATGAGGACGCCGCCCCCGCCGCCCGCCCGGGTGCGGCGTTGGCCCGCCGCTTCGGGCTCCAATTGGCCGGCTACGCCACGCTGTTGGCAATCTGGTCGATGTGCTCGCTGGTGGTCTTCACCGAGTACGTGCTTCCGGCGCCGTGGACAGTCGCCGCCGAGATGTGGCATCTGGCCGCTGACGGCACCGCATTCGTCCAGTTCGGTTCCAGCATCGTCAAGATCGCGCTCGGATTCGCGATCGGCACCGCGTTCGGGGTTCCGCTCGGCCTGCTGATGGGCCGCGTGCGCTACCAGAAGTACTTCTGGCAGCAGCCTCTCCTGGTCCTGGGCAACGTACCTGGCTTGGCCTTCGCGGTATTCGCACTCATCTTGTTCGGCATCGGCGCCATCGGGCCGATCGTGGTGGTGGCGTTCGTCGCTCTTCCCTATGTCGCGCTCAACGTCGCCCAGGGCGTCGAAGAAGTGGACACCAAGCTGATCGACATGAGCGCGGTGTATGGCATCGGACGGGCGGAGATCGTCAAGTCGGTGTTCCTGCCGTCTGTCATGCCGTTCCTGTTCGCCGCGCTGCGATACGGGTTCGCGATGGCGTGGAAAGTGGAAGCGCTGACCGAGGTGTTCGGTGGTCGCAGCGGTATCGGGTTCATGATTCGTCAGTCCTATCAGGAGTTCTCCGTAGCCGGTGTGCTGGCCTGGACCGGCTTCTTCGTGATCTTCATCCTGTTGATCGAACGAGTCTTCCTGGCCGGCCTGGAACGACGGTTCTTCGCGTGGAGAGGTGGACGGTGAGATGAGCGCACCTGCGATCAGCTCCGGGCAGGCGGCCGACGGCCGAGTGACCCCGCGGCAGAAGTGGCTGACCGGTCCGTTCGGGGCCAGTCTGGCGGCAGCGCTGGTATTTCTCGTGGCGTGGCAACTCGCCGGGACATTCGGGGAGCGCATCCCCGGGCCCATCCCGGTGGTGAATGCGGCGATCAGCGAAATCGAACGCGGCGAGTTCTTCTACAACTTCGCGATCAGCATGCAGCGCTTCGCGATCGGAATGGCACTGTCGATCATCGTGGGCGTGGCCCTCGGCATCGCGATCGGCTCCTCACGTATATTCGACAACCTGTTCGGTGACGTCAATCTGGTCGGGCTGGCGATACCGGCGGTGATCTGGGCACTGCTGTGCACCATGTGGTTCGGGTTCGCCGACACGGCCCCGATCGTCACGGTGATCCTGTCGGCTGTCCCGTTCGTCGTCGTCAACGTCGCAGCCGGCGCCCGGTCGGTACCGCCCGATCTGCTGGACATGTCGCAGTCCTACGACGTGCCGCGGATACGCCGACTACGTCACGCGGTCCTTCCCGCAGTGACCGGCTACGTGGTGGCCGGCATCCGGTTCGGTGTGATGTCGGGCTGGAACGGATTGCTGTTGTCCGAGTGGTTCGGCTCTGCTGACGGCGTCGGTCACCGCGCCCGGTACTGGTACGACGCCAATCAACTCCCGGGGTTCGTGGCCTGGATCGCGTTCTTCATCGTCTTCATGGTGTTGACCGATCGTGTTGTGCTCGAGCGACTTTCCCGGCGAGCGTTCCGGTGGCGTGACGGTGAATCCGCGCCCGGCAAACCATCCGCGGCAGCTGCCGCCTAGCAAACCGACATCAAGGAGACTGGCATGGCCAACGTCACTGTCACCGACCTGCTCAAAGTGTTCAACACTCCGACAGGTCCGCAGACTGTCATCAATCGAATCAACTTCGAGATCGCGGACCGTTCGTTCGTTTCTCTGGTCGGCCCGTCCGGCTGCGGAAAGACCACTCTGCTCAACATCATCGCCGGCATCGAGTCGGCCACGTCCGGAACGGTGAGCGTGGGTGCCGCAGCCCAGCAGGCCAAACTCGCCTATGTCTTCCAGGAGCCACGACTGCTGCCCTGGCGGTCGATCTTCGACAACCTGATGTACGTCCAGAAGGTGCGCGACGAGGCCGCCAAGGAGCGCGTCCATCAGGCGCTCACGCGCGTCGGGTTGGGCCACGCCGAACGCAAGTGGCCCGGGCAGCTCTCCGGCGGACAGCAGCAGCGCGTCGGGATCGCCCGGGCCCTGTCCATCGAGCCCGACGTGTTGCTGATGGACGAACCGTTCAGCCACCTCGACGCGATCACCGCCCGAGGTCTGCGCGAGCACCTCCAGGAGCTGTGGGCCCAGACCCGGAAGACGGTGGTCTTCGTCACCCATGACGTGAGCGAAGCCGCGGAGCTGTCCGACCGGATCCTCATGCTGGCGCCCGGCGGCACCATCCACGAGGACATCCCCGTCGACCTCGCTCGCCCGCGCAAAGCCTCCAACACCGAGGTCGCCGTGCTGGAGTCGTCGATTCTGCGCCGGTTCGAGGAACTCGAAGCCAGCTCCCGCCAACCCAGCGTCGCCACCAGCGCCTGACGACCTGACTGACAAGGAACCCCATGACTGACTCTTCGGTGGCTTCGGCCGCGTCTGCCACCTCGCGAAACGGCGAGCACATCCACGGTCTTCTGATCGACGGCGAGCTGCGACCCGGTGGCGGCGAGATCCTCGAACTGATCAACCCTGCGACAGCAGCTGTTTTCGCGCGGTGCCACAGCGCCAGCCGGGAGGACACGGACGACGCGGTGGTCTCGGCACGCACGGCCTTCGACGCCGGCGTGTGGTCCCGGCTGCCGGTCCACGAGCGTGCCCGGATTCTCAACCGCTTCGGGGATCTGCTCGAACGTGACATGGACAAGCTCTACCGACTGGAAACCGTCAACAACGGGCGGCCGATCACCGAGACCAAGGCTCAGATCACCCGGCTCCCCGAGTGGTATCGCTACAACGCCGCGCTGTTGTTGGCAAGCCGGGATGCGGTGGTACCCATGTCGGGTCAGTATCATTCGTATACGTCCCGATTCCCGATCGGGGTGGTGGCGACGTTGTCGTCGTTCAACCATCCGCTGATGATCGCGTCCAAGAGCGTCGCGCCCGCTCTCGCCACCGGCAACAGCGTCGTGCTCAAGCCCTCGGAGCAGACACCGCTGACCGCGCTGCTCATCGGAGAACTCGCCCTGGAAGCCGGCGTCCCCCCGGGTGTCTTCAACGTCGTTCCCGGGCTCGGCCCTGTCACCGGCGCCGGGCTCGCCGAACATCCGTTGGTGAACAAGGTCGTGTTCACCGGCGGCACCGAGGTGGGGCGCAGCATCTCGGTAGCCACCGCCGCAAGGTTCGCCAAATCGACGGTCGAACTCGGCGGCAAGACACCGGTTCTGGTGTTCGATGACGTGCCTGTCGAGGTGTCCGCTCGTGGCGCGGCTTTCGGCGGCTTTGTCGGAGCTGGCCAGACCTGTATCGCCGGCACCAGAATCCTGGTGCAGAACAGCGTCTATGACGATTTCGTCGCCGCCCTCGTCGATCAGGCCGAACGGATCAGAATCGGCGATCCGAGCCACGCCGAAACACAACTGGGTCCGGTGATCTCGGAGCGGGCCAGACGACGCATCCTCAACTATGTGGAGATCGGGGTTTCAGAGGGCGCGAAGCTGGAAACCGGTGGAGTCATTCCGAGCGTGCCGGGCCTGGACGGGTACTTCGTGGCCCCGACCGTGCTGTCCAACGTCTCCAACCAGATGCGGGTCGCGCGGGAAGAGATCTTCGGCCCGGTTCTGGTGGTGATCCCGTTCAGTGACGAGGAGGATGCGGTCGGCATCGCCAACGACTCGCCGTACGGTCTGGGCTCGTCCATCTGGACGCGAGACGTCGCCCGTGCACATCGAGTCGCCTCCAAGCTCGAGCAGGGCATCGTCTGGGTCAACGATCATCACCGACTCGACCCGTGTTCCCCGTGGGGTGGGGTTCGAGACAGCGGACACGGCCGGGAAGGCGGCTGGGAATCATTCAACGACTTCACCCATGTCCGCGCCGTCACGGTGCGCACCGCGCCCGACGACGTGGACTGGTACGGCGGCATCGCACTGGAAAGGCTGAACTGACATGACCGCGCATCTGCTGAGCGGTAACTCGCTTCCCGCAGTACAGGGCCTCTCGTTCGAGCAGGACGGCCCGGTACTGACCGTCCGGCTGGACAGTCCCGAGGGAAACCTGATGACCATGGACATGTGCGACGCACTGGTCGAGGTGCTCTCCGCTCCCCCGGATTCCGCACACATCATGCTCATCACCGGCGCCGGGGACCAATTCTGTATGGGTAGGGAGCGCACCGCCGCCACTCCCGAAGACCTGCCCGCAGAAGTTCGCCGCCTTGTCGCCCTCAACGAGGCGCTGACGGCGACACGTCTGGTCACCGTGGCGAGAGTGCACGGAGACGCGGCCGGATTCGGTGTCGGGCTCGCCGCTCTGTGCGACGTGGCGCTGGCCACCCGGGCAGCACAGCTCAGCTTTCCCGAGGTCCGCATCGATCTGGCGCCGGCTTTGGTGTTGGCGTGGCTACCGCGGATGGTCGGCAGACGCGCGGCCTTCTGGCTGACTGCCAGTGGGGCTCAGGTCTGCGGAGAAGAGGCTGTTCGAATCGGACTGCTCAACGACGTCGTCGCCGATTCAGACGCACTCGACACCGCGGTCGAGCGGGCGATCGCGATGTTGTCGGCCGGACAACCTCGGGTCCACACCGAGATCAAAGCCATGCTCAACTCCGTGGAATCGCTCTCGCAACAACAGTCCTACGAGCTGGCCAGCGACCGGCTGGTACTCGGGTCACTCCGCCGCCGGCACGCGGCCGCACCCTGACCACCGCGATTTCGGCGTGGTTGTCGCCGCCGACGAGCATCGACAACCACGCCGAGTTCACTCGGACGCGCGGTAGGCCGTGACGATGGGTTCGAGTTCGTCGGGTGTGGCGCCGTGCATGATCACCGCGTCGGCGCCGTAGTCGAACTCCTTGCGGACGCGGTCCACACACTGCTGAGGCGACCCGGTTGCCGACGGTTCCAGCCACTCCTCGGGGATCAGCGTGGCGATGTGCTCGATCTGCTCGGCACTGGCCTTGTGGTCGATACCGCCGGGAATCGACTGCACCACTGCGTCGCCACGGAATCGTTGCAGCACCGCCGGATCCCAGCCGTTGGTGCTGACCAGCAGGTCCCCGTAACCCTGCAGATAGGTGGCCAGCCGGGCGACGGTCTTCTTCAGCCGCAACTCCTCGGGCAGATGATCGCCCACGGTGGCGAAGCAGGACCACACCCGCACGCTGGCCGGGTCACGACCAGCCTGCTCCGCGGCGTCCTTGACGGTTTTCACCGCGCGCTGCAGGGTCTCGGGGGTGAAGTAGGTGTGCAGGATGACGTCGTCGAACTCCCGCCCGCCCAGCGCCAAGGTCTTGGGGCCGAACGCGACCAACGCCAGCCTGATGTCCTCGTCGAAATCGGGGTCGAGGAACAAGATCTGGTACTTACCGATCGGCCCGTCGTGGTCGAAGATCATCTCGCCGTGCCAGAGCTTGCGCATGACCTGCGCGAAGTCCTCCATCTGGGCGGTGGTGACCGCTGGGACTCCGAATGCGTGGTACATCGCGGCGATCCCGCGTCCCAGCCCGAGCGTGAACCGGCCGCCGGAGAGCCGGTGCATGGTGGTGGCCCACGAACCTGTGATGAGCGGGTGACGGGTGTTGTGGTTGGTTGCCGCCGTGGCGATTCGCATCCGGTCGGTCACCGCGAGCGCAGCGCCGGTCAACGACGACGCCTCCTTGACGTTCCACCGCTCGGAGATGAACGCGGTGCCGAAGCCGAGTTGTTCACCGCGGCGCGCCTCGTCCATCAGCGTGGCCGGGCCCTCTCCACCGGCGCCGGCCAGCAGGTAGTACCCGAGTTCGTCCAAGATCCGCGCTGTCATCGGCGATTCACTCCGCTCATGCCCACACTCCCTGCTTGTAACCGCAATTCCAGACTTCGGTGATCCTGCCGTCGACCACCCGGAAGATCTCCATGCTGCCGATGGTCGTCTCGGTGCCGTCCTTGAGTGTCATCGGTGACTGATAGACCACCGCGACATGCTCGCCGTCGTCGCCGGCGACGACGAGGTTGAGATCGAAGCGGATGCTCTCGAACATCTCCCAGTGCCCGACCACGCGGTCGACGGCCTGCTCATGGGTCAGCGTCGTCGACTCTCCCACGTCGTGGCGGATCACTGTGTCGCCGAGAAGTTCGTCGGCGAGGCCGAAGTCTCGGCGGTTCCAGACCACGAGGTTGTACTGTTCCACGACCTCGCGCGCCGACCGCGTCATTCGAAGACCTCGAGCGCAGCGATGTCGTCGATCGTCGCGATCGCGCGAGCGATCGGCTCCAGAGACAGCGACCGGGACCGCTCCGGCAGGTGCTGCCAACCCACCATCGTGACGACCGGCAACACCAACACCATCAGGTACGCCGCGGTGAGCCACTCCGGAGTCAGGTCATCGACCCCGCGCGGCACGGTGTCGGGTGCCCCTCCGGCCACCCCGCTCGAAGTCACCGCCGACCTCCCGAATTATTTGCTGCTGCGCAACTAAGTTAGTTGTCGAGCGTCTAATATGCAAGGATGCCGTCCCCCGCCCGAGGCCTCTCCCAGCCCGAGCGCGTCGAGATGTCCAGCCGCCGCCTGGTCGAGGCGGCTGCTGCGCTGATCGTCGAAAAAGGTTGGGAAGCAACCACTGCCGCCGAGATCGGGCGTCGCGCCGGGTACAGCAGAGCGATGGTGCACGCCCGGTACGGCAGCAAGGACGCCATTCTCGACGCATTCTTCCTGCACGAGTACGTCCGGGACCTCAGCCCGGCACCCGACCCGACCGCAACCGGGCTGGCCGAGGCCGTTGGTCACTTCGACCGGGTGCGTCATCTGTTCGCCGAGGACAGCGAGTTCCTGCGGGCGATGTTCGTGGCCACCTTCGAGGCGGTCAAGAGCACCTCTCCGTTGCGGCCGCGGGTGCAGGCATGGCTGAAGCGCGGCATCGACAAGGTGGAGGCGGGCCTGCGCCGTGGGGTACGAGACGGCTCGGTGCGCGCCGACACCGACATCGACAGGGCAACAGCCGATCTCAGCGCCGCAATCTTCGGTTCGGCCTACCTGTGGACCGTGGGCGGCCAGAGCTACGACCTGGATCGTGAACTGCGTTATGTGCGTGACCGGTTCATCCGGGATTACGGATCCCCGCCGCACTGACGTCGCACCGCCACGCCTCGGAAGCCGGGTGAACGCCGAGGCTTCACGCGAGCTTGAATCCGGCGTAGCCCGCATCGGCGATCTCGTCGCACCGACGCCGGTACTCCGGGATTCCCGCCGTGTAGCCCATGTACATGCGCTTCTTGCCGGGAACGTTGCCGCCGTTGTACCACGAGCTGCAGCTCGGGTGTACCAACACGGTGGCCGCGACGAGTGCAGTGGCCTGCTCGACCCACTCCTGTTGCGCCTCGGGCAGCGCCTCGATCGTGCGAAAGCCGTGTTTGCGCAGATACGACACGCAGGCACCGATCCACTCCACGTTCTGCTCCATGGCCGCCACGAAATTGGCTGCTGCCGAGGGACTTCCGGGACCCTGGATGGTGAACAGATTCGGGAAGCCGGCCACCGCCAGACCCAGATAACTCAACGGCCCCTCCTCGGCCCAGAACTCGCCCAGCGACGTTCCGTCGCGGCCACGCACGTCGATCCGGCTCAGCGCCCCCGTCATCGCGTCGAATCCCGTGGCATAGATGATCACGTCGAGGTTGTGCAGGCCCGAAGCGGTCTGGATTCCGTGTGGGCACACCGACTCGATCGGGTCGGTCCGCAGGTCGACCAGGGTGACGTTGTCCCGGTTGAAGGTCTCGTAGTAGCCCTGGTCGATGATCGGCCGCTTGCAGGCGAACGGATGACTCGGGGTCAGCGCCCGGGCCGTCTCGGGGTCGTCGACGATGCGCGCGACAGCTTGGCCGTACAGTTCGGCGGCCATCTGGTTGGCCTCGATGTCGAAGAACAGATCACCCCAGTTCAGCGCTCCCATGATGCCGCCGGTCTCGACCGCTTTCGTCCGCTCCTCGGCCGACGCTGTCTTCAGCGGCGGCTTGACCAGCATCTCGAGCAGCACCGAGAACGCGCTCAGCCGCGCCGCCCCGACCGGGTGTTCGCGCTGCGCTGCGCGGATCTGCGGGTAGCTCGCCTTGAGCTCGTCGAGCTCGCCCGGTTCGAATGCGCGGACGCGCCAGGGCAGCGTGTAAGCGGGTGAGCGCTGAAACACGGTGAGGTGCTTGGCTTGCCCAGCTGCCACCGGGATCAGTTGGATACCGGTGGATCCGGTGCCGATGACGCCGACGCGCTTGTCGGACAGATCCACCGCACTTTCGGGCCACCGGCTGGTGTGCAACGACGTACCCGTGAAGCTCTCCATTCCGGGGATCGCGGGTTCCAGCGGCACCGAGAGGATCCCGGTGGCCGCGACGACGAAAGGCGCGGCCAGCTTGGCACCGGTGTCGGTGTGCACGGTCCACTCGGCCGCCTCGTCGCTGTAGGACATGGACACGACGGTGGTGTCGAAGTCGATGTCCCGCCGCAGATCGAGCCGATCGGCCACGAAGTTGAGATAGGCCTCGATCTCGGGCTGGGCGGACATGGTCTCCGTCCACGCCCACTCCTGCTGGATCTCTTCGGAGAACGAGTAGGAGTACTCGATGCTCTCGATGTCACACCGGGCTCCGGGGTAGCGGTTGACCAGCCAGGTGCCGCCGACCGCGTGTGCCTTCTCCAGCACGCGGACCCGCAGACCGAGTTCGCGCAGATGGTGCAGTGCATAGAGACCGGAGAACCCGGCGCCGACAACGATCACGTCGAAGCGTGCGATGTCACCGTCGATCGTCATTGTTCCTCCGACCTGGATCGGTTGGCTTCGGCCAGGATACTGTGACCCTTACAGTATCGTCGCGCATATCAGCTGAGCGGCGGATCGGCCGGATTCTGCGTCGAGGCAGCAGGGAGGCATCGTGAAGGTTCCGTTCACGTGGAAGGTCACCGGATGGTTCATGATCGGCTGGTCAGCCGAATTCGGCGACCGGTCGGTGCGTCCGTTGCGGTTTTTCGGTGAGGATCTGGTCGCCTACCGAGACGAGTCGGGAGCCTTACACGTTCTCGAAGCGCACTGCCGGCATCTGGGTGCGCACATCGGCCACGGCGGCAAGGTCGTCGGCGAGTGCGTCGAATGCCCGTTCCACGGCTGGCGCTGGGGTCCGGACGGCACCAACCGCTACATCCCCTACCAGCCCGACCGGCCCAACCGCGCGCTGCGGTTGCGGTCGTACCCGGTACAGGAGCAGTACGGCTGCGTGTTCATGTGGTACCAGCCGCAGGGCGAGGAGCCGAAGTGGGACCTGCCCGACCTCTTCCACAAGTTCCCCCAGTTCGACACCGATGAGAACGCCTACTACCGGCCGTATCCGGAGTTCTCCAGCCGAGCCGACGCGATCCCCGTGCATCCGCAGATCGTCGCCGAAAACGGTCCGGACAGCTCGCATTTCCGCTATGTGCACGGCGCGACCGTGACGCCGGTGTGTCTGCACTGGGAGCACGTCGACGAGGAGTGGCGGTTCCTCACCGGCTGGCCGGACGTCACCAG
Organism: uncultured Mycolicibacterium sp.; assembly: GCA_964000695.1. Taxonomy (GTDB): domain Bacteria; phylum Actinomycetota; class Actinomycetes; order Mycobacteriales; family Mycobacteriaceae; genus Mycobacterium. Next base: position 3,307 of record CAXEZH010000045.1, on the reverse strand, counting down.
TGACGACCCGAACACGATGGCGTTGCGGATCCACAGCCACTTCTCCGGTTTGGGCTTTGCGGTGAGCGCATTCGAGGGCTCATCGAACCACCGCCTGATTTTCGCCTGCACACCCGTCGACGACGAGGTGTCGGACATGTTCTATTCGATCTGGTGGCCCAAGGTCGTCGGCGAGACGTCCGACATTCCTCCGGATGAGGTGCGCGCCAAGGTCGAACGTCAGTTCCTCAAGACAGTGTGGGAGGACTGTGACATCTGGCGCCACCAGCGCTACATCGAGAATCCGCCACTGGCGGCGGTCGACGCCAAGCCCTACATGGCGCTGCGCAGATGGGCCCAGCAGTTCTACGAGGTGGACACCCACTCTCCCACCGGGGTCGCCGCCGACTCCCCGGCCGGCACATGAGTCGACCACACGCTGTCACTCCTGACCACCGTGACCACCACCGACGACCTCATCGGCGCGTGGACGCCATGACTCCGACCATACAACTTTCGGACAAGTGTCCACCCGCCGATCGCCGACGTTTACAGTTCCTGTCATGACCGACCCGATCCAGTTCACCGTGCCCGCCGCCGCCGACGCCGTCGCCGCCGTGATCGGCGATCGCGAGTTCATCATCCAGGGTGACCGCCGGTTCACCTACGCGCAGATCGTCGAGCGTTCGAACCGGCTGGCCGCCTATCTGCATTCCCGGGGCCTGGGTTGCCATACCGAACGACACCAGCTTGCCGGCCACGAGGTCGGGCAGGATCTTCTCGGCATCTATGCCCACAACGGCCCCGAGTACGTCGAAGGCATGCTGGGCGCCTGGCGTGCACGGGTCGCCCCGTTCAACGTCAACTACCGCTACGTCAAGAGTGAGCTGCAGTATCTGTTGTCCGACGCAGGTGCGTCGGCGCTGCTCTACCACGCCGCGTTCGCACCACGGTTGGCCGAGGTACTGGCCGACCTGCCTGGGCTCGAAGTCCTGATCCAGATCGCCGACGAGTCCGGGAACGACTTGTTGCCCGGCGCGGTCGACTACGAGTCCATCGTGGCCGAGGGGCCGGCGACGGCGCCGCCGGTGCAACCGTCACCGGATGACCTCTACGTCCTCTACACCGGTGGGACGACCGGTATGCCCAAGGGCGTGCTGTGGCGCCAGCACGACATCTTCGTGGCGTCCTTCGGCGGGCGCAGCCTCTACACCGGCGAGCTGGCCACCACCTACGAGGAGATCGCCGCGCGATGCACCGACTCGCCGGGCACCACGCTGCTCGTGCTACCGCCGCTGATGCACGGCGCCGCGCAGTGGGCGGTCTTCACGGCGATGAACACCGGCCAGTCCGTGGTGTTTTCACAGGTCACCAGCCACCTCGACGTCGACGACGTGGTGCGCACGATCGAGCGCGAGAAGGTCCTGGCCGTCACGGTCGTCGGTGACGCCATGGCACGGCCGCTGGCCGACGCGCTGGAGCGCACCACAGCCGATCTGTCCTCACTGGCCGTGGTGGCCAACGGAGGTGCGCAACTGACCCCGACGGCCAAACAGCGTCTCATCGACGCCAAGCCCAACCTGATGGTCGTCGACGGCGTCGGCTCCAGCGAGACGGGCGCCCAGATGACGCACATGTCCGCACCGGGCGCTGTGTCGACCGGCACGTTCACCGCCGGGCCGGACACCTTCGTCGCCGCCGAGGACCTCGGCTCCATCCTCGAGCCGGGCCATCAGGGGATGGGCTGGCTGGCGCAGCGCGGCTATGTCCCGCTGGGCTACAAGGGTGACGCCGCCAAGACCGCCGCGACGTTCCCGGTGATCGACGGGGTGCGCTACTCGGTCCCCGGGGACCGAGCCCGGCACCTCGCCGACGGCGCGATCGAGCTGCTCGGCCGCGACTCGGTCACGATCAACTCAGGCGGCGAGAAGATCTTCGCCGAAGAAGTCGAGTCGGCGATCCTGTCTCACCCCGCCGTGGCCGACGTCGTGGTCGCCGGCCGGCCCAGCGACCGCTGGGGTCAGGAGGTGGTGGCCGTCGTGGCATTGGCCGACGGTGCCGAGGCCACCGAACAGCAGATCGTAGACCACGCCGCGGCCGTCCTCGCCCGCTACAAGCTGCCCAAAGCGGTGGTGTTCCGCTCGGCCATCGAGCGCAGCCCTGCGGGCAAGGCGGACTACCGGTGGGCCCGAGAGCAGGCCATCAGCGGTTCCTGAATCTCCCCGTCGCGGCGGCTGCACGGGCCGCGGGGTCTGCTACTGCGGAGTTCGGATACTGGATATGACGAGTTGCAGGTAGGGGCCGTAGAGATCGTGGCCGTCGATATGGCTGTCGAGGGTGATTCCGTCATTGGCGGCCAGCACGATTCGGGCCAGTGTCTCGGGCTCGATGGTGAGCACACCCCCGATGCGTGCGACGTTCTTGCTGATGAATTCGCCGAGTGCGCGGACTGTTTCGAGGCGTTGCGCTGCCACACGTTGCCGAGCGTCCGGGTTGCGCAGCAGGAAGAGAGTCAGCTCATAGCCCAGAGCGGCACGGTCGGTTCCGCTGCTCAGTTGACGCCACCGCAAGGCCAATTCATCGATGTCGACATCAGCAAGACGGTGGAAAGACATCATCACCTCGGCGAAACCGTCGAGGAAGCGCTGACGCTGCCGATCCACGACCGCCAGGAACAACTTCTCCTTCGCGCCGAACTGGGAATAGATCGCGCCGCGGGTGAAACCAGCGGCATCGGCTATCTCCTCCAGCGCCGCACCGGTCAGTCCTTTCCGGGCGAAGACCTCTTCGGCCGCGTCCAGCAAGATCTGCCGGGTGTGCTCGATACGGCGCTCTTTGGTCCATCGCTCAGCCACGGACGAATTCTTCCATCGCGGCCCGCCACCGTCCACGACCTCCATCGCGGCTCTCCAGGTGCGAGCGCAGACGTGTCGGTCCGTCATATGAGCCGCTGAGGGCGCCGGTACTGTTCGTCATCCAGAACTGCTCACCGCACTCAGCCGCAGGGGCACCGCCCACAGACCCCAGCGCACAGGCTTTGAAACTGCGCGCAGCCGAGCTGAGTTGGTACCAGAACGTGCACAAGCCCGCGGTCGGCTCCTGGTCGAGGTGCTCTCCCCAGAGCAGCATGCGCGACCCGTATCCGGCGCCCAGTTCTGGATGCTCCCGGAGCACACGGAGCGGTGCGACCACAGCCCGGGATTCTCGCTCCGCGTTGCCGCACTCGGTCGGAATGTGGTCGCGGGGCGCCTCGATGCGGGCACCCAGGATGGTCAGAGCTCGTGAGTGCATGTCGTCGTCGGTGATCACGACAACCTGCCACCCGGCG